>NZ_JBFTQL010000019.1:0-124848 GCF_056398985.1 Microbacterium sp. 01T413_2
TCACCGCCGCGGCTCCCGCGTCGCCCGCGGTCGGCGCCGCGCCCACCGCCGCCACCCCCGCGGCCTCCGCCTCCACGCCCCCTGCGGTCGGCGCCGCGACGGAACTGTTCCGCAGCCTGACCGGATCCGAGCCCATGGGCGTCTGGTCGGCCCCTGGGCGCGCGAACCTCATCGGCGAGCACACCGACTACAACGACGGGTTCGTGCTGCCCTTCGCGATCCAGCACCGCACAGCCGCCGCCGTGCGCCTGCGGGTCGACGGGCGGATCCGCGTCGCCTCCACGTTCGCCGAGGAGCCGGTCGAGGTCGCGCTCGACGATCTCGAGACGCTCTTCCCGTCCGACGGCGCCGCGGGGCGAGCCCAGGGACCGACCGTCCCGGAATGGGCGGCCTACCCCCTCGGCGTGGCATGGGCACTGCGCGCCCTGGTTCCCGCCTGGGCTGCGGGAACCTTCGCCGGCATCGACATCGCGATCGCCTCCGAGGTGCCGGTCGGTGCCGGCCTGTCGTCGTCCGCCGCGATCGAGGGCGCGACGGGCGCCGCCCTGAACGAGCTCTGGGGCCTCGGCCTCGATGCGGTGTCCCTCGCCCAGGCGGGCCGCCGCGCCGAGAACGAGGCCGTGGGCGCCCCGACCGGGATCATGGATCAGATGGCGTCGACGCTCGGGCAGGCCGACGCCGCGGTGTTCCTGGACTGCCGCACGCTGGAGACCCGCTCGATCCCGCTCGGTTTCGCGGAGGCCGGGCTCGAGGTGCTCGTGATCGATACGGGCGTGAAGCACGCCCACTCCACGGGCGGCTACCGCGAGCGCCGCGAGTCCTGCGAACGCGGGGCCGCCGCCCTCGGGGTGGCAGCGCTGCGAGACGTGACCGAGGCGGATCTGCCGCGCGCCGCGGAGCTGCTCGACGACGTCGACTTCCGCCGAGTGCGCCATGTCGTGACCGAGGACCAGCGCGTGCTCGACACGGTCGCGGCCCTCGCCGCACACGGACCGCGCGCGATCGGCGACCTCCTGGTCGCCTCGCACGCGTCGATGCGGGACGACTTCGAGATCTCGATCCCCGAGCTCGACACCGCCGTGGACACCACCCTCGCGCACGGCGCGATCGGGGCGCGCATGACCGGCGGCGGGTTCGGCGGCGCCGCGATCGCCCTCGTCGACCACGACCGCGTGCCGGCCGTCTCGGAGGCCGTGCGCACGGCGTTCGCCGAGGCCGGCTTCGCCGAGCCGCACCTGTTCACGGTCGTCCCCTCGGCCGGCCCGCACCGCGACGTCTGATCCGCCGCATCCCCTGCCTCTTGACCGCGAGACTTCATCTGCGCAACGAGACTGCAGTCCAGATGAGCAGTCTCGTTACCCAGATGGAGTCTCGCGGTCAGCACGAGCCGGTACGTGATCGGGGTGCAGGTTCGAGCCTCGGAGAGTCGCGAGCTCGCGGATCCGGCCATCCGCTCCGCCCCGGCGAACCTCCAGCAAGCCCCCTGCCAGAATGAGACCCGCGCAAACGCGCGACGGAAGGAGACCCATGTCCTGGCTTGTCACCGGCGGCGCCGGCTACATCGGATCGCACGTGGTGCGCGCGCTCGCGGAGGCCGGGCTCACGCCGGTCGTGCTGGACGATCTCTCCAGCGGCGTCGCATCGTTCGTGCCCGAGGGCGTCGCCTTCGTGCAGGGCAGCATCCTCGACCGGGACCTGATCGAGCGGACCCTCCGCGAGCACGCCGTGCAGGGCGTGATCCACGTGGCCGGGTACAAGTACGCCGGGGTCTCGGTGCAGCGCCCGCTGCACACCTACGCGCAGAACGTCGAGGGCACCCGCGTGATCCTCGAGGCGATGGCCGCGGCCGGCGTCGCGAACATCGTGTTCTCCTCGAGCGCCGCGGTGTTCGGCACGCCCGACGTCCCGCTCGTCGTCGAGGAGACCGAGAAGCGCCCAGCCAGCCCCTACGGCGAGTCGAAGCTCATCGGCGAGTGGCTGCTGCGCGACCAGGCCGTCGCGACCGCCGGATCCGAGACACCTCTCGTGCACACGTCGCTGCGCTACTTCAACGTCGTCGGATCCGCGGATCCGTCCGTCTACGACGTGAGCCCGCACAACCTGTTCCCGATCGTGTTCGAGAAGCTGCTCGCGGGCGAGACACCGCGCATCAACGGCGACGACTACGCCACCGAGGACGGCACGAACGTGCGCGACTACGTGCACGTCGGCGACATCGCCGCCGCCCATGTCGCCGCCGCGCAGCGCATGATCGCCGGTGAGCCGATCGAGGCCGCCTACAACCTCGGATCCGGCGACGGCCTCTCGGTGCGCCAGATCATGGACGCGATGGCCCGCGTGACCGGCATCGCCTTCACTCCCGAGATCGGTCCGCGCCGCCCGGGCGACCCCGACCGCATCGTCGCGACGGGAGAGCTCGCCGCGCGCGACCTGGACTGGCGGATGCGTCACACGGTCGACGAGATGGTGCGCTCCGGCTGGGAGGCCCGCCGCAACGCCGGCTGATCCGGCATCAGGGATCCGACTCCGAGCGCCGGGCCCGCCAGCACGCCGGCTGATCCGGGATCCGACTCCGGGATCCGGCTCCGGCCGGCCCTCGGCATCACCGTTCACTGGTCGCGTATTGCCGTTCTCCGCGGTCCATAACGGCATTTCGCGACCAGTGAACGGGATGGGGTCCGCCTGAACGGGAAGGATCCGGCCTCGACGGCTGCCGACATGAGGAACGCGGCCTCCGCGACGGGAGGCCGCGTTCCGTGGGCCGAGCGGCGGACTACGCCTGCGGGGCGTTCGCGGCGGCGATCAGCTGGTCGACGCCCTCGCGATTGAGGCCCCAGCCGAACGCGGGGAGGCGCCCGAGCGGGAACGAACCCATCATCTTCGCCATGGCCTCGCCCGACATGATGCCGTCGCCCTCGCCGCCGAACTGCTCCTGGAGCGCGGCGAACGCGCCCGCGACCATCGGACCTGCGACCGGGTGCGCAAACACCGCGGCCAGCGTGGATTCGGGCGTGAGCGGAACCATGACCGCGTCGCCGGCCACGTCGATGACGGTGGAGCCGCGCAGGTCGCGGCTGGAMGMCSCGGCCTCGACSCGGTACRCGCCGCCCTCGACGACGAAGCGMTCGACYCGGATGTCCCAGTACGCGAGGTCCTCGCGGCGCACGGTCAGCACGACGTCGGTCGTGGCGCCCGCGGCGATCTCGACCGACGCGAACGCCTTGAGCTCGCGCGGCGCGCGCTCCACAGCGGAGGCGACGGGCGCGACGTAGACCTGCACGACCTCGCGGCCGTCGCAGGATCCGGTGTTCGTGACGGGGACCGTCACCATGATGTCGCCCGACGCCGTGACCTCGGCGGAGACGGCGCCGTAGGCGAAGGACGTGTACGACAGGCCGTGGCCGAACGGGTAGGTCACCGCGATGTCGCGCGCGTCGTACCAGCGGTAGCCCACGAAGATGCCCTCGCCGTAGCGCACGTGCCCGTTCGAGCCGGGGAAGTTGCCGAACGCCGGGGTGTCCTCGATGCGGTGCGGAATCGTCTCGGCGAGCCGGCCCGACGGGTTCACCGCGCCGAGCAGCACGTCGACAGTCGCGGATCCGCCGGCCTGGCCCAGCAGCCACGCCTCGACGATCGCCGGCACGCGGTCGGCGAACGGCAGCGCCACGACGGAGCCGTTCGACAGCACGACGACCGTGCGCGGGTTCGCGGCGACGACGGCGTCGAGCAGGGCGAGCTGGTGCGCGGCGAGGTCGATGTGCTCGCGGTCGAAGCCCTCCGACTCCTCGGCGTCGGTGAGGCCGAGGAAGACCACGGCGACATCGCGGGAGGCGGCGAGCGACACGGCCTCGTCGCGCAGGGCGTCCTGTCCGTCCGCCGCGGCATCGAAGGCGAAGCCCGGCGCGAACGCGACCCGCTCGCCGGCCACGGCGGTGAGGGCGTCGAGCGCGGAGTCGACGCGGGTCGGGTTGATGTGCGAGGAGCCGCCGCCCTGGAACCGCGGGGTGCGGGCGAACTCGCCGATGAGTGCGATCGAGGCGTCCTCGGCGAGCGGCAGCAGCGGAGCCCCGTCGACGGCCTCGTTGCGCAGCAGCACGATCGACCGTCCGGCGACCTCGCGGGCGAGGGCGTGGTGGGCCTCGACATCGAGCGGGCCGGCGACGTCCGGGCGCGCCTGGGCGCGACCGACGAGGTCGAGCACACGAGCGGCCGAGGCGTCCAGCGCAGCTGCGACGGCCGGGTCGGATCCTGCGGCGGCGGCCACGGCACGATCGGGGGCGCCGTCGCTGCCGGGCATCTCCAGGTCGAGTCCCGCGACGAGTGCGGCGACGCGGTCGTTCACCGCGCCCCAGTCGGAGACGACGAGACCCTCGAAGCCCCACTCGTCGCGCAGCACCTGCGTGAGTAGCCACGGGTCCTGCGACGCATACACGCCGTTGATCTTGTTGTACGAGCACATCACGGTCCACGGCTGGGCATCGGTGACGACGCGCTCGAAGCCGCGCAGGTAGATCTCCCGCAGCGGTCGGGGATCCACGTCGCTCGASGCSGTCATCCGCTCGAACTCCTGRTTGTTSGCCGCGAAGTGCTTGAGCGAGCTGCCGACCCCCTGCGACTGGATCCCCTTCACGAGTCCCGCACCGATCACGCCGGACACGATCGGATCCTCGGAGACGTACTCGAAGTTGCGCCCGCACAGCGGCGACCGCTTGATGTTGATGCCGGGGCCGAGGATCACCGCGACGTCCTCGATCGCCGACTCCACGCCGAGCGCGACGCCCACGCGCTCCGCGAGCTCGGGATCGAAGGCGGATCCGAGTCCGGACGCCGGCGGGAAGCAGGTCGCCGGGACGCTCTGGCTGAGGCCGAGGTGATCGCTCTCCGCGGCCTGCTTGCGGAGGCCGTGCGGGCCGTCGGTGACCATGATCGACGGCACGCCGATGCGTTCGATGGGCTTGAGCGTCCAGAAGTCCTTGCCGCTGGTCAGCGACGCCTTCTCCTCGGTGCTGAGCTGGGGCAGGTGATCGCGGGGCGATGTCATTGTCGACTCCTTCGTGGACGACTCGGGTGACGGGCAGGGTCAGTCGATCAGGTTGTGGGATAAAAAGCAAGTACTACTCGGTTTTGAATCCATCGCAGCAGAGGCCGGGATAGTCTCGGGTCATGGCACGACGAGGTTCGTACGCGAAGGGCATCGCGAAGCGCGAGGAGATCCTGCACGCAGCCCTCGCGGTGGTCGCCCGCGAGGGCTATCACGGGGCCTCCGTGAAGGAGCTCGCCGAGGCGGTCGGCCTCAGCCAGGCCGGCCTCCTGCACTACTTCGACAGCAAGGACGAGCTGTTCGTCGAGATCCTGCGCACCCGCGATGAGGTCGACATGGCCGGCCATCTCGGGGCCGCGCGGGCCGCCGACCTCGACGAGATGCGCGACGGCTATCTCGACATCGTCCGCCACAACGCCCGCGTGCCGGGGCTCGTCGAGCTGTTCACCCGCCTCGCGGCCGACGCCGCGAACCCCGAGCACCCCTCCCGCGCCTTCTTCGCCGAACGCGGCGCCGGCCTGCGCGATCGATGGGCCGGGACGATCGCCGACGCTCAGGCCGAGGGCCGGATCCGCAGCGGCATCGATCCGATGCTGGCCGCGCGGCTGCTGCAGGCCGTCTCGGACGGCGCCCAGATGCAGCTGCTCGTCGAACCGGAGCTCGAAATGACGGCCCTCATCGAGACGCTGTTCGACCTCATGCAGGCACCCGCGCCGGACTCGGTCGAGCAACCCCGGGGTCGTTGAGCGAGGGCGGCGCAGCCGCGTTCGTTGAGCGAGCCGAAGGCGAGTCGAAACGCAGAGACGAAACGCGGCGACCTCGCAGGCGACCGCGTTTTGTCTCGCGCGACCTTCGACCGTGCTCGCTCAACGACCAGTGGTGAGCAGCGGCCGCACCGACGCGTAGGCGTCCGCCACGTCTCGCGACGGGGTGTCGTACACACGCGCGATCCCGGTCGCGGCGTCGTAGCGCGACCAGCCCGGGTCCCCGCCCACGATGAACGCGACCGCGGCCTCGTGCACCTCGTCCGCGAGCGTCTGCGGCGGGTTGGGCCCTGCCAGCGGCACCATCGCGGGACCGTCCAGGCAATCGAAGAAGAACGGCACGTCGAGGCAGTGCTCGGCGAAGCCGAAGGTGCCGGACGGCCAGGAGAACCGGTACACCCAGGTGGGGGCCGCACCGCGATCTGCCACGATCCGCAGGATCGCGACACGGAACATCCGATCCGTCAGCACACGCCCGGCCAGGCGCGCCTTGCCCTTCGCGAGCACATCGGCGTTCGCGGCGAGGTAGGGCCTGCGCGCTTCTTTCGGCACCCCGAGCTTGCCGAGCAGGATCCCCTTCGGCACGAGTGCCATAGCCCTGCCGGCATCGGCCGTCGCCATCGTGAACTCGTCATCGGTGGCGCCGAGCACGAGGGGCTTGTCGGATCCGACACCGGCGCGGAACGACTCGGGCGTCGGACGCAGGATGAGGTCGCCGTCGACGGACGGCCCGAGCGGGAGCCCTTTCTCGACGATGTCGCTCATGTCACCGCCGTCGAAGGCGGTGAGCTTCTTCTGCGCCTCGAGGATCCGCTCCTCGCTTAGCACACCGAGGCCCTCCCGGGTCGGGGCGACGCCGAGCTCGGCGGCCAGACGGCGCCCGAACTCCTCCGAGCGCGCGGCCGACACATCGGCGAGCGCGCCCGAGATCGCATACACGCCGTGGAACAGGTGCTGCGCCTTCTCCATGCCGAGCAGGGTCATCACCGCGCCACCGCCGGCGGACTGCCCGGCGATGGTGACACGCCCCGGATCCCCGCCGAAGGCCGCGATGTTSCGCTGCACCCAGTCCAGRGCSAGCARCCAGTCGCGCACGCCSCGGTTCGACGGGGCATCCTCGATCCAGCCGAATCCGTCGAARCCGAGCCGGTACGAGATCGTCACSGTCACGACGCCGTCGCGGTTGAAGTTRCGSCCGTCGTACCAGGGGCTGGCCGGGGACCCGGCGAAGTAGCCGCCACCGTGGATGTAGACGAGCACGGGCATGCCTGCCGCGTCCCCGGTACCGTCGGCCGGGACCAGCGGGGTGTACACGTTCACGTTGAGCGTGGACTCGCCCTCGACGCTGGGCTCGGGGATGAGCGTCACTCCGGGGTCGCCGCGCTGCGCGGTCGCGCCGAACTCCGCGGCATCGAACACGCCCTCCCAAGGCGCCTTGGGCACCGGGGCTGCGAAGCGGAGCTCGCCGACGGGCGCCTCGGCGAAGGGGATACCGAGGAACGCCGCCGACTGCGGATTGCCCTTGCCACCCGTGGTGGGGCGCCAGCGCCCGCGGACGACGCCTTCTGCGATCCGCACTTCGGGCTGCGCGAGCGCGGCGCCTGCCGCGACGGACGAGGTCTGGGTGTTCTCCATCGGAGTTCCTTTCGTGGAGGAGATTGCTGCCGTTCCCTGCGGCCGCACCGGATCCGATCCGGCCGCAGGGACGGCGGACTGCTACTTGACCGACTTGATCGGTGCGATGGCGATCGCCCCGAGGACCGCGAACACGATCGCGAAGACGAACAGCACCGGATAGCCCCCGAGGGATCCGATGATGACCGCGGCGATCAGCGCACTCAGCGCCTGCGGGATGTTGGTGGCGACATTGAGGATGCCGAGGTCCTTGCCGGCCGAGGTGCCCTCGTTCGGCAGCACCTCGGTCATGAGCGCGGCGTCGACCGACATGTACAGGCCGAAGCCGACGCCGTTGACGATGCTCATGAGGATCATGCCGGTCATGTTCGGCATGATCAGCGGGAACGCGAGCCCCGCGGCCATGACGACGGTCGCGACGTAGATGAACACCTTGCGACGGCCCACCTTGTCGCTCCACCAGCCGGAGAGCGCGATCGCGATCAGCGTCGGCACGAAGGCCACGAGCGTCAGGGTCATCACGGCGCCCTGCGCCTGCTGCAGCGGCAGCTTGATGTAGTCGGTCAGGATGTACAGCTGATACGCCGAGACGACGAAGTAGCCCAGGATCAGCAGGAAGCGGCCGGTGAAGGCCCAGAAGAAGTCGGGGTGCTTGCGCGGGTTGATCCAGAAGCCCTTGAAGAACGGGCCCCAGCGGAACGGCTCGACCTCCGCATCCTTCGAAGACCAGTCCTTGTTGAACAGCGCGAACAGGATCGTGACCACGATCACGGCGATGCCGAAGACCGAGTAGCCGAGGCCCAGCTGCGCGCCGAGGCCGACCGCGAGCATGACACCGACCGTCATGCCGAGCTGCGTGCCGAGACCGATCATGGCGCTCGCGCCGCCGCGCTTCGCACGCGGGAAGCGGTCGGCGGTGATGGTCGTCAGCGGCGCCTGCAGGAAGTTCAGCGCGACCTGGATCACCACCCAGAACACGGTGATCCACATCAGATCGGTGAGCGTGCCCATCCCCAGCAGCAGCACGCCGCCGACCAGGGCGCCGAGCACCATCCACGGCACGCGCCGGCCGAAGCGCGAGCGGGTGCGGTCGCTGAGGGCGCCCGCGATCGGCTGCGCGAACAGCGTGAAGATGAAGGAGGTCGTCGTGACGATCGCGAGATTGGCGACCTTGTTCTTCTCGTCGAGCAGCAGGATCTGCGTCGGCAGCAGGATCGCGATGAGCCCGCCGTAGGTGGCGAACAGCGTCATCGACGCGATGAGGAGGCTGGGCAGCAGCCGCTTGGTCGCCGGCGGGCTCGCCGCGGGCTCCCCCGCAGCGGGCGCGGCCGCCCGGATGAGCCCCGTGGGGGCGATCTCGGCGGCGGGATCGGGAGGGGTGATGGTCATGGGGCGGCTCCTCGTCGAGCGGATCGGGTTCGGATCCAAATCCCGAACCTTGTTTGGTATTTGGATCCGACTCGTATTGTGACACCGAAACCTGAACGCCGCAAGGGTTTCGGTGTCACAAACCGACCGTCATTCATGTTTCGTGACGGACGGATATCCTGATCCCATGGCCAAACGAGGCGCGTACGCGAAGGGCGTCGTCAAGCGCGAGGAGATCCTCGAGGCCGCGCTCGAGATCGTCGGCAGGCTCGGCTATCGCAACGCCTCGGTGCGCGAGATCGCCGACGCCGTGGGGCTGAGCCCGGCCGGCCTGCTGCACTACTTCGGCACCAAGGAGCAGCTGTTCGTCGAGATCCTGCGTGCGCGGGACGCGCAGGACATCGGCGTCAGCGATGAGATCGAGTTCTTCGACGGCTTCCTGCTGGTGGTGCGTCACAACGCCGACGTGCCGGGGCTCGTGCAGCTGTACACCCAGTTGCAGGCCGAGGCGGCCGACCCGACCCACCCCGCGCACGACTTCTTCCTCGAGCGGACGGCGCGGGTGCATGCCGCGGCTCGTGAGGCCATCGCCGCCGCGCAGACGGAAGGGCGGATGCGCAGCGACCTGGATCCCGAATGGATCATCCGCGCCGGGCACGCCCTCGCCGACGGGTTGCAGAACGCATGGATGCTGGATCCGACGATCGACATGGCCGCGGACATCGAGCGGTTCTTCGCCCTGCTGAGGCCCTGAATGACCGCTCCCCGGGGTCGTTGAGCGACACTTCGACTCGCTGCGCTCGCTCAGTGCGGGTCTCCGCGAGACGAAACGCCGCCGGTGAGAGCACCGCGTTTCGTCTCGGTCGCGCAAGCGCGTCCTCGCTCAACGACCCCATCGGGGCGGCCGGATACGCTGATCGGATGACCGCCGACGCACCCCTCGCCCAGACCGACACCGGTCCCGTGCGCGGGTTCTGGCGGGGCGAGCCCGGTACCCCCGGCGCCTCGGCCGCATTCCTCGGAATCCCGTTCGCCGCGGCACCCACCGGCGAGCGCCGGTTCGCCGCCCCGCAGCCTCCCGCGCCGTGGACCGAGGTGCGCGACGCGACCGCCTTCGGCCCGACCGCGCAACGCGGCGACAAGGGCGAGACGCTCATCCCCGAACCGAGCATCCCCGGCGCCGCGACGCTGAACGTGAACGTGTTCACCCCGTCGCTCGGCGGATCCCGCCCGGTCATGGTGTGGATCCACGGCGGCGGCTACGTCGACGGCTCGCCCGCGAGCCCCTGGTACGACGGCGCCGCGTTCAATCGCGACGACGTGGTGACCGTGTCCGTGTCCTACCGGCTCGGCTTCGACGGCTTCGGCCTGATGCCGGGCGCTCCGGCGAATCGCGGCGTGCTGGACTGGATCGCGGGGCTGGAGTGGGTGCAGCGCAACATCGCGGCGTTCGGCGGGGATCCGTCGCGCGTGACGATCGCGGGGCAATCCGCCGGCGCGGGCGCAGTGCTGACCCTGCTCGGCCTGGAGCGCGCGCAGCACCTGTTCCATGCGGCGATGGCCTTCTCCCCCGCATTGGCGGACATCGACCCCGACCTGGCGGCGCGGCGCACGCGGGCGCTGGGCGTGCTGCTCGGCTGCGCGCCCGATGCCGAAGGCTTCCGCGCCGTGCCGGAGCGCACCCTGCAGCGTGCGCAGCCGAAGGCCGCGCTGCTCGGGGCCACGAAGCTGAAGGCCCTGCTCGCCCCGCTCGCAGACGGGCTGCCCTGGGGCCCGGTGGTCGATGGTGACGTCGTGCCGCGGCCCGCCGTGCAGGCGCTGCGGGACGGGATCGGCGCCGACAAGCCGCTGCTCCTCGGGGCCACCGACGACGAATTCACCATGACGATGGACCGGGCTCCCGGCGTCCTGCGGTTCGTCCCCGCAGCGCTCGCGCTGATGCTGCTGAGCCGCGATCGCAGCGTGCGCCGGGCGTACCTCGCCGCGAACCGCGCCCAGCGCCGGCGCGGCACGCCGGCGCTGCTCGGCCGGTTCGTGACGGACCGGGTGTTCCGCTCGCTCGTGGTGCGGGCCGCGCAGGCGAGAGGCGACGCCCCCACCTGGGCCTACCGCTTCGCCTGGGTGTCCCCGGCGAAGGGGTGGTCGTGCCACTGCCTCGACGTGCCGTTCTGGTTCGACGTGCTCGAGGATCCGTTCGTGGAGCGCCTGGCCGGTCCCACCCCGCCGCAGCACCTCGCCACTGAGATGCACGGCGTGGCGGCCCGATTCGTCGAGGAAGGCGATCCGGGCTGGCCGCAGTGGCGCACGGATCCGGGGCTCTCGCGCGTCTTCGGTGCTGGACCGGCAGAGCCGGCGCTGTCCGCGACCGCCTACGACGGGGCCCTGCCGCTGGCGTGAGGGCGCTCCCCCACACGGGATCGTCGAGGGCGCAGCGGCGGGTCGCGCAAATCCACCGGGGTCGTTGAGCGACGCTTCGACTCGCTGCGCTCGCTCAGTGCGGATCTCCGCGAGACGAAACGCAGCATCTCGCGAGAGCACCGCGTTTCGTCTCACCCGGCCTTCGGCCGTGTTCGCTCAACGACCCCGGTGGGTGGTAGCCCCTGTTCGTAATTCAGGTTGAGTTCGCTCGTGACCGCCCGAATCGATCCATCCGGGCCCTTTGCGGCAGATCCAGCCTGAATTACGTACCGGCGAAGACGACGAACCCGCCGTCCAGTGGGAGCGGGACGGCGGGTTCGGGTCGATACGGGGCGCGACGCCCCGGGCGGATCCCGACGCCGCGGCACGACGCGCAGGATCAGGATCCCCGGATCCGGATCCGATCAGGCGATCGGGTCCAGCAGCGGGATGTCGTAGCGGTGCGGCGTACCGAAGCGGTGCGCSGTGACCGAGACCGCCTGCTCGCGCAGGAAGGTCAGGATCTCSACGCGGCCGGCGGCGACCACCGGGTTCGCGTACAGCGCGAGGCTGGGCGACCCGTTCACGGCCTCCGCGGTTGCCGCCGCGGCGGCGCCGATGAGGCGCACCCGGCCGTCGCGCGCGGCGAGGCGCTGAGCGTGTGCGGCCCATGCGGCGGCGTCCTCGGTGGCGACGGTCACGTCCTGCGTGCCGAGCCAGGTGGCCACGGCCCCCGGCAGCGGCGCGAGAGTGCTGACGGTGACCCGCGCGCGGGCTCGGCGTCCGGCGGCGACCACGCGCACCAGCTCGGCCACCCGGTCACCCTCGAAGCGCACCGTCACCGGCACGGCCTGGTAGCGCAGCGCGTTCTGCTCCGTGGTGAGGCCGGTGGCGTCGCGCACCACGCCGAACTCGTCGACCCAGGCGTCGATGTCGGTGGCCAGTGCGCCGCGCAGCCACGCGATGTCGGCGTCCGCGTCGCCCGCCGCGGCSAGCGCRCCSACCGCGCCSGTCGCGAGCGCGTCGAGCTCKCGCGTCGWSGAGACSGGMGCGTCRSTCCACTCSGASAGRCCGACSAGGTAGTTCGGGCCGCCSGCCTTGGAGCCKGCGCCGACSGCSGCCTTCTTCCAGCCGCCGAACGGCTGGCGCTGCACGATCGCGCCCGTGGTGCCGCGGTTGACGTACACGTTGCCCGCCTGGATCGCAGCGAGCCAGGTCTGGATCTCGTCCTCGTCGAGGGAGTGCAGCCCCGAGGTGAGGCCGTAATCGATGTCGTTGACGACGTCGATCGCCTCGTCCAGGGAGTCGGCGGTCAAGATGCCGAGCACCGGACCGAAGTACTCCACACGGTGGAACTCGGATCCGCGCTTCACGCCGTCGCGGATGCCCGGGCGCCACAGCTGGCCGGCCTCGTCGAGCTTCTCCGGCTTCAGCAGCCAGCTCTCGCCCGCGTGCAGCGTGGTCAGGGCGCCGAGCAGCTTGCCCTCGGCCGGGCCGATGAGCGGGCCGATGCGGTTGGAGCCGTCCTCCGGCGAGCCCACGTCGTAGGCGCGCACGGCGTCGACGAGCTGGCGGCGGAACCGCTCGGAGCGCGCGGCGGATCCGACGAGCACGACGAGCGATGCCGCCGAGCACTTCTGACCGGCGTGGCCGAACGCGGCGTACGCGACGTCCTTCGCCGCGAGGTCGAGGTCGGCCGACGGGGTGACGATGATGGCGTTCTTGCCGCTGGTCTCCGCGAGCAGCGGCAGATCCTGACGGAACCCGCGGAACAGCTCGGCCGTCTCGTAACCGCCGGTGAGGATGACGCGCCCCACGGCCGGGTCGCTCACGAGCTTGGTGCCCAGGTCGCGGCCGTCGAGCAGCACGTACTGCAGCACCTCGCGCGGCACGCCGGCCTCCCACAGCGCCTCGACCATGACCGCGCCGGAGCGGCGGGCCTGACGGGCGGGCTTGATGATGACCGGGGATCCGGTCGCCAGAGCCGAGAGGGTGGATCCGGCCGGGATCGCGACGGGGAAGTTCCACGGCGGCGTGACGACGGTCAGACCGACCGGCTGCATGGTCGCGCCGTCGACATCGGCGAGCTTCTTGGCGCTCTCCGCGTAGTAGTGCGCGAAGTCGATCGCCTCGGAGACCTCGGGGTCGCCCTGCTCGATGACCTTGCCCGCCTCGGATCCCATGACCTCGAGCAGATCGGCGCGACGCGCCTCGAGCACGTCGCCGGCCTTGTGCAGGATCGCGGCACGCCCCTCGGCGCCGAGTGCGCGCCAGGCCTCGCCCGCGGCGACGGCGGTCGCGATCGCGGTGTCGACCTGCTCCGGGGTGGACAGGGTGTTCGCTTCGACCGTCGCGTTGCCGAGTTCGGACTCCTTCATGCGGGCGCGGATCGCGTCGCCCCACGCGCGGTTGGCCGCGAGCGACGGGTCGGTGTCGGGGGCGTTCAGGAAGCCGTCGGTGAGACCCGGCGCGGCGGGCGCGGTGCGATCCTGCACGCGGTTGGTGCCGGGCACCTCGGTGGGCATCGAGCGCACGGAGGCGAGGAAGCGCTCCTTCTCGCGCTCGAAGAGCGCCGGGTCCGCGTCGAGGTCGAAGACAGCCGACATGAAGTTCTCCTGCGAGGCCCCCTCCTCGAGGCGGCGGATCAGGTAGGCGATCGCCACGTCGAACTCGTCGGGGTGCACGACCGGCGTGTACAGCAGCAGCGAGCCGACGGTGCGCTTGACGACCTGCGCCTGCGCGGAGGCCATGCCGAGCAGCATCTCGAACTCGATGCCCTCGGTGACGCCGCGCTTCTCGGCGAGCAGCCACGCCAGCGCGATGTCGAAGAGGTTGTGACCGGCGACGCCGATCCGCAGGTTCTTGACGTGCTCGGGGCGCAGCGCGTACTCGAGCACGGCCTTGTACGAGGCGTCGGACTGCTGCTTGGTCGACCAGGTCGCGAGCGGCCAGCCGTGCGACTCGGCGTCGACGGTCTCCATSGGCAGGTTGGCGCCCTTGACGACGCGCACCTTGATCGGAGCACCGCCATCGGCCACGCGCTTCGCCGCCCACTCCTGCAGGCGGATCATGGCGCCGAGCGCATCGGGCAGGTAGGCCTGCAGCACGATGCCTGCCTCGAGGGTCTTGAACTCCGCACGGTCGAGGATGTCCGTGAAGACCGCGATCGTGAGGTCGAGATCCTTGAACTCCTCCATGTCCAGGTTGATGAACTTGGCGGATCCGTCGGGCATGCCCTTCAGAGCGATCCGGTACAGCGGCAGCAGCGCCTCGGCGGCATCGGCGACGGCGTCGTCGAAGGCCCACGGGCTGTGCGGGGCGACGGTGGACGAGACCTTGATCGAGACGTAGTCGACATCGTCGCGCTGAAGCAGACGACGGGTGCCCTCGAGACGGCGCGCGGCCTCCTCGCGGCCGAGGATCGCCTCGCCGAGCAGGTTGATGTTGAGCTTCACGCCCTGGGTCTCGCGGATGTGCGCGATGGCCTTGCCGAGCTTCTCGTCGCGGGCGTCCACGATGAGGTGGCGCACCATCTGGCGCAGCACCGTGCGGGCCGCGGGCACGACGATGCCGGGGACCATGCCGGCGGTCGCGCCGCCGAGGCCGATCGCGGCCTTCATCGGCGCGGGCAGGAAGCCGGGGGTCAGCGGCACGAGCTCCTTGAGCTTGGCCGCGGCGACCTTGAGGTCCTCCGGGCGCACGACGCCGTCGACGAAGCCGACCGTGAAGTCGAGGCCGTTGGGGTCGCGCAGCACGCCGGCGAGACGCTGACCGGCGGCATCGACAGGCACCTCGCGGCTCTCCACGAGCCACTTCTTGACGAGGGCGACGGCGTCGTCGGCGAGAGCGGAGAGATCGTCGATGCCGGCTGCGGCGGAGACGGGGCTTTCGGTGGCGGTCATGGTTCCTCGTGGGTTCGGTGCCGGGGGTCGGGATCACGCGCGCACGCGCGGGGACGCTCCCAGCATGGATCCGATCTCCCTGCAGGAAAAGCGATCATTTGTGACGGATATCATTCGTAGATATCGACTGATTGAGGAGGGTTCATGTTCGAGCTGCGACGGCTGCGACTGCTGCACGAGTTCGCCCTGCGCGGCACGGTCGCCGAGGTCGCGCGCTCCCTGTCGTACAGCCCTTCCACGGTGTCGCAGCAGCTCGCGCTGCTCGAGCGCGAGGCCGGAGTCGCGCTGCTCGAACCCGATGGGCGCCGTATCAGGTTGACCCCGGAGGGCAGGGTGCTCGCCGCGCACGCCGCGCGCGCCCTCGAGCTCGACGAGCAGGCCCGGCAGGCACTCGCGCACGCCCCGGCCGAGGCCGTGCGGATCAGCGCCATGCCCACCGCCGCCGAGACGATCGTGCCCGCCGCGCTCACGGCGCTCGCGCTCACGCATCCGCACCTGCGCGTCGAGATGACCGAGGCTCCGCCCGAGGAGGGCCTGTTCGAGCTCACCGCGCGCCGATTCGACCTCGTGATCGCCGAGCAGTATCCGGGCCACACGCGCGAGCGGCACCCCGGCAACGTGCACGAGCTCATCGGCGAGGATCCGATTCGCCTCGTCCTGCCTCCCGGCGAGCACGCCGCGTCGCTCGACAGGCTGCGCGATCGCGCCTGGGTCATGGAGCCCACCGGATCCGCCGCGCGCCAGTGGGCGGTGCAGCAGTGCCGCGCCGCGGGCTTCGAGCCCGATGTGCGCTTCGAGGCGGCCGACCTGACCGCGCACGTGCGGCTGATCGAGTCCGGCCACGCAGTCGGCATGCTGCCGGATCTGATCTGGGGCGACACGGCGGCGCGCGTCACGCTGGCCGAGCTGCCCGGATCCCCCGTGCGCGAGGTGTTCACGGCTGTGCGCGAGTCGGCACGAGGCTCGGAGGCGATCGGCGCCGTGCGAGGAACGTTGGCGGAGGCGTTCGCGCAGCACCGGCGCCCGCGGCTGAGGGACTGAGCACCCGGCGCGATTCGCCACGCGCAGGACATCGGATGTTTCCTCGCCGTCCATCCGCAGTGCCTAGGGTCCCAGGGTCCCCGACTCCGAAGGAAGCGCCCGATGCACACCCATGACGCCCCGCGCACCCATGCCCTCGACGCCGACGCCGAACTGCGCGCGCTGGGCTTCTCCCGCCGCGACATCCTCCGCACCGCCGGTATCGCCCTCGCCGCCGGCGGGCTGTCGGCCTTCGGCGGAGCCGGCGCAGCGATGGCGAGCACATCCGCGACGCGCCCCGCCGGCGACCCGCAGCTGGCATGGCTCGTGGGCGACCACCACGTGCACACGCAGTTCAGCCACGACGCGAAGTACCGGATGGCCCAGCAGCTCGACGCCGCACAGCACTACGGCGTCGACTGGCTCGCCTTCACGGAGCACAGCAACTTCGCCCACGCCGACCGCGGACTGCCCACCGCGCGCGACCTCATCCAGCTGGAGCGGGATGCCCGCGGCATGCTGATCTTCCAGGGCCTGGAGTGGTACATCCCGGCCGCCGAGCACGCCACCGTGCTGATCACCCCCGGCACCGACGACATCCGCCTGCTGCGCGCCTTCGAGCTGGCCTGGGACGGCAAGCTCAATCACTGGGACAAGCCGGCGGACGCCGCCCAGATGGCGGACTTCGAGCGCCGTGCAGCCGAAGCGGTCGCCTGGCTCGGCGCGCAGAAGTCCGCCGGCGCCCTCGGCGACGCCGTCGTGCTCGCGAACCATCCGATGCGCCTCGGCATCGACTCCCCCCACGAGCTCCGCGGATGGCGCGACGCGGATCCGGACATCTTCATCGGCATGGAGGGCGCGCCCGGTGCGCAGGGATCGGCGATCAGCCAGAATGCCGGACCCGGTGATCAGCGCGGCGAGTACGTGAACGCGCCGCGGCCGGACAGCTGGGCGGCCTACCCCGCGGACGCCTACCGTCCGTACGGCGGGTTCGACTGGGCCACCGCCACCGTCGGCGGACTCTGGGACGCGATGCTCGCCGAGGGCAAGCCGTTCTGGATCACCTCGAACTCCGACAACCACCTCACCGTGAAAGACACCTGGCGCATCGGGGACTACCCGGCCGGTGAACCGTATGCGAGCCTGCCGAGCGAGTTCGACCGCTGGGCCGTACGCGGGATGCGGCCCGACCCGGTCGACACCGGGATGCCCCAGGGCGGCAGCGACTTCTGGCCCGGACAGTTCTCGCGCCTGCACACGGGCGTCACGACGCGCTCCTACGCCGGCGTGCTCGAGGCGATGCGCCGAGGCCGGATGTGGGTCGACCACGGCCACCTCATCGCCGGGCTCGACGTCCGCGTCGGAGCCACGATGCCCGGCAAGGGCAACGGCCGCGGCAACGGCAACGGCGGCGGCTGGGGCAATGCCGCGGGCACGACGGTCACGCTCGGCGGCCGGCTCACGGCCAAGCGCGGACAGGACGTGGTCGTCACGATCACGGTGACCACGACCGACTCGGCGAACGCCGCGGGGATCGTGCCGCAGCTCGCGCACCTCGACCTGATCGCCGGGCCGGTCACGGGCACCGCGGCGGACGCCGACGCCATGCGTGCGCCCGAGACGCGCGTGGTGCGCCAGTTCGACACCACGGGCAGTCGCGGCACCTTCACCCTGACGCACGTGTTCGAACGGGTCGACCGGCCGTTCTACGTGCGGTTCCGCGGCAGCGACGGCAACCGGACCGGCGCCGGATACCACGGTGCCGCCGTCGATCCCGCGGGCCCGCAGCGGCACGGCGACGGCGAGGGCGACCCGTGGTCGGACACGTGGTTCTACGCGAACCCGGTGTTCGTCGACGTGCACTGAGGCCTGTGGTCTCCCGCAGCGTCGCGCGGGGCCCCGCACCGGTGACGATCTGCACACAGTGCGACGATCAGCACGCGTTTCCGCCGGATCCGCGTGCTGATCGTCGCATCCTGTGCTGATCGTCGCACCCGGCGCAGACGCGCGGACCGCGATCGCGCCGGGTGCGGTCGGGCTCAGTGGTGCTGCGGCTCGACCACGACGACGCCGGTCTCCTCGTCGAAGTTGCCCGCCTTGCGGTCCTCCCAGCGCTGCAGCACATCCGCGGGCGTGGGCTTGGTCGCAAGGCTCACCACGACGTACACGACGACGCTGGACAGCAGGCCCCAGTAGATGGGTTCGTTCGCGAGCACACCCGAGAGCGCATCACCGGCGATGATGCCGTAGACCACCATGCTGCCGAGGGTCACGGCGGTGCCGACGATCATCGACGCGATCGCGCCGGCGCCGTTCGCGCGCTTCCAGATCAGGCCGCCGAGGATGGAGACCAGCAGGCCGCCCACCAGCACGTCATAGGCCACAGTGAGTGCGGCGACCACATCATTGAGGACGAGCGCGATGAGGGTAGCGACCACGCCGAGGACGACGATGTAGATCTGGTTCGAGCGGATGTCGTGCTCGGGATTGCCCTGACCGATGTCGTGGCTGTGATCGGTTCCCCGGCCCACCAGACGCCGCAGCAGCGGCATCACGTCGGCGCGGGCCACGGTCGCCGAGGCGATGAGCGCACCCGAGGCCGTCGACATCATCGCGGCCACGGCCGCGGCGAGCACGATGCCGGACAGGCCGACCGGCAGGGCGTGCTCGGCCATGGCGGCGTAGACGTCGTCCTTCACGGCGTCCTTCGGCAGCACCGCCGCGGCCGCGGTGCCGATGAGCGCGCCGGCGATGCCGTACAGCACGCAGTAGATGCCGGCCGCTGTGCCGCCCCAGCGGGCGACCTGCGGAGAGCGGGCCGTGAAGACGCGCTGCCAGATGTCCTGGCCGATCAGCATGCCGAAGGTGTAGATCACGAAGTACGTGATGATGGTGTCGCCGCCGATGGCGAACAGGTCGAAGTGCGAGGCGCCGACCGTCTCGCCGAGGCGCTTCACGATGCCGTCGTAGCCGCCGGCCTGCGCCCAGGAGAACGGCAGCAGCAGGAAGAACACGCCGACGGTCTTGATGATGAACTGCACCATGTCGGTCAGCGTGATCGACCACATCCCGCCGATCGACGAGTAGATGATCACGATGGCCGCGCCGATCGTGATCGACGCCCAGCGCTCCGTGCCGAACAGCACGTGGAAGATCGTCGAGTACGCGATGGTCGAGGTGACCACGAGCATCAGCGTGTAGAGCGCCATCACGATGCCGGACGCCTGGGTGCCGTTGATGCCGTACCGCAGCTGCAGCATCTGAGCGACCGTGTACACCTTCAGCCGCTGGATGGCCGGGGCGAACAGCAGGCTCAGCAGCAGCAGGCCGACGGCGATCGCGACGACGAGCCACATGCCGGAGATGCCGAACTTGTAGCCGAGGCCGACGCCGCCGACGGTGGACGCGCCGCCGAGCACGACCGCGGCCATGGTCCCGGTGTAGAACCCCGGGCCCAGGCGGCGCCCGGCGACGAGGAAGTCCTTGGAGTTCTTGGTCCTGGTCTTGCCCCAGAACCCGAACGCCAGCATGGCGACGAGGTAGATGATGATGATGGCGATATCCACGAGGGCTCCTTTGTCGTGCGTGGAGGGGACGAATGATGATCCGGCGTCTCGGGCGAGGACCGGCGTGCGTCAGGTGAGTTCGAACATGCGCAGCAGCGCAGGCAGCACGACCACGACAGGTCCGGACTGCCGGAAGGTGCCGGCGAGGATCTCGCCGAGGGTGTCGAGGGTGGCTTCGTAGGCGGGGACGCCGAACGCGGCGGACAGCGCCACGAAGTCGGGCCGTGCCAGCTCGGTCGCCGTGGCCTGCCCGAAGGCGCCCTCCATGTACTCGCGGAGGATCCCGTAGCCGCCGTCGTCGACGATCAGCCAGGTCACGTCGGCGTCGTGCTGTCGGGCAGTGGCGAGCTCGGCGATCGAGTACATCGCGCCGCCATCGCCCGAGACGGCGAGTGTGCGCCGGCCCGTGCCGATCGCGGCGGCGATGGCCGCGGGGAACGCGAACCCGAGCCCGCCCGCGCCCTGCGCGGAGTGGAACCCACCGTCCTGCGAATCCCACGCCGACCACGCCCAGTAGGCCGCGATCGTCATGTCCCAGAAGGTCTGCGCGTCGGATGGCACCGCCGCGCGCAGGTCGCGCAGGAGGTTCCGTTCGGTCGCGAGGTCCTGGCCTGCGAGGCGCTCCTCGACTCTCGCGCGCAGCTCGGCCGCGATCCGGGCGCCGCGGAGGTTCGCATCCTGCCGCGCGGCCTCGACGGTTTCCGGATCCGCGGATCCGTCGGCGGATCCGGATCCYTCCAGCGCGTCCGCGATCGCGCTGAGCGCGAGACCGGCGTCGGCGTGGATTCCCAGCACCGGATAGTTCGACCCCAGAGCGCGCGGCTCGGCGTCGATCTGGATCAGCCGCCCGCGGGGGGCGAAGGTGAAGTAGTTGCTGGTGACCTCGCCGATCGTGCTGCCGATCACCAGCAGCACGTCCGCGTCCTCCAGGAGGTCGGTCGTGCAGCGATCCTCGATCCAGCTCGCGGCGGAGAGCGGGTGGTCGAAGCGGATCGCACCCTTGCCGCCCGCCGTCGAGACGACCGGCGCGCCGAGCGCCTCGGCCACGCGCAGCAGCTCCGCGGATCCGGTCGCCGACCTGCGCACCCCGCCACCGGCGAGGATCGCCGGCCGCTCGGCTCCGGCGAGCAGGCGCGCAGCCTCGTCGACGAGCTCGGCTCGGGCCGGGCGGTCCGGGACCGCGGCGGAGAGGTCGCGAACCACGGGGATCGTCGCGGGGTCCAGCAGCACGTCCTGCGGCACTTCCACCCAGACCGGGCCCGCCGGTACGGTCTGGGCGAGCTCCCAGGCCTCCAGGATCGCGCTCGGAATGTGCGCCGAGTCGCGCACCAGCGCGGTGCTCTTGGTGACGTTCTGCGCGCTGCGCTGCTGATCGTCGAGCTGGTGCAGCAGACCGTTCTTCTGCCCGCCGAGACCTCGGCGGGGGATCTGCGCGCTGATCACGAGCACCGGTACGCCGGTCGCGTACGGCTCCTGCAGCGCACCGAGGGCGGTGAGGGCTCCCGGCCCGGTCGAGACGAACATGACCGCGACCTCGCCGGTCGCGCGGGCATAGCCGTCTGCACCGAAGGCGGAGTTGTTCTCGACGCGTGAGCTGACGAACTCGAGGTCGCTGCGGCGGATCGCGTCGAACAGGCCGAGGGCGTGCTGCCCCGGGATGCCGAAGATGTGCGAGACGCCGAGCGCGGTCAGCGTCTCGACAACCACGTCACCGCCGTTGCGGATGTGCTCCGTCATGCGGAGGCCCTTTCCGCGGCATCGGCCGCGTGCTTGTCCGCGAGCAGCGACACCAGGTCGTACGCGATGTGCGAGGCCGCGACGCCGGTGAGCTCGGCGTGGTCATAGGCCGGCGCGACCTCGACGACGTCGGCGCCGATGATGTTCAGCCCGCGGAAGCCGCGCAGGATCTCGAGGATCTCCCGGCTCGTGATGCCGCCGGCCTCGGGGGTGCCGGTGCCGGGGGCGTGCGCGGGGTCCAGCACGTCGATGTCGATCGAGATGTACAGCGGGCGGTCGCCGATGCGGTCCCGCAGCTTCGCGACGGTCTCGACGACGCCCTGGTAGTAGACGTCGGCGCTCGTGACGATGCCGAACCCGAAGCGACGGTCGTCCTCGAGGTCCTTCTTGCCGTAGAGCGGTCCGCGCGTGCCGACGTGGCTGAGCGCCTCGGTGTCGATGATGCCCTCTTCGAACGCCCGGCGGAACGGCGTGCCGTGCGTGTACTCCGCGCCGAAGTAGGTGTCCCAGGTGTCCAGGTGCGCGTCGAAGTGCAGCAGCGCGACCGGCCCGTGCCGCTTGGCGGCGGCGCGCAGCAGCGGCAGCGCGATCGTGTGATCGCCGCCGAACATCACCAGCCGGGTGTCGTCAGCGGTGAGGTCGAGCGCGGCCTGCTCGATCGTCTCGATCGCCTCGCCGATGTTGAACGGGTTCGCCGCGATGTCGCCGGCGTCGGCGACCTGGGCGAGCTCGAACGGCGAGACGTCGAGCGCAGGGTTGTACGGGCGCAGCAGCCGCGAGGCCTCACGGATGTGATTCGGCCCGAACCGTGCTCCGGAGCGGTAGGAGACCCCGCTGTCGAACGGAACCCCGGCGACCACGATGTCGGCGCGTCCGACCTGGTCCAGACGCGGGAGCCTGGCGAACCCGTCGCGCCCGGCGTACCTCGGGATCAGCGAACTGTCGACAGGACCAATCGGAACCACCACGGCGACCTCCTCGACGCACCATACTCATCCAAGAGTTGTTCTGGATGAATCCTTAGTTGCCTATTTGACAACTTTCGATGTGCGCGAATCTAGCAGCCGCGCAGGACGCACGTCAAGGCCTCGAACCGGATCTCGTCCTCAGCACCGGCGCAGGGCCGGCGATCGGCCTCCGACGGCTCCGCGGGGTCTCGCCGTCAGGCCCAGGCCGCGGGCGCGAAGACCCAGATCAGCTCGGCGCCCTCGTCGCCCTCGGTGCGCCAGCTGTGCGGCTCGCTGCCGCGGAAGGTGACCGTGTCGCCGGGACCGAGTTGCCAGTCCCGATCCGAGAAGCGCACCGAGACCCGCCCGCTCAGCACGTGCATCACCTCGACCTCGGCAGCGATCGTGTACAGCTGCCCGCCACCGTGTCCGCCGGCGGAGACCGTCGAGCGCATGACCTGCACGCGCGACTCCCCACGGGGCGAGAGCAGCCGCTCCTCGACCCCCGTGCCGCCGAAGTTGATCTGCGGGCCGGTGCCGGCCGGGACCACCCGCACGTCGGGGGCCTCGAACAGCGAGCCGACCGAGATCGAGAGCACGTCGCACAGCGTGATGAGCGACGCCACGCTCGGCGAGGTCAGATCGCGCTCGACGCGCGAGAGGAAGCCCTTGGTCAGGCCGGTGACCTCAGCGACTTCGTCGATCGTGAGGTACTGCGCTTTGCGCGCCGCACGCAACCGCGAACCGATCGCGACCGGTCGGCTGTTCGGATCCACGGGCAGGGAGCGCATGGATCCACACGCTACCCGAGTTCCCGGGCGCCCCGGTCAGCCCTCGCGAAGCGTCGCATGCGGGATCCGCTGCCGCATCACCCGCACCGCCTCCGGGCTGACGTCCACGAGCAGGGCGTCGCGGCCGAGCGCGGACGCGACGGCGCCCGCGGTGCCGGATCCGGCGAACAGGTCCAGGATCCGATCTCCCGGGCGACTCGACGCCTGGATCATGCGGCGCAGGATCCCCTCCGGCTTCTGGGTCGGATACCCGGTCTTCTCCCGCCCCGACGTCGGCACGATCGTGTGCCACCAGACGTCCGTCGGGAGCTTGCCGCGCTCGCGCTTCGCCGCGCTCACCAGGCTCGGCGCCATGTACGGTTCGCGCTCGATGTCGTCGACGTTGAACACGTGCCCGCCCGGCGTCTTCACGTAGACGAGGATCGTGTCATGCTTCGTGGGCCAGCGGGTGCGCGGCTTGGCGCCGTAGTCGTACGCCCAGATGATCTCGTTCAGGAAGCAGTCCCGCCCGAACACCGCGTCGAGCATGACCTTGGCGTAGTGCGCCTCGCGATAATCGAGGTGCAGGTACAGCGTGCCGTCGTCGGCGAGCAGCCGCCAGGCCTCCTCGAGCCGCGGCATCAGGAAGTCGCCGTAGTCGTCGAAGCGGTCGTCGTAGGCGTGCAGCAGCTCGCGCACCCGCTCGTAGCGGTGCCCGTGGAAGCCGTGGTTGACCTCACGAGGGCGCTCCTCGGGGGTGCGCTGTTCCGTTCTCAGGATGGATTTCGTGGATCCCCGGATTTCGGGCGCGGAATCGGTCGATTCCCCGGATCCATCCTGAGTTGCGTCCGCCGGTCGGTCGGCACGGCGGCTCGAGACGGCATGCCGCTCCTGCGTGCGGCCGGTATTGAACGGCGGATCCAGGTAGACGAGCGTGAAGGATCCGTCGGCCAGCGTGCGGGCCACGTCGAGCGCCTCGCCGTGCACGATCTCGACGACTCCGGTTCGCGCGCCCGAGTTCGATCCGGTCCCTGAGCTTGTCGAAGGGACCACGCCGTGGCCGGACGCTTCGACAGGCTCAGCGACCGGAGCTGCCTCGGCGACCTCGGCGACCGGCTCTGGAGCGCCGCTCACGGAACCCGGTGCAGCCACGCCTCGGTGGCGAACTTCGTGCGCACCAGGTCCTCCGCCGCCTCGTATTCGTCGGCGGCGATCGTGCCGTCCTCGGCGCCGGTGACGGCGCGGAAGGTGTCCTTGAACCGCTCGATGATCTCGGCGCGGCTGAGGCCTGTCTGGCTGCGCAGCGGATCCACGCGCTTGGCCGCGGAGGCGGTGCCCTTGTCGCTGAGCTTCTCGCGCCCGATCCGCAGCACCTCGGTCATCATCTGACCGTCGATGTCGTAGGAGAGCGTGGCGTGGTGCAGCACTCCGCCGTTCGCGAGGCGCTTCTGCGCGGCGCCGCCGATCTTGCCACTGGGGCCGGCGATGTCGTTGAGCGGCTGGTAGACGGCGTCGATGCCGAGCGAGCGCAGCGCCTGCAGCACCCAGTCGTCGAGGAAGGCGTAGGAATCGGCGAACGTCATGCCCTGCACGAGGGTCGCCGGCACGTACAGCGAGTAGGTGATGATCTGGCCGGCCGCCATCATCATGGCGCCGCCGCCGGAGATCCGGCGGACGACGTCGAAGCCGTGCTTCGCAGCCCCGGCCGGATCCACCTCGTTGCGATAGGACTGGAAGGATCCGATCACGACCGCGGACTCGTCCCACTCCCAGATCCGCAGCGTGGGACGGCGCCGACCCTCGCCGACGCGGGTGGTGAGCACCTCGTCGAGGGCGAGGTTCATCCGCGGCGAGACGGCCTTGTCGTGCAGGATCTCCCAGTCGAAGTCGCGCCAGCCCGGCGCCGTGACGAGGGCGCGGCGCACCGCGGTGCCGACGGCCTCCGGCGTGAGTCCGAGCAGCTGCGCGCCCGTGGGCAGCGCGGCGCGCACGGCGGCGGCGATGGCCGATGCGTCCGTCTCGACGGGCAGCCCCGTGACCGCGGCGTTGATGTCGTCGAGGGCGTCGTCCGGCTCGAGGAAGAAGTCCCCCGCCAGCCGGAAGTCGGAGATCACGCCGTCCGTCACCTCGAAGTCGACGACGACCAGCTTGCCGCCAGGAACCTTGTACTCACCGTGCACCGGTCCAGCCTACGCGGCGCGAGCCCCCGCGGCCCCGCGGCTCAGTCGCGGGAGGGGACGCGCTTGTCGAGCCAGGCGAGCAGGTCGGCGCGCACCTCGGCCTGCTGCAGCTCGTTGAAGATCTCGTGGCGCGCGTCGGGGTAGACCAGCGTGGTGACGTCGCTGAGGCCCGAGCGGTTGCGGTAGTCGTCGGCGAGGCGGTGCACGCTGCGCGGTCCGCCCACAGGGTCGTCGCGGCCGACCATGAGCAGCACCGGCACGTCGTTCGGATAGTCCTTGCCCGGGCGCCCGTAGAGGCGCGCGGCCTCGATCGGCCCGAACAGCTTCAGCAGCGGCACCTCGGTCGTCAGCGGGTCGGCGCGGAACGCCTCCCACACCGCAGGGTCACGCGTGAGCCACTCCAGTCCGTGCGCGTCCGGCCCCTTCCATCGCGCGTTCAGCGGCATCGAGTTGAGGTCGGTCGGGGTGCGGTGGGCGGATCCGGTGAGGATCACGGCGTCGTACGCCTCAGGGTGTGCGTTGAGCACCATCTGCGCGAGGAACGACCCCCAGGAGTGCCCCAGCAGCACGAGCGGGAGCCCCGGGTTCTCACCGCGGATGAGCTCGGTCAGCTGCCACTCGTCGGCGACGACCGCGCGGATGCCGCCGGGGCCTAGCCGGCCCAGCTTCGCCGCGTCGCCGTGCTGCTTCATGCCCGTGCGCCCGTGCCCGCGGTGGTCGTCGGCGTAGACCGTGAACCCGGCGGCGGTGAGCGCTGCGATCAGCGCGCCGTAGCGACCCGCGTGCTCGCCCACGCCGTGCAGCAGTTGCACCACTCCACGCGGGGCGACGCCGGAGGCGGCGGGATGGACGTCGTAGACGATCGCGATGCCGTGTGCGTCGGTGAACTCGGCGGTGCGGGGCTCAGCCATGCCCCGAGTCTACGGATCCCACGCCCGCACGCCGCATCGGGTCGGCAGATGACGCGGTCGGCGCGCTCACCGAGGCCGCATCGCGGGGCGACCCGCGTCGATGCGCCGGCTCGTGTCAGAGCCCGAGCGCGGCGCAGACCGCGCGGGCCTCCTCCAGGTCCGTGACCTCATGGCCGCCGCCGTCGTCGGCTGCGGATCCCATCCGTACGGATCCGGACGCGGCGACCGTGCGCTTGGCGGAGAAGTGCAGGGCGTCCACACCGGTCGCGGCGATCTCGGCCGCGTTCGCCGCGGTGACGCCGCTGCCGGCCATCACCTCGATCCGGCCCGCGGCTGCCGCGACCAGAGCGCGCAGCACGTCCACGCCGTCGCATGCGGCCGACGCCCCACCCGAGGTCAGCACGCGCGTGAGACCCAGGGCGAGCGCGACATCGAGCCCGGCCCGCGGATCCGGGGTGACGTCGATCACCCGGTGCAGGGTGACGGCGGCGTCAGGGCTCGCTTCGCGGGCCGCGTCGCGCAGGCGCGTCAGGGCATCCGCGTCGAGCTCGCCGGCGGCCGTCTGCGCACCGATCACCACACCGGCCGCGCCGTGGGCGAGCATCCAGCGCACGTCGCGCACTGCGGTCGCGATCTCCTCCGCGTCGTAGTGGAACCCGCCCGCACGCGGACGCACCAGCACGTGCACCTCGGGACCGCCGTGCGATGCCGCCTCCACCGCGAGCTCGAGCGTCGCCGGCGACGGCGTGAGCCCGCCGAGGGCCAGGGCCTGGGTCAGCTCCACGCGGCGGGCGCCGATCTCCCGGGCGACACGTACTCCGGCAGCGTCCTGAACGGCGACTTCGAGCGCGAGGGGCATTCGTCCATTCTCACCGGTCGCCGATGCGAGCGGAACGGACGCGCTGGCATTTGTTCAGCCTCCTGCCTACTCCGATCCAGCCCCAGGTTCTCGAATACTTAGTTAGGCTATCTAAGCAATGACTACCGAGAACCTGCACGAGACCGCCACCGAACTGCGCCTCGCCACGTTCCGACTCGCCCGCCGCCTGCGCTCCGTGCGCGCCGTGGACAGCCGCAACACGGCGATGAGCGACGCCCAGCTCGGCGTGCTCGCCGCGCTCCGCGCGCACGGCCGCCACTCCCTCACCGCGC
This sequence comes from Microbacterium sp. 01T413_2, assembly GCF_056398985.1. Classification (NCBI taxonomy): domain Bacteria; kingdom Bacillati; phylum Actinomycetota; class Actinomycetes; order Micrococcales; family Microbacteriaceae; genus Microbacterium; species Microbacterium sp. 01T413_2. Next base: position 27,391 of record NZ_JBFTQL010000019.1, read on the forward strand.
TCGCCGATCGCGAGCGCGTCACCGCCCCCACGATGAGCGCGGTCGTGACCGGGCTCGAGGAGCAGGGCTACGTCACCCGGATCCCCGATGACCAGGACCGGCGCCGTGTGCACGTGGAGATCACCGCCGCCGGTGAGAAGGTCGTGGTCGAGACGCTGGAGCGGCGCACGGAGCTCCTGGTCGCCGAGATCACCGAACTCGGCCTGACGAGCCGCGAGCTCACCGTGCTCCACGAGGCCAGCATCCTGATGCGGAAGCTGGCCGAGCTGTGAGCCAGATGTTCCGCTCCTTCGGGGTCTTCAACTACCGGATCTGGTTCTTCGGCGCGATCGTCTCGAACATCGGCGGCTGGATGCAGTCGACCGCGCAGGACTGGGTCGTGCTGACCGAGCTCACGCACAACGACGCCACGGCGATGGGCGCGACCATGGCGCTGCAGTTCGGGCCGCCCCTCGTGCTGGTCGGGCTCACCGGACGGGTCGCCGACCGCTTCGAMCGGCGCCGGATCCTGCTCGTCACGCAGAGCACCCTGATGGCGCTCGCCATCGCGGTCGCCGTGCTCCTGCTCACGCACGTGATGACCCTGCCGCTCATGCTCGTGTTCGCGGCGTGCTTCGGCGTCGCGAACGCATTCGACGCGCCCGCGAGGCAGGCGTTCGTGTCCGACATGGTCTCGATGGAGAACGCCTCGAACGCCGTCGCGCTGAACTCCGCGTCCTTCAACATGGCGCGCCTGATCGGCCCTGCCGTCGGCGGCCTCGCGATCGTCGCCCTCGGATCCGGCTGGGTGTTCGTCGCGAACGCGGCCACGTTCCTCGCGATGATCGTGGCGCTGCTCCTGATCCGCACCCGCGAGCTCATGCCCCGCCCGAAGAACCGCCGCGCCGGCGGGCTCATCGTGGGCATGCGGTACGTGGGCAGCCGGCCGGATCTCCTGGTCGTCTTCGCGATGGTSTTCCTCATCGGCGCGTTCGGCATGAACTTCCCGATCTTCGCSTCGACCATGGCGCTSGARTTCCACAAGCAGGCMGACGGMTACGGCGTGCTCAGCTCGGTGCTCGCGATCGGATCCCTCACCGGGGCCCTGCTGGCCGCACGCCGCGATCGTGCCAGGGTGCGGGTGCTCATGATCGCCGCCGGCGGGTTCGGCGTCGCATCGATCGTCTCGGCGCAGATGCCGAACTACGTCTCCTACGCCGTCACGCTCGTGTTCGTCGGATTCTCCACGGTGACCATGCTCACGACGGCGAACGGATACGTGCAGACGACGACGGATCCGGCCCTGCGCGGCCGCGTGCTCGCGCTGTACATGGCCGTCGTGATGGGCGCGACCCCGATCGGCGCCCCGATCGCGGGCTGGGTGGCCGACGCGTTCGGGCCGCGCGCGGCGATCATGGTCGGCGGCGCCGCGGGACTGCTGTCGTTCGCGATCGGCGCCGGCTGGATGCTCTACTCCGGGCGGCTGCATCGCCGGGAGGAGTCCCGCTTCCTGCTCACCCTCGATGAGACGCGTCCGGTGCGGGTGGTCGAGGCGATGCGGCGCGCCGTGACCCCGCCGATCACGAGCGCGACCACGCCGATCCGGGTCGAGCCGCGCGCGGCGGGCTCGAACGCCGGGGAACGCCCCGACGGAGTCGGCCGCCACGGCTCGGGCGACGACGAGTGAGCGACGCATCCTCGGCCGAGAACGCACGTGCCCGTCGTTCGCTGCTGCCCGCGCTCGGCGCGCTCTCGGCGTTCGGGCCGCTCTCGATGGATCTGTACATTCCGGCGCTGCCCGCGCTCGGCCACGAGCTGCACACGACGGAGGCGCTCGCCCAGGTGACCATGAGCGCGTGCCTCATCGGGCTCGCCCTGGGCCAGCTGCTGTGGGGTCCGATCAGCGACCGCTACGGGCGCCGCCGTCCACTGCTGTGGGCCGTGGCGGGCTTCGCGGTCGCCTCGCTCGTGTGCGCGGTCTCGCCGTCGATCGAGCTGCTGATCCTTGTGCGACTGCTGCAGGGGCTGTGCGGCGCAGCGGGGATGGCGATCGCCCGTGCCGTCGTGCACGACGTGTACGCGGGGGCGGAGGCGACAGCGGCGTTCGCCGCGCTCACGGCGATCGCGGGCGCGGCCCCGGTGCTCGCGCCTCTGCTGGGCGGCGCGCTGCTGACCTTCACCGACTGGCGCGGCCTGTTCGTCGCGCTGGGCGCGATCGGCGCATTGCTGCTGCTGACGGCGGCACTGTTCGTGCCGGAGACGCACCCCCGCGCCGAACGCACCACCGGCGGGCTCGGCAACGACCTGCGCGGCATCGGGGCGGCTCTCGGCAACGGGCCGTTCATGGTGTTCGCGCTCACCCTGGGCCTGGCCTCTGCCGGGTTCTTCACCTATCTGCAGATGTCATCGTTCGTGCTGCAGAACCAGTTCGGCGTCGATGCGCAGGGCTTCGCGCTGATCTTCGCCGTGAATGCCGGAGGCATCATGCTGGGCGCCTGGATCAGCCGGCGCCTCGCGCGCCGCCCTTCGAGGACCTCAGGGACCGAGGGCCGCGGCCGCCTCGACGCTCGCCGCGTCGTGCTGATCTCGCTCACCCTCGGCACCGCAGCAGCCGCGGCCGTGCTGCTGAGCGGGCTGCTGCACAGCCCGCTGCCGTGGCTGCTCGCGCCGCTGTTCCTGCTCGTCGGCCTGCACGGCGTGAACAACCCGACGCTGACCGCCCTGGCGCTGGGCCGCATCACCCGCGGGGCCGGATCCGCCTCCGCCGTGCTCGGAACACTCGCCGCGTTGCTGGGCGCGCTGGTGCCGCCACTGCTGTCGCGGGCGGGGGTGTCCGCGACTCTGATGGGCGCCACCATGCTGGTCGCGTTCGCCGCCGCGCTGGCCCTGCTCGCCGCGACCGGGCGCATCACACGCGCACGAGGCTGACCGGATCCGCCCCGCGCCCGATCGCGACCGGCCCACCTCCGCTCACTGGTCGCAAAGTGCGGCCTCGCCCGCGGCAAAGACGCAATTCGCGTCCAGTGAGCAGGGTGGAACTGCGAAGTTCTTACGGATCCGTGATCTCGGCGCCCCTCGAATCCCGGGGATTCGTACGCTGAGTGCATGACCGGATCCGCTTCGCGCGACAGGGCAGGGGCCGCAGCCGCCGGCACCGCCGCGGCCCTGCTCGGGATCGGCGCCGGCGAGCTCATCGCGACGCTGCTGGCGCCCTCGTCCAGCCCGTTCGCCGTGGTCGGCGGCACCCTGATCGACGCCGCCCCGGCCTGGGCGAAGGACACGGCGATCGCGTTGTTCGGCACCGGCGACAAGGCGGCGCTGCTCACCGGGATCGCGATCGTGCTGCTCGCTGTGGCGGCCGCGCTCGGACTCTGCGAGCGACGCTGGCGCGGCATCGGCGTCGCCGGATTCGTGGTTCTCGGGGCCGCAGTCTCGCTGCTCGCCCCGCTGCGTGCCGACGCCGCCACCCTGTCGTGGCTGCCGGCGCTGCTGTCCGGGATCGCCGCCGCCCTCGTGCTGCGCATGCTCGTGAAGCGTCTACCCGACCGCGAGACTGCATCTGCGTCGCGAGACAGCAGACGAGAACCGCAGTCTCGGAGCGCAGAAGCAGTCTCGCGACCCTGGGGGGACGCGATCCCGACCGCACCCGACGGGCCGGACGCACTCGTCGCGCGCCCTGCACCGGGCGGTGCCTCGCGCCGCCATTTCCTCGCGTGGACCGTCGGCACCGCCGCGGTCGGGATCCTCGCGGCCGTCGCCGCCACCGCCGGCCGTGCCGGATCCGTCGCCGTCGGCACCGTGCGCGCCGCGCTGCACCTGCCGAAGCCCGCGACTCCTGCCGCCCCGATCCCGGCCGGCGCCGCGCTGAAGGTCGACGGCCTGAGCCCGTTGATCACCCCGAACGCCGACTTCTACCGCATCGACACCGCGCTCGTCGTGCCGCAAGTGGATCCCGCGAAATGGCGGCTGCGCATCCACGGCATGGTCGCGCACGAGGTCGAGCTGACCTGGGATGAACTGCTGGCGCTCCCGCTCGTGGAGAACGCCGCGACGCTGTCCTGCGTGTCGAACGAGGTCGGCGGCGACCTCATCGGCAATGCCGTCTGGCTCGGCTACCCGATCCGCGAGCTGCTGGCGAAGGCGCAGCCGTCCGCCGACGCCGACATGGTGCTGTCCACCTCCGCAGACGGTTTCACCGCGGGTACGCCGCTGGAGGCGCTCACCGACGACCGCGACGCGCTGCTCGCGATCGGCATGAACGGCGAACCGCTGCCGTTCGAGCACGGCTTCCCGGTGCGCATGGTGGTGCCGGGTCTGTACGGATACGTCTCGGCGACGAAGTGGGTCACGGATCTGGAGGTCACCCGCTTCGACCGCGCCACCGCGTACTGGACGGCGCGCGGCTGGTCGGAGCGCGGCCCGATCAAGCTCGAATCGCGTATCGACGTGCCCCGCGGCCCTGTCTCAGCCGGCGACACGGTGATCGCGGGGGTGGCGTGGCAGCCGCACGCCGGCGTCTCCGCGGTCGAGGTGCAGGTCGACGACGGCCCGTGGCAGCGCGCCGAACTCGCCCCGGCGATCTCCGCCGACACCTGGGTGCAGTGGCGGCTGCCGTGGACGGCGACGGCCGGACAGCGCACTCTCCGCTGCCGGGCGATCGGCGCCGACGGCACCGTGCAGACCGCGCAGACSGCWCCCCCGGCGCCGGACGGCGCGACCGGCTGGCACACSATCGGCGTCACGGTGAACGCCTGAGCCGGCCCAGGATCCTCACGGAATCCAAATGCTTCACTTGCTTCACGAATTTGTGAAATCGGCGTAGCATCACCGCCATGAACACGATCATTCGCACCGACGGCCTCACCAAGCACTACGGCCGCGTGCACGCGCTCGACGGACTGGACCTCAGCGTCGACGAGGGCCAGGTGCACGGCTTCCTCGGCCCGAACGGGGCCGGCAAGTCCACCACGATCCGGATCCTGCTGGGCCTCGCCCGAAAGACCGGCGGATCCGCCACGGTCTTCGGCGAGGACCCCTGGACGTCGGCCGTGAGCATCCACCGCCGCGTCGCCTACGTGCCCGGCGACGTCAGCGTGTGGCCGAATCTCTCCGGCGGCGAAGCGATCGACTTCCTCGCGCGCCTGCGGGGAGCTGCGACCAAGGACGCCGCCTACCGCGCGGAGCGGGAGCGCCTGATGACGGCGTTCCAGTTCGACCCGCGCAAGAAGGGCCGCGCCTACTCGAAGGGCAACAGGCAGAAGGTCGCCCTCATCGCCGCCTTCTCCGTCCCCGCCGACCTGTACATCCTCGACGAGCCGACCAGCGGGCTGGATCCGCTGATGGAGGTCGTCTTCCGCGACGAGGTGCAGCGGCTCCGCCGCGGCGGCGCGACGGTGCTGCTCTCCAGCCACATCCTGTCGGAGGTCGAGCTGCTCTGCGACCGCGTCAGCATCATCCGCGCCGGGCGCATCGTCGAATCGGGCACGCTGCAGGAGCTGCGCCACCTCACCCGCACCGAGGTGTCGTTCGAGGCGGCGGACGCCTCCGCGTTCGCCGGGATCCCCGAGGCTCACGACGGCACGATCGATGACGGCCGCGCGCGCTTCACGGTCGACAGCGATGCGATCCCCGCCGTGCTCCCGGTGCTCGCCCAGCGCGCGGTCACCGGCCTGCGCATCGAGCCACCCTCCCTGGAGGAGCTGTTCCTGCGGCACTACGGCGACGACCTCGCTGCGCTCCGCGCCGCCGAGGACGAGGGATCGACCGGCGCGGGGACTCGCGCGTCCCGTCGCGCCGCCGCGAAGGAGTCATGATGCTCGCCACCCTGCTGAAGCAGCGCCTGCGTCGCGACTGGCTGCAGCTGCTGCTCTGGATCCTCGCCACCGTGCTCATGGCCTACGCGGGCTATGCGGGCGTCACCCAGTCGTACGCCACCCTCAAGGACCGCGTCGAGGTGCTCGCGGCCGTGATGGCGAACCCGGTCATCATGATGTTCCGCGGCCTGCCGTCCGGCGCCTCGGAGGGACAGTTCCTCTCCTTCGAGATCCTGCCGTGGCTGACGATGCTCGCGGCCCTCATGAGCACCTTCCTCGCTGTGCGGCACACCCGCGGCGACGAGGAGGCGGGCCGTGCCGAGCTCGTCGCCGCCACGCCGGTCGGACGCGCTCTCCCGACGATCGCCACGACCATCCACGGCGTCGCGGCGAACCTCATCCTCGGCGTGCTGGTCGCGCTCGCACTGATCGGCTCGAAGCTCGAGCCCGCCGGATCCTGGCTCATGGGCGCGACCTCCGCGACGACCGGGATCGCCTTCCTCGGGATCGGCCTCATCGCCGCGCAGCTCATGCGCACCTCGCGCGGGGCGAACGCGCTCACGGTGTGGATCCTCGTCTGCACGTTCCTGATCAACGGCATCGGCAACGTCGCCGGAACGCCGAGCGACGACCTCACGCGCATCAGCAGCTCCGGCCTCGTGTGGGTCTCGCCGTTCGGCTGGGCCGAGCAGGCGCGCCCCTACGACACGAACGACGCGTGGCCGGCGCTGCTCGGACTCGCGTTCGGCCTCGTCATCGCGGTGATTGCCGTGACGCTGCAGTCCGCGCGCGACATCGGCGAGGGCTTCGTCCCGGCGCGCCCCGGACGGGTGCACGCGCGGCCCGCGTTGTCGACGCCGCACGCACTCGTGTGGCGGCTGACCAACGGCGCCATCATCGGCTGGGCTGTCGGCGGCGCACTGACCGGCGTGCTCGCGACCAAGCTGTCGGGGCTGGCCGGGCAGATCTCCGGGCAGAACCCTGCGGTGCAGCAGCTGCTCGAGAAGATCGGCAAGGCCGGTGATCTCGAAGAGACCGTCGTCTCGGTGTTCTTCACGATGCTGGGGATCCTGGCCGCCTGCGCCGCCGTGCAGATCGTCGCGCGAGCCCGGCAGGAGGAGGCGCACGGCACCGCGGAAAGCGTCTTGGCGCTCCCGGTCGGACGGGTGCGGTGGCTGGCCGACTACCTGGTTGTGGCGACCGCCGCGATCGCGATCGTCGTGGCTGCCGCGATGCTCGCCGCCTACGCCGGTCTCGCCGGCAACGCGCACGCGTCGTCGCTCGCTCGGGTCGTCACCGTGGTCGGGCTCGGTCAGGGCCTCGCCGCCTGCGTGTTCATCGTGCTGACCGGGCTCGTGTTCGTGCTGGTGCCCCGCGGCACGATCGCCGCCGCCTGGGCGCTCCTGCTCCTGGCGACGCTGTTCGGCCTGTTCGGTCCGCTGTTCGGGCTGCCGGAGTGGACCACGCGGTTCTCGCCGTTCTCGGTCACCCCGATCGTAGCGAACGGTGAGGTCGATGCGCGCGGGACGTGGTGGCTCGTGCTGGTGGTCGCGGCCGGCGCGGCGGCCGTGCTGACGCTCATGCGGCGCCGCGAGCTGCGTGCGGCGGGATGATGGGGTCATGAGCATGCAGGAACCGGAGGCGCCGGTGCACCACGGCGTGGATGCGGCGGAGGCGGCCGCGGCGATGATCACCGCGGTCGGCTTCCCGCGCATGCCGGGTCGCGTGATGATGGCGCTCATCGCCGCACCCGCGGAAGGGTACAGCGCCGCGGATCTCGCCGACAGGCTCGGCATCAGCGCCGCGGCCGTGTCGGGCGCCGTGCGCTATCTCCAGACGATCCAGGTCATCCGCCGCGTCTCGCGCCCCGATCGTCGCCGCGACCACTACGTCATCATCCCGGACACCTGGTACGGGTTGATGACGAACAACGGCCCGATCTACGAGCGCCTCGCCGCGCACATCGAGGCGATCGGCGCCGAGCACGACGACGACCACGCCGCGCGGGACCGTGCCGCCGAGATGGCGGAGTTCTTCCGYTTCATGGCGCGCCGGATGCCCGAGCTCGTCGACGAGTGGGAGGCGCATCGCGCCGGGCTGTGAAACACGCGCCGCCTGTCGGAGTGACGCCGAAATGGGGCCGTTGAGCGAGCACGGCCGAAGGCCGAGCGAGACGAAACGCGGTCACCCGCAAGGGCACCCCGTTTCGTCTCCGTCGCTTCGGCGTCGTCGCTCAACGACCCCGTCGGACCGGCGTCAGCTCCCGAGCACAACCCGGAGCTGCTCGAGCGCCCAGTCCAGCTCGGTCGCGCGCACCACGATGGGCGGGGCGATGCGGATGGTCTGACCGTGGGTGTCCTTCACGAGCACCCCCCGGTCCAGCAGCTTCTCCGCGATCTCGCGGCCTGTGCCGCGGGCCGGATCGATGTCGACGCCGGCCCAGAGACCCGCGACGCGCACCTCCGTGACCCCGTGGCCGAGGAACGTCTCGAGCCCTTCGCGCAGGTGCTGCCCGAGCGCGCGGGCGCGCTCCTGGAACTCCCCCGACTCGAGCATCTCGACCGCGCGCAGTCCGACGGCCGCGGCGAGCGGATTGCCGCCGAAGGTGGATCCGTGCTCGCCCGGGCGGATGACGCCCAGCACGTCCTCGTTGCCGACGACCGCGGAGACGGGGAGGATCCCGCCGCCGAGGGCCTTGCCGAGCAGGTACAGGTCGGGCACGACGCCCTCGCGGTCGCACGCGAAGGTCTCGCCGACACGACCGAGGCCGGACTGGATCTCGTCGGCGATGAACAGCACGTTCCGCTCGGTGCAGATCTCGCGCACGCGGCGCAGGTAGCCCTCGGGCGGGATGACCACGCCGCCCTCGCCCTGGATCGGCTCGATGAGCACGGCGACGGTGTCGTCGGTGATGGCGGCGGCGATCGCCTCCGCGTCGGCGTACGGCACCGCATCGAAGCCGGGCGTGAACGGACCGAACCCGTCGCGCGCCGACTCGTCGTCGCTGAAGCCGACGATGGTCGTCGTGCGGCCGTGGAAGTTGCCGTGCGCGACGACGATGCGCGCCGCATCCGGGCGCACGCCCTTGACGCGGTAGCCCCAGGCGCGCGCGACCTTGATGCCGGTCTCGACGGCCTCGGCGCCGGTGTTCATCGGCAGCACCAGGTCCTTGCCGCACAGTCGCGCGAGCGCGGCGGCGAACGGCTCGAGCCGGTCGTTGCGGAAGGCGCGGCTGGTGAGTGCGACGCGGCCSAGCTGCTCCTCGAGGGCGGAGACGAGTGCGGGGTGACGGTGCCCGAAGTTCACGGCGGAGTACGCCGCGAGCAGGTCGAGGTAGCGCTTGCCCTCGACATCGGTCACCCAGGCGCCCTCGGCGCGGGCGATCGTGACGTCGAGCGGCGCGTAGTTGCGCGCCACGTGCGGCTCGGCGCCGGCATCGGGATCCTGCCCGCCGATCGTCCCGTGCTCTGCGTACTCCCTGACCTGCTCGGGCGTCATCACGCGCCCCGCAGTTCCAGGGTGCAGCACTTGATGCCGCCGCCGCCGAGCAGCAGCTCGCTGAGGTCGACCGTGAGCGGGTTGTAGCCGCGCTCGCGCAGCTGCTTCTCGAAGCCCGTGGCACGCGGCGAGATGATCACGTTGTAGCCGTCGCTCGCCGAGTTGAGGCCGAACACGGCGCCGTCCTCGTCCGAGACCAGGATCGCGTCGGGGAAGCGCTCGGCGAGGATCCGCTGCGAGGCGTCGTCGAAGGCGTGCGGCAGGTAGGCGATGTTGGCGGCCTCGGGCCCACCGTTCTCCTCGCCGATCACGGGGTCGAGCACGGTCAGCGCCGTGTCGAGGTGGTAGAAGCGCGGGTCGACGAGGGTCAGGGTCACGACCTCGCGACCGAAGACCTCGCTCACCTCGCGGTGGCTGTCACCGGCGGAGCGGAAGCCCGTGCCGGCGAGGATCACGTCACCCGCGAGCAGGAAGTCGCCCTCACCCTCGTTGATCTCCTTCGGCATGACGGTGTCGAAGCCGTGGGTGCGGAACCAGTCAGCGAACGCCGGGGACTCGCCCTGGCGCTGCTCGTAGTAGAACGAGGGCACGTAGGCGCGGCCGCCGATGACGAAGCCGCCGTTGGCGGTGTAGACCATGTCGGGGTAGCCGGCGAGCGGCTCGATGAGCTCGACCTCATGGCCCAGCTCGAGGTACAGGTCGTACAGCTTCTGCCACTGCGCGACGGCCTTGGCCGTGTCGGTGGGGTTCGCCGGCTCCATCCACGGGTTGATGCTGTAGTTCACCGTGAAGTGCTCGGGCTTGCACATCAGGTACCGGCGGTGGTGCGCGGTACGGGCCGGCGTGACGGTGGCGGTCTCAGGCGTCGACATGAGGCTCCTTGCGAATCTTCGGTCGCGGCGGACGCTGTCCTGAGGCCCGGCGGTCCTTCGATCCGGTACATCGCGGATGTGCGGAGAAGGTGCGACACGGGCACGCCGTCGACCATTGTCTCATCCGAGCCTGGACGTGTCCGTCACGCCGCGGCTCCGGCTCAGATCACCGCCGCGCTCCAGTCGTCGGGGTTGCCGTAGCGGTGCGCGGTGATCGCGATGGCCTGCTCGTGCAGGAAGGGCAGCAGCTCGATACGGCCGGCCGTGGTCACCTCGCCGGCGAAGATCGCCAGATCCGGATCCCCCTGCACCGCCGCGGCGAGCGCAGAGTGCAGGGCAGCCACGTCATCCGCCGCTCCCACGATCCGCACGCGGTTCGGCCGCTGCGGGGCGCCCTCGACAACGGCCCCCCTCTCGCTCCCGTCGCGATGTCCGCCGCTCTCCGCCCGGCCTTCCGGCAGGTGCTGCGACGCGAGCAGACCGGATCCGAACGGAACGGGTCCGTCCGCCGTCGCTGCAGGTCCCGTGAACCGCTGGATCCACTCCGCGTCGCTCTCCACGAACACGGTGACGCCGGCTTCGCCCAGCACGCGGCGCACCGCGGCGGGCAGGCCGATGGGCGAGGAGAGCGTGAACGCTCCCCCGCCGCGGATCGCCGCGATCGCGACGCGCAACAGCGCGCGCAGAGGCGCCTCGCCGGTGGCGCGCACGGCGACTGGCACCGAGCGGTAACGGAACAGATTGCGCTCCACGCCGAGGCGCGAGACGTCGCGCACCCGCCCGAACTCGCGGTCCCACGCCAGCGCGTCCGCCAGCGCGGCACGACGCAGCCATTCGAACGCGGTGTAGTCCAGCGACGGCTGGGCCGCCTCGATGAGCGCGGTGATGCGCGAGTCCAGTCCGCGCAGGTGCAGGGTCGTGGATCCGGCCCCGCCGGTGTCGCGCCAGGATCCCAGCCCGATCAGGTGGTTCGGCCCGCCCGCCTTCGCGCCGGTGCCGACCGAGGAGCGCTTCCAGCCGCCGAAGGGCTGGCGCTGCACGATGGCGCCGGTGATGCCGCGGTTCACGTACAGGTTGCCGGCCTGCACGCGGTCGAGCCAGAGCGCGAGGTCATCCGGATCCTGCGTGTGCAGTCCCGCCGTGAGGCCGTAGTCCACGGCGTTCTGCAGCTCGACCGCCCGCGCGAGCGTCGGGGCGTGCATGACGCCGAGCACGGGACCGAAGAACTCCTCGCGATGGAAGCGCGACCCCGGCTGCACGCCGAGGCGGATGCCGGGCGTCCACAGCCGCCCCTCGGATCCGGGGATCTCGCGCGGCTTCAGCAGCCACTTCTCGTCSGGRSCGAGCTCGGTGAGCGCCCACTGCAGCTTGCCCTGGGGCGGCTCGATGACCGGCCCGACCTCGGCGCGCGGATCCTCGGGCCAGGCGACGTGCAGGGACCGGGTCGCGTCGACCAGCTGGCGGGCGAACCGCTTCGACCGCCCCACGGGGCCGACCAGGATCGCCAGCGATGCGGCGGAGCACTTCTGCCCTGCATGCGCGAACGCGCTCTTCACGAGGTCGGCGACGGCGAGATCCAGATCCGCCGACGGGGCGATCACGATCGCGTTCTTCCCGCTCGTCTCCGCGTGCAACGCCAGGTCGTGCCGCCAGCTGCGGAACAGCGCGGCGGTCTCGAAGGATCCGGTGAGGATCACCCGGTCGACGTCGGCGTGCGCGATGAGTTGCCGGCCGAGTTCGCCCTCGGAGATGTCGACGAAGGCGAGCAGGTCGCGCGGGATCCCCGCATCCCAGAGCGCCGCGGCGATCACCGCCGCCGAGCGCCGCGCCTGCGGAGCCGGCTTGAACACGACGCCGGATCCCGCAGCGAGCGCGGCGAGCACGCCGCCCGCGGGGATCGAGAGCGGGAAGTTCCAGGGCGGAGCGACCACGGTGACCCGGGACGGCACGAACGCGGCTCCGGGGATCGCGTCGAGCTCGCGGGCCTTGGCCGCGTAGTAGCGCGCGAAGTCGACGGCCTCGCTGACCTCGATGTCACCCTCGGAGACCACCTTGCCCGTCTCTGCTGCCGCGACCTCGATGAGCTCGGCACGGCGCGACTCGAGCACCGCGGCGGCCCGCAGCAGCACTTCGCCGCGCTCGGCCGCGGGTCGCGCGCCCCAGGCGCCGGCCGCGGCGCGCACCCGGGACAGGATCCGCTCCAGCTCCGCCTCCTCGGTCACACGCGCACTCCGCACGAGTCCGTCGCCGGCGGTGGAGACGGGGATGCGGGCGAGGATCTCGCGCACCCACTCCCGGTTCGCCGGCAACGCCGGGTCGGTGTCGACGGCGTTGCGGAAGCCGGGAGCGCCTGCCGCGACGGCGGACTCGTCCTCGCGCGCCGCGAACACGGCCGTCTCGACGAAGGTGTCGCCGGGGTCCACGGCCTCGGCGATGCCGAGCACCGCCTGGGTGAGTGCGGCGGATTCCGCATCCGGATCCGTGGTGAGCGCGGCGGACTCGTGGACCGGGGCGAGCCGGTTCTGGCGGCGGCGCGGGCGCGCGGGCAGCGCAGGGTCGGCGGAGCGCTCGAGCGACAGCGCGAACCGGTTGACCTCGCGGTCCAGGGCATCCGGATCCTCATGCAGGCGGAACGCCGCGGACAGGAAGTTCTCCGGGGAGGCGGTCTCCTCGAGGCGCCGCACGAGGTAGCTGATCGCGACGTCGAACTCGCGCGGCTTCACGACCGGCACGTACAGCAGCACATGCCCGACCTCGCGACTCACCGCCTCGACCTGCCCCTGCGCCATGCCGAGCAGCATCTCGAACTCGATCGGGGCGGAGCCGGATCCGGTGCCATCGGTCGTTGAGCGAGCGAAGCGAGACGAAACGTTGTCCGCAGGTGACCCCGTTTCGTCTCGGTCGCCCTGCGGGCGTCCTCGCTCAACGTCCACAGTGGGAGAGGACGGGTCCGGTCGCACCCCGCGGTCGCCGGCGAGCAGCCAGGCGTATGCGATGTCGAAGAGGTTGTGCCCTGCGACGCCGATGCGCACCGCCCGCACCGACTCCGGAGTGAGCGCCGCGTCCAGGCAGCGCAGGTAGTTCGCGTCAGTATCGATCTTGGTGTCGTAGGGCGCGGGCGTCCAGCCGTGCAGCGCCGCCTCGACCCGCTCCATCGCGAGGTTCGCGCCCTTCACGAGGCGCACCTTGATCGGCGCCCCGCCATGGTCGACCCGGTCCTTCGCCCACGCGGTCAGCTCGCGCAGCGCCGGCAGCGCATCGGGCAGGTAGGCCTGCAGCACGATGCCCGCCTCCAGATCCTTCAGCCGCGGATCCTCCAGGATCCGGGTGAACACGGCGATCGTGAGGTCGAGGTCGCGGTACTCCTCCATGTCGAGGTTGATGAACGTCTGACGGCTCTTCGGGCTCGACCAAGGGCCGGTCCCTGAGCCTGTCGAAGGGCCCGCCGCGGTCAGGTACAGCGGCAGCAGCCGCTCGGCGACCTGTTCGACGACCTCGTCGAACGCCCACATCGAGATGCGGCTCACGACCGCCGAGACCTTCACCGACACGTAGTCGACGTCGTCACGGCGGATGAGCTCGTGGATCCCGTCCAGGCGCCGCTGCGCCTCGTCCTCTCCGAGCACCGCCTCGCCGAGCAGGTTCAGGTTCAGGCGCGCACCGGTCGCCCGCAGCTTGGCGATGGTCGGGGTGAGCTTCGCCGGGCGGGCGTCGGCGATGAGGTGGCCGACCATCTCGCGCAGCACGGTGCGGGCGATCGGCACGGTGGGCGCGGGAAGCCCCTGCGCCACCAGGCCGCCCGCGCGGACGGCCGCACGCAGGTACCAGGGCAGGAACCCGGGCACGAGCGGAGCCACCCTGTTCAGCCCGGCGGCTGCCGCGCCCAGGCTCTCCGGGCGCATCACGTCATCCACGAAGCCGAGTGTGAACGGCAGCCCGTTCGGATCCCGCAGCACCCCGGCCAGCCGCTCGGCAGCCGGATCCGCGTGCGAGGCGGCGGCCTCGTCGATCCAGCGCTGGGCGAGGGCGACGGCCCGGCGCGCACGCTCGGTGTCCGCGGCGTTCAGCCACTGCGGCATCGGTTCGTCCTTCCCTCCCCGCGCCGTCGGGATGGGCGCGGAGTGCTCCCCTCCAGCATGGCGCTCCTCACCGTCCACGGCAGGGCGGCACGCCCTCCGCGCCTCTCTATATGCTGTGCTCGTGGGGGAAGAGGACGAGGCGGAGGCCGCGCCGCCGGCCGTCGCGGACGCCGCGACGCGCGCGGCGTCGGAGGCCCGTGCCACAGCGTGGGCGCGGAAGATGGCGGACCGCCTGCCGACGGGCTGGCTGATCAGCGGCGCCGGTGCCGTCCTGCTCGCCTCCACGGCGGCCTTCGGCGGGCTCGCGGAGGTGCCGAAGGCGCCGCCGCCGGAGCTGCAGGTCGGTCAGCACTATGTCGGATCCGACCTCGACATGTCGGTCGTCAGCGCGGCGATCGGCGGCGAGGTGCGTGGCACGAACCTCTACCCGGCAGAGGGGCAGCGCACGCTGGTCGTCGTCCTCGATGTCACGAACAAGTTCGACAAGCCCCGCAGCGCATCCGAGAAGGACACGCTCGAGGGCATCGCCGTGAAGGACGTCGCCCTTCAGGGGTTCAACGCCAACCGGGTCGTCGATGGCAGCAATGTCTCCTATCTTCAGCCGGATGTCGCCACCCGGGTGCGGGTCGCCTGGGTGGTGGATGAGGCCCAGGTCGCCCGCGGAGACGAGATCCGCGTCGCACTGCCGGACTCGACGCACTACGTCGGCCAGCTCTTCACGATGGGCGACTACTGGTCCGACGTCCGCACCGGCGCCTACGCGGTGGTCACCGTGGACCAGGTGCCGGCCGAGGAGGAGGCGACGCCGTGACCGCTCCACCGCTCCCCGCCTCACCCGTGGTCCCACCGTCTCCCCCCACCCCGCCGGCGCGGAATCGCTGGCACATCGCAGGGGTCTGGGCGCTATCGGTCGTCCTGGTCGTCGCGGCATGGGGGCTCACCCAGGTGCAGAAACCCGACGACGCTCCCTACGACAGCTTCGTCAGCACCACGACGGTCGGTGAGCGCGCCACCACCCGGAATCTGGCGGTGACGGTCACCCGCGTCCGCGCAGCGCGCTTGGTATCCGACGGCGATCGCTGGCATGCGGATGGCACGTGGCTCGTCGTCGATTTCGATGCCGCCGCCGTCGTGGACCAGTTCGGAACCCTGCTGGCCACCTCGAACCTGCACCTCGGCGACCGCACGTACTCCGCCACGGAGCGCGGCGAGAGCGCCCGGAACATGGTGCTGATCACCGGCGTCCCGCGGCACGGGAGCATCGCCTTCGAGGTGCCCCCTGGGTCCCTGGAGGGCACCGCGACCCTGGAGTTCGCGGTGGACTACGACACGGACGCCGACGGCGTGATCGAGGTCGTGGTCGATCTCGATCAGGTCGCGATGCAGAACGAGGTCACCCTCGACCCGGAGGGGTGGGCGCGATGACGGACGACGCGACCCCCGTCCGGCGGGGTTGGTGGCGCAGCAACCTCCTCAGCCTCGGCGTGCTGGTGGTGCTGCTGCCGGCGACGGTGCTCGGCATCGGCTGGTGGAAATGGGATCACGCGTTCCCCGGCTCGGGCCAGCCGGTCTGGGCCGTGGAGCCCGGGAATTCTGGCACCGTGGAGCTGCAGGGCGCGACCTGGGGTCCGGTGCGCTTCAAGGAGGTCGCCGACACCTCCGGACTCGACATGCCCCCGAACGCGAAGCTCATCCTCGTCGGCGTTCCGGTGGATCCCACGGGCGACAAGGGTCCGGGATGCTGGTCGCCCAAGCTGGTCCAGAACAGCACGGGGCGGGTCTGGCTGACGGCGCGCACCGAGCTCGGGCTGCTGTGGAACGACGACGAGCCCGAGGACTGCGTGCCGACGCTCGAGGGCGAGAAGGCCGAGCGCTACGAGCTGGTCCTCCCCTACGTCGTCCCGGACGATGTGGAGGGCCCGTTCTGGGTCGATGTGGAGCCGCTCTCCGCGAAGTCGAAGTACGTGCGCTTCAGCATCGATCCCTGAGTCCGGTGGCGGCCCCGGTCAGGCCGGTGGCACGGCCGGTGGCACCGGCGCGCCGGGCGGCAGCGCCGTGGTCCGCGACGACGCGGGTTCGCGCGGAGCGGCCGTGGGCAGCACCCCCGCGGCGGCGGTGATCGCCGCGGCGTCGACCTCGTCCTCCGTCGTAGGCGCGGCCGCATCGGTGCGCGCCTGCTGCGCGCGCCGCAGCATCCCGAACGTGGTGTCGTAGGCGCCGGCCACCACGGCGAGGCGGATCGGCTCCATGATCAGCGGCGGGATGAGAAAGATCACCGGCCAGTACACGTTCCAGAAGAGATCGAGGTCGTGCGGCCCGAACCAGCGGCTCACCCCGTAGCGCAGCCACGATTGCGCCACCACGATGACCGTGTGGAGCAGCGCATACGACGCGATGATGAGGGGCCCGGCGCGCCACATCAGCAGGATCGCGCGCCAGATCGGGAGGAAGCGCGAACCGAGTTCGGCGCCGAGGTCGCGCAGCCGCCGCATCACCGGGTTGGGCACCCGCGCGACGCGCTCATGCATCTGCGTGATGAGCCTGTGCTGGATCTGCAGCTTCTCCGCCACGATCGCCTGCCCGTAGACGACTCCGGCGACCGTGAGCCATGCCAGCGGCGCGAGGAGCACCGGCCCCGCCTGGCCGATCAGCCAGCCGACGCCGTCCCCGAGCCAGACGAGGGGAGGCAGCCAGCCTGCGAGCGTCGCGCGCGCCTCTCCGAGCCACGCCATGGCCGCACGCGTGTCGATCCAGGCGGTTACGGCATCGGTGATGTCCTTCAGCAGCAGCACGGAGAAGAACACCCAGACGACCTCGCAGTACACGGCGAGCAGGGCCAGCACCCGAGGGAGCCTGTTCGCCCAGCGGCCCCAGGCCCAGCGCGCGGCGAAGGCCACGACGATGACGAGCACCGTCCAGACGTTGAACGACAGCTCGAGCACGTTGTCGCCCGGGTCGAAGGTGCGGTCGGTGCCGAGGGTGGCCCCGATCTCCTCGGTGTTCTTCGCGAGTGCGCGCAGTCCGTAGGCCTGGATGTCCTCGCGCAGCAGGCCCTGCGCGGCGTACACCGCGAAGAAGGGCAGGATGCTCGCCAGCAGAGCCGTGAGGAAACTGCGCCGCCGTTCCGCGGCCGTCTCGGGCACCGGCGCGACGCTCTGCAGCGCGCGCAGGCCGTCGCGCATGACGAGCAGCATCCCGACCAGGCTGATGAGGCGCGCGAGCACGGCGATCGGGAGGATCAGCAGTCCGCCGACCGAGGTGTACGCGCCCACGACGCCGGCGACCTCGTTCACCGCGTAGTGCACGAGGATTCCCGCGAGATACCAGGCCAGCAGCGCAGGCCACCGCATCCACAGCACCCGGCCGGTCGTCCGAAGTATCGCCCCCACGCGCTCAGATTAGCGTGCGAGCGCGCCGCCCTCGCGAGGAGGATCCGGCCTCGTGCGCTGGTTCGAGTCGCAGCGCTCAGTCCGCCCAGACGCTCGGCGCCGGGGCCTTCGTCGGAGGCAATGCGGACGCTGCGGCCCAGTCGTGGATCCAGTCCTCGACGCCCGGCACGTCTTCCGGGCGGCCCAGGGCTCCGAAGAACTCCTCGTGCGAGACCGTTCCGCCGGTGCGGCGCAGCATGCGTGCGCGCACGATCACCTTGGCGTAGACCTCGCCGTCGACGACCGCGCGGTGCTCCATGAACAGGGCCTTGTCGTCGTGTCCGATGAACCGGGACTCCACGTCGAAGCGCTGCCACAGTTCGAGCGACTTGCGGAAGGTGATCGTCTCGCTCGAGACCACGGCGTACCAGCCGCGCTCCTTCATGGCGTCGAACAGACCCGTGCGGATCAGCAGGTCCCACCGGCCGAGGTCGAACAGCGACAGATACCGGCCGTTGTTCATGTGCCGCAGGATGTCCAGATCCGTCGGCAGCGTGGTGAGACGGATCCGCCCGACGGCCGTCGCCGCCAGGGCCTGTCCCCGACGGGAGCGCCGGCGGGCGGAGAGGATGACGAGCAGGGTGCGCCAGATCACGTTCACACCGGGAGCGTAGTGAATCCGGCACGGATCCCAGGAATCGATTGTCGGATCCGCACAGTCACGGCACACCGTGTCACGCGGCGAAACGAGCCCGTAACGCCCGATTTCTCCTCAGCGCACGGCGCGCGTAGAGTCACGAACATGAGCGCCGAAGCCCTTCCCACCGTCACCGTCCGGCCTGTTCGCGATGTCGATGCCGAAGCCCTCGGCCGTGTGCACGCGAAGTGCTGGCACGAGACCTACGACCACCTGATCAGCACCGCGACGCTCGAGGCCGTCTCGCCCAAGCGCCTCGCCGAACTGTGGACGCACTGGGCCTCCCAGGGCGAGGAGTACCGCATGAGCGCGGCGCTCGTCGACGGCGAGATCGTGGGCTTCGTCGGATCCGGCCCGGCCCGTGACGAGAACCCGCCGGCCGAGCGCGAGCTCTACTTCATCTACCTGCTGGACGCCTGGCACGGCACCGGCATCGGCCAGCGCCTCTTCGAGGCGGCCGTGGCCGCCGGCGAGCACAGCTACCTCTGGGTGGCCGAGGACAACCCCCGCGCGCACCGCTTCTACGTGCGCAACGGCTTCGTCCTGGACGGCGCGTCGCAGCAGGAGCCGTTCCTCGGCGAGACCATCAAGGAAGTCCGCTTCGTGCGCTGACTCCTCTCAGCGCCTCTGCGTCGAGGCCCCCTCCGAGCATCCGCGCCCCCACAGGGGATCGCTTCTCGGAGGGGGCCTCGATGCTGCGAGGGGCGTCGATGCGGATCCGAGCCCGGCATGCGCCGCCGCGGGGTGCACTGCCCGGGGTACTCCGTCAACGCGTTTACCCCCTCTGAGCGTCTTTACCCCCTCTGGGATGCGGCCGCACGAGGGGGTGAAGACGGACCCGACGCTCCATCGGGTGCTGCCGGTCAGCGGCCTGAGACCTGGCCGAACATCTTCGCGATGGGGGCGAGCACGAGCGGCCGGGCGGCGGCCCACCCGCCGGCGATCACGACGAGCGAGAGCACGAACACCCAGAAGCCGGTCCAGGTCACCGCGTCCTGCGCGGCGAACATGTGGTTCAGGTTGCGCAGCATGCCGGTGAGCAGCACGAGCGCCACGTGCACCACGATGAACGCCGTGAAGAACAGCATCGTCGGGAAGTGCACCGCGCGGGCGATCTCGATCGGATACGCCTTCGACAGGCCCTCCGCCTTCTTCGGCCACAGCCCCGACATCCGGAACCCCGTGGCGATCGCGACGGGTGCGGCGAGGAACACGATCGTGAAGTAGGCGAGCTGCTGCAGGCTGTTGTAGTTCACCCAGCCGKTCTCGGTCGGCCAGTCGAAGGAGACGTACTGGAGCGCGGCGGAGAGCGCGTTCGGGAACACGTCCCAGCTCGTCGGCACGATCCGCATCCACTGCCCCGTGACGAACAGCAGCACCACGAAGATCACGCCGTTGATGATCCAGAGCAGATCGAGACCCTGGTGGAACCACAGCGTGAGGCTGATCTTGCCCTTCGGGTTGCCGCGTGGCGTCCAGAACGCGGTCGGCCGCTTCTCGCTGCGCACGCGCAGACCGGAGCGGATGATCAGCGTCATCAGGAACACGTTGAAGAAGTGCTGCCAGCCGATCCAGCCGGGGATGCCGACGGGCGCGCCCGCGGGCAGGTGGTACTCGCCCGGGTAGGTCGCGAGGAAGTCCTGCATGAACGGCAGGCTGCACAACGCCCGCACGATCGCGATCGCGGCGCCCGCGAGCACCGCGAGTCCCGCTGCGGCGAACAGCCCGCCGATCGCCTGCGGCCAGGTCGGGCGGGGCCTCGACCGCGCGGGCTCTGCCGCGAGGTGGCGCGGGGCCGAGCCGTTCCAGACCGTCCGGGTGAACGGCAGCGGCGCGGACACGTCCGGGCGCGTGGCGACGACGGTCGTGGGCACTGCCGGTGCCGTGGCCAGTGCCGATGCCGCTGCCGCTGCCGCTGCCGCATCGGATACGAGGTCGGTCGCGATGGCGGCGGTCTCCTCCATCGGGGAGCGGGTGGCCACCGGTTCGACGACCTTCCCGATCACCACAGCCGTCCCTGCCGGGGGCCATGGCTCCCCTCCGACGACGCGCGGCAGTCCGCGGCGCAGGGCGGATCCGGATTCCGGCGCAGACGCGCCCGCGGTCGAGATCGCCGAGGGGGCGTCGAGTGCAGACGCCGCGGGATCGACGGTGGCCGCGGCCGGGGCGACGGCCGGGGAAAGGGGGTGCGGAGCTCCCGCTGCACCCCAAGTATCGTCCTCCCGATCGAGCGTCGCCCGAACAGACGCGTTCGTCGCGCCACTCGACGCTGCGGCGCCCGCCGCCAGGGCACCGGCGGGCGGCCACGGGTCGCCCCCGGTCACCCGCGGGAGTCCCCGGCGGAGCGTGGATCCGCCTGCTGTCGCGCCGGCGCCGGCATCGCGCGCCGGATCTGCAGACGCCGAGATGGATTCCGCTGCCTCTCCGGCCCTCGGAGCGGCGTTTTCCATCCCCGCTGCCGCGCCGTGCGCCAGGGAGATGGATTCCGCAGCTTCGGGGAGGCCCGGAGCAGCGGAATCCATCTCGAGGACGCGCTCATCGCCGGGCGCGGCGGTGCCGAGGGCGCCCGCGACGGCAACCCCGGCGGGAGGCCAGGCCTCGCCGCCACGGGTGCGGGGCAGTCCCCTGCGCAACGTCGCCATCGCTACTTCTTCCGTGCGCGCAGCTGTTCGATCACCTGCGGCACGACCGTGAACAGATCGCCCACGATGCCGAAGTCCGCCACGTCGAAGATCGGCGATTCCGGATCCTTGTTGATCGCGACGATCGTCTTGGCGGTCTGCATGCCGGCACGGTGCTGGATCGCCCCGGAGATGCCGAGCGCGATGTACAGCTGTGGCGAGACCGAGACGCCGGTCTGGCCCACCTGGTGCGCATAAGGGATGTACCCGGCGTCGACCGCGGCGCGGGAGGCGCCGATCGCGCCGCCGAGCTCATCGGCCAGATCCTCGACGAGGGAGAAGTTCTCCTTGGATCCGAGCCCGCGTCCACCCGAGACGACGACCTTGGCGCCGCGCAGCTCAGGCCGGGACGACACCGCCTCGACGGCCTCGATCGGCTCACCCGTGGCCGCCGGGGCTCCCGACGGCTCCACCGCGAGCGCCTCGACACGAGCATCGGCCACGGCCTCCGCACGCGCGTCGATCGCGCCCTGACGCACCGTGATCACGGGGGCGCCGAACGTGGGAGCGGAGTCGGTGAGGAACGCCCCGCCGTAGACCGAGTGGTGCGCCACCACGCCCTCGTCGTCGCGGGAGACCCCGATCGCGTCGACGGACAGCGCCAGGCGCTCGCGCACGGCGAGCCGCGCCGCGGCGTCGCGGCCGGCGATCGAGTTCGACACGAGCACCGCGTCCGGGCCGACCTCGCGGTACGCGGCCTGCAGCGCATCGACCACGGGGACGGTGACGGATCCGGCATCGACGTCCGCAGTCAGCACCACCTKTGCGCCGGCGGCGGTGGCGGCGTCCACCGCCGCCTGCGCGGTGCCGGCGGGAGCGGCCACGAGCGCGACCGGGGAACCCAGTTGCGCCGCAGCGCCGAGCAGGCCCGCGGTCGAGGGCGCTGCCGCACCCGCCGGAGTCACATCCACGAGCACAAGAATCGAGTCGGAGGGGTACGCCATGATCACACCAGCCTGTTCTGCGCGAGGAACTCGACGAGCTGCGCGGCCGCGTCGCCCTCATCCGTGATCTTCACGCCTGCCGCGCGCGGCGGCTTCTCGGYCACGGCTGTGAGGATGGTCTGCGGCGCCTCCGCCGGGTCGGCGCTCACACCGAGGTCGGCCAGCGAGAGCACCTCCAGCGGCTTCTTCTTGGCCGCCATGATGCCCTTGAAGTTGGGGAAGCGCGCGTCGGGCAGCGCCTCGGTGATCGAGATCACGGCGGGCAGCGGCGCGCTCACCTGCTGGGATCCGAAGTCCGTCGCGCGCGTGCCCGTCACGGCGTCGGTCGCGATCGCCACAGCACTGAGCGCGGTCGCCTGCGCGAAGCCGAGATGCTCGGCGAGCATCGCCGGGATCACTCCCCCGGATCCATCCGTGGAGAGATTTCCGGTGATGACCAGGTCGGGCTCGCCGCGCCGGATCGCCGCCGCGAGCACCGCCGCGGTCAGGCCCAGGTCAGCGCCGTGCAGCTCTGCGTCGACGACGTGCACCGCGGATCCGGCGCCGATCGCGAGGGCCCGCCGGATCGATGCGGTCGCCGACTCGGGAGCCATCGACAGCGCCACGACCTCGGTCCCGGGGTTCGCGTCGGCGTAGCTCAGTGCGACCTCGAGAGCGCGCTCGGTGATCTCGTCGAGCACGACCTCCCCCGCGCCGCGGTCCGCCAGACCCGTATCCAGGTCGAGCTTGCGATCCCCGTACGTATCGGGAACCTCTTTCACCAGGACGTAGATCTTCATCGAACCTCCGTTTGCGCTTGCGACGAGTCTAGCGGGCGAGAGTTGTGGAATTCGATCTCACACTCGGTGACATTCAGTCTCACCAGGCAAGACAGGCCGGCCACGCTCGCGCCACACGGCGCACCGAGACCGTGGCCACCGCCCTTCGCGCCCTCGACGGCGCCTTTCGGGTGCCAGCGAGCCGACGAGGATCCGTTTCCCGCCCCGGTAACGTAGGGGAATGGCCCGTCCGCATCCGCTGCCCGTCGACCCTCTCGCCGAGGCGAAGAGGCAGTGGCTCGCGCACGGCTGGGACCACGCCGCCGACGGCATGTCGCTGGTCACATCGGTCATGCGGGCCCAGCAGCTGCTGCTCGCCCGGGTGGATGCCACTCTGCGMCCGTTCGCACTGTCCTTCGCGCGCTACGAGGTGCTGCGACTGCTCGCCTTCAGCCGCACGGGCACCCTGCCGCTGTCGAGCGTGGTCGCGCGTCTGCAGGTGCATGCGACGAGCGTCTCCAGCACGGCGGACCGCCTGGTCCGCGACGGCCTCATTGCCAGGCACCGCGACCCGCACGACGGCCGCGCCGCCCTGCTGGAGCTCACCGAGACCGGTCGCGAGCTCGTCGAACGGGCCACGACGGCGCTCAACGACGAGGTGTTCGTAGATCCGGGGATCACCCCCGAGGACGGCGCGGATCTCGTCGCGATCGTGGCGCGGATGCGCAAGGCCGCCGGGGACTTCGCGGACCCGCGTCCACAGCCGGATCCGCTCTGATGGGATCGTTCGTCCTGGAGCGGACGATCGCCGCACCCGTCGAGCGGGTGTTCGCCCTCTCCCTCGACGTCGGCGTGCACGTCGACTCGATGGTGACGCACGACGAGCGCATCGCCGACGGCGTGCGCTCCGGCCGGATGACCGAGGGCGACACGGTCACCTGGGACGCCCGGCACTTCGGGATCCGCTTTCGGATGACCTCGCTGGTGTTCGACGTGGACGCGCCGCACACGTTCTCGGACCGGCAGATCCGCGGCCCGTTCGCCGAGTTCCGGCACCGGCACACCTTCGAGCCGGCTCCCGCTCCGACTCCGGGGACTCCCGAACGCCCCGGCGAGCACGCGACCCTCATGCGCGACGAGATCGTGTTCCGCTCGCCGTTCGGCCCGATCGGGCGGATCGTCGACGCGCTCGTCATGAGGCGGTACCTGGTCCGGCTCATCCAGCAGCGGGGCGACACCCTCGCCGCCCTGGCGCTCGCGCCGTAGGCTGACGCGCATGACCGAACTGCGGATCCGTACCACCCTCATGTCCAAGGGATCGG
This sequence comes from Microbacterium sp. 01T413_2, assembly GCF_056398985.1. Taxonomy (NCBI): domain Bacteria; kingdom Bacillati; phylum Actinomycetota; class Actinomycetes; order Micrococcales; family Microbacteriaceae; genus Microbacterium; species Microbacterium sp. 01T413_2. The sequence continues at coordinate 51,402 of NZ_JBFTQL010000019.1, forward strand.
CGGGAGCGATCGTGCTCACCGACGCACAGGTCGCCGAACTCAGCTCGGCGAAGGCGTTCCCCGTCGTGGTGACCATCGGCGGGAACTCTGCGCGGCTGCGGCTCTCGCGGATGGGCGGACAGAACCTCATCGGCTTCAGCAAGGCGAACCGTGCCGCGATAGGCATCGAACTCGACGAAGAGTTCGACGCGGTGATCACGCCGGATGTCGCCGAGCGCACGGTCGACGTGCCCGAGGCGCTGGCGTCCGCCCTCACCGACGCCGGGCTGACCGCCGCCTACGACGCACTCAGCTTCACCCGTCGCAAGGAGATCGCACGCTCCGTCGCCGATGCCAAGCAGGCGGAGACCCGCGACCGCCGCATCGCCAAGGCCCTGGACGAGCTGCGCAGCTGACAGCGGGTCCGCCCGCCCGAAGACTGCTCCTCAAACCCCGAAGCCGCACCCCTCACCCGCAGCCCGTTCAGTGGTCGCGAATTGCGGCTTTCCCGCGTACAAAGCATCGAGCCCGATCGCCGACGGTGCGAACCGTACGAGTCGTCCACGGATGCCGGCGGGACCACCCCGCACGCGCGGTCAGTTAAGTTGTGCACAACTAACTTGTGTGCAATGCTTGCGGCATGGCTGCAACCGACGAGATGGTGTGCTTCGCGCTCTACGCGGCGACCCGCGCGACGACCCAGGCCTATCGCGTCCTGCTCGAACCGTGGGGCCTCACCTATCCGCAGTACCTGGTGCTCGTGACCCTGTGGCTGGACGGCGAGCAGACGGTCTCGTCGCTCGGCGATCGCCTGCAGCTCGACTCCGGCACGCTGTCGCCTCTTCTGCGCCGCATGGAGAGCAACGATCTGATCGTGCGCGAACGTCGCTCCCCCGATGAGCGGGTCGTCTCGATCGGCTTGACCGCTCACGGCGTTCGTCTGCGCGAGGAGCTCCGCGAGATCCCCCGTCAGATCGCCGAGGGCTTCGCCCTTCCCGATCGCACGAGCGCCGAAGACCTCATCCGCAGACTGCACACGATCTCGTCATCCATGCACGCCGTCGCCGCCGGCCGCGCGCCGCAGCCGTGACCCATTCGACCACCCCCACATCGATCCGAAGGAGATCACCCATGGACGTCCTCTACACCGCCGAAGCCATCGCAACCGGAGCCGGCCGCAACGGCCGCGTCGTCACGACCGACCGCCGCGTCGAGCTGGACCTGGCGATCCCCCGCGAGATGGGCGGCTCCGGCGACGGCGCCAACCCCGAGCAGCTCTTCGCCGCCGGATACAGCGCGTGCTTCCACTCCGCGCTCCATTCCGTGGCCCGTGCGCAGAAGGTGTCGATCGCCGATTCCTCCGTCGCCGGCCGCGTGCAGATCGGCCCGAACGGCCAGGGCGGCTATCAGCTCGCGGTGCGCCTCGAGGTCGTCCTCCCCGGGCTCGAGCAGGCCCAGGCCCAGGCTCTCGCCGACGCCGCGCACCAGGTCTGCCCGTACTCGAATGCGACCCGCGGGAACATCGAGGTGACAGTCGTCGTCTCCGAGGATTGACCCGCGGTCACGGATCCTGACCGCCGCCGGCGCTGCCGGGCGGCCGACTCAGTCGCCGTCGTACACGTAGGCGTCGAAGCGGGCCGGGATGTTCATCCGCTGCCAGGCGAGCTCCTCGTCGCGGCGGGAGCGGTCGCCGGGGAATGCCCGGGCCGTGTGCCGCGGCACCTGACGGCTGTGTCCGGCGAGGTGCGCGACGGCCACCGCCTGCCCGCAGACGCGCGCAGCGGCGACGGCACTCGGATCCTGCGCCTGCCGCGCCGCCTCGTGGCAGGCGAACGCCTTCTCCCGCACGGCGTCGATGTCGAGCTCGCCGCGCAGGAACGCCTCTGCGGCGGCGAGCGCCTCCCGGGGGCGGTCGTCGTCGGGACGCTCGGCCTGGAACAGCGGCAGSAGCCGCTCGGCGCAGGCGATSGTCCAGCYGACCAACTCTCGTCGGTCGTCCTCCGACAGCCGCAGATCGTCGGAGTCGGGCAGTGCGCCGTCCGCGAAGAGGGGCACCACGTTGGAGTCGTCCCGGTCACGCCCGGTTGCATCATCGCCGGACGGATCCGGGAAGGATCCGAGGGAGCGGATGTCGGCCATGTCGATCACCGATTCACGAACTGGGGCGGTCGCTTCTCACGGAAGGCGGCCATGCCCTCCTTCTGGTCGACCGTGTCGAACAGGGAGGCGAAGGCCTCGCGCTCGATGTCGAGTCCGACCGCGAGCGTGGTCTCCATGGCGGCGTCGAGCGTCGCCTTCGCGGCGAGGATCGACGGCAGCGACTTCGACGCGATCGTCTCGGCGAGCGTCGACGCCTCGGCGAGCAGCTCGGCCGTCGGAACCACGCGCGACACCAGGCCCGCGCGCTCGGCCTCCTCGGCACCCATGATCCGCCCGGACAGCACGAGCTCGGCGGCCTTGAAGTAGCCGACCGCGCGGATGAGTCGCTGCGTGCCGCCCATGCCGGGGATCACCCCGAGGTTCACCTCGGGCTGGCCGAACTTGGCGTTGTCCGCGGCGAGGATGATGTCGCACATCATCGCAAGCTCGCATCCCCCACCGAGAGCGAAGCCGGACACGGCGGCGATGACCGGAGTGCGCACGGCGGCGAAGTCGCGCCACACGCCGAAGTGGTCGGTCGCAGTGATCTCGGCCGCGGACATCCCCTCCATCTCCTTGATGTCGGCGCCCGCGGCGAAGGCCTTCTCGGATCCCGTCACGACGATCGCACCGATGCCCTCGTCCGCGTCGAAGGCGGTGGCGGCGGCGGTGACCTCCTCGGCGACCTGCGAGTTCAGCGCGTTGAGTGCCTGCGGCCGGTTCAGGGTGATCCAGCCGACCCGTCCGCGCTGCTCCGTGAGGATCGTCTCGTACTCGCTCGTGGCCATGGTCATCCTTTCGCCGCACCTTCGTGGCGCTTCCAGTATCTCCGATGTCGGTGAACGGAGGGTGTCCCTCTCGTCCGAGCGGGGGGAGAGGATCCGCGAGACTCCATTTGAGCGACGAGACTGCGCCCGAATCGTGCAGTCTCGTCGCCCAGATGGAGTCTCGCGGTCAGGGAACGGGGCGGCTCAGGACGCGTCGCGGATGTCGGTGATGATGCCGGAGAAGTCGCGGCGGGCACCGGGACCGGCCGCGAACGTCGCGTAGATCTGCTGCGCGAGCCGGCCCATCTGCGCGTCCGTGCCCGTGCCCTCGATCGCCTGCAGCGCGAGCCCCAGGTCCTTCGCCATGAGCGCTCCCGCGAATCCGGGCTGGTAGTCGCGGTTGGCGGGGCTTGTCGGCACCGGGCCGGGCACGGGGCAGTTCGTCGTCATCGACCAGCACTGGCCCGACGCCTGCGACACCACGTCGAACAGAGCCTGATGCTCGAGGCCCAGCCGCTCGCCGAGCACGAACGCCTCGGCCACGGCGATCTGGGAGATGCCGAGGATCATGTTGTTGCACACCTTCGCGGCCTGCCCGAGTCCGGGCCCGCCGCAGTGCACGATGCGCTTGCCCATGGCCTCGAGCAGCGGGAGCGCGGCAGCGAAGTCCTCGTCGGATCCGCCCACCATGAAGGCGAGCGTGCCGTTCTCGGCCCCCACGACGCCGCCCGACACGGGGGCGTCGATGTTGCGGTGCCCGGCCTCGATCGCGAGGGCGTGCGCGACGCGCGCCTCGTCGACGGCGATCGTCGAGCTCTCGATGAAAAGCGTGCCGGGGTCGGCGGCGCCCAGCAGTTCGTTCTCGTACGCGGCGATCACGTGTTTGCCCGCCGGGAACATCGTGATGACGACCTCGGCGCCGGCGACCGCGTCCACGCCGAACTGCGCGACCGGCAGGCCCGCGGCTGCGGCGGCGTCGACCGCGGCGGACACCACGTCGAAGCCGATCACCTCGTGCCCGGCGGCGAGCAGGTTCTTCGCCATGGGCAGACCCATATGACCGAGGCCGAGGAACGCGATCCGCGTCATGACGCCACCTGCATCTGCGTGTTCTCGCCGCTGCGCTGGAGGCCCTGACGCATGGAGGCGGATCCGGAGGGGCGCAGCATCTCGCGTCCGACGATGAGTCTCATGATCTCGTTCGTCCCTTCCAGGATCTGATGCACCCGCAGATCACGGACGACCCTCTCGATCCCGTAGTCCTGAAGGTACCCGTACCCGCCGTGCAGCTGAAGAGCCCTGTTGGCCACATCGAAGCCGGCGTCCGTCGCGAAACGCTTGGCCATCGCACAGCGCATCGTGGCGTCCGGTGCCTTCTCGTCCACGGCCTGCGCACCGTCGCGCACCATGAGCCGAGCGGCCTGCAGGTCCGTGCGCATGTCGGCGACGGCGAACAGGATGGACTGCTTCTCCGCGAGGGGCTCGCCGAATGCCTCACGCTCGTGCACGTATTGCACGGCGCGATCCAGCGCCCACTGCGCACCGCCGATCGAGCAGGCCGCAATGTTGAGGCGGCCGCCGTTCAGCGCGCTCATCGCGATCGCGAAGCCCTGCCCCTCGGATCCGAGCATGTTCGTCGCCGGGACCCGCACGCCGTCCAGGATCACCTGGCGGGTGGGCTGCGCATGCCAGCCCATCTTCTTCTCCGGCGCCCCGAAGCTGAGACCCTCCGCGTCGCCCGGAACCAGGAAGGCGGAGATGCCGCGCGCTCCCGGGGCTCCCGTGCGGGCCATCACGATGTAGACGGCGGCCTCGCCTGCGCCCGAGATGAACTGCTTCACACCGGTGAGCACGTACTCATCGCCTTCGCGGGTTGCACTCGTCGCGAGCGCCGCGGCGTCGGATCCTGCTCCCGGCTCGGTGAGGCAGTAGCTGCCCAGTCCCTGCATCGTGGTGAGCTCGGGCATCCAGCGCGCGAGCTGTGCGTCGGTCGCATAGCTGTCGATCATCCAGACGACCATGTTGTGGATGGAGATGTAGGCGGCGATCGTCGGGTCGCCCTTGGCGAGCTCCTCGAAGATCGCGACGGTGTCGACGCGCTCGAGCCCGGTGCCCCCGGACTCCTCGCGCACGTAGATGCCGCCGAGGCCCAGCTCGCCCGCCGCGCGCAGAGCCTCGCGGGGGAAGAGGTGCTTCTCGTCGCGCTCGGCGGCGAACGGGGCGAGCTCGGTCTCGGCGAACTCGCGCACGGCGCCGAGGATGGCGGCGCGCTCTTCGCTGGTCATCGTGATCGGGGTGGCGACGGTGGTCATGTGGTTGCTCCTTGTGGGCGGCGTTTCGTCTCGGTCGCTTCGCGTCCTCGCTCAACGACCAGAAAGGATCAGTGCATCGTGGGGATGACGAAGCTGGCGCCTTCGCGGACGCCGGCGGCGGGCCAGCGGCTCGTCACGGTCTTGGTCTTCGTGTAGAAGCGGAAGGCGTCGGCACCGTGCTGGTTGAGGTCGCCGAAGCCGCTGCGCTTCCATCCACCGAAGGTGAAGTAGGCGATCGGCACGGGGATCGGCACGTTCACTCCGACCATGCCGACGTTCACCCGGGCCACGAAGTCGCGAGCCGCGTCGCCGTCGCGAGTGAAGATGCCCACGCCGTTGCCGAACTCGTGCTCGGACGCCATCCGCAGCGCCTCCTCGTAGTCCGCCGCGCGAGCGATCACGAGCACAGGCCCGAAGATCTCCTCCCGGTAGATCGACATGTCCGTCGTGACGCGGTCGAACAGCGTCGGGCCGAGGTAGAAGCCCTCCTCGTGACCGTCCACGGCGAAGCCTCGCCCGTCGGCGAGCAGCTCGGCACCGGCATCGATGCCCTGCTGGATGTAGTCGGTCACGCGCTCGACCGCGGCGCGGTTCACGAGCGGACCGTAGTCCATACCCGGCTCGAGCGAGGGCCCGACCTTGAGCGCGGCTACGCGCTCGGCGAGCTTCGCGGCGAGCGCGTCCGCGGTCTCCTCCCCGACCGGCACGGCGACCGAGATCGCCATGCAGCGTTCCCCCGCCGAGCCGTAGCCGGCGCCGATGAGGGCGTCGGCGGCCTGCTCCAGGTCGGCGTCGGGCATGACCACGAGGTGGTTCTTCGCCCCGCCGAAGCACTGTGCGCGCTTGCCGTGCGCGTTCGCGGTCGTGTAGATGTACTCCGCGATTGGGGTGGATCCGACGAAGCCGATCGCGCGCACCCGCTCGTCGGTGAGCAGCACGTCGACGGCCTCCTTGTCGCCGTGCACGACGTTGAGGATCCCCGCCGGCAGGCCCGCCTTCAGGAACAGTTCGGCGATCCGGACGGGCACCGAGGGGTCGCGTTCGCTGGGCTTGAGGATGAACGCGTTGCCGGCGGCGATCGCCGGGCCCATCTGCCAGAGCGGGATCATCGCGGGGAAGTTGAACGGGGTGATACCGGCGACCACGCCGAGCGGCTGGCGCAGCGAGTACACGTCGATACCGGTGCCGACGCCGGTGGAGTACTCCCCCTTGAGCAGGTGCGGGGCGCCGACGCAGAACTCGATCACCTCGACGCCGCGCTGGATGTCGCCCTTGGCATCGTCCAGCGTCTTGCCGTGCTCGCTGGAGAGCAGGGCGGCAAGGTCGTCCATCTCCTCGCGGACCAGCTCGAGGAAGCGCATGAGCACACGCGCTCTCTTCTGCGGGTTGGTCTCCGCCCACGCGGGCTGAGCGGCCTCGGCGTTCGCGATCGCCGCACGCACCTCGTCCGCGCTCGCGAGCGGAACCCGCGCCTGCACGGCACCGGTCGAGGGATCGAAGACCTCCCCCCAGCGTCCCGAGTTGCCGGGGACTTCGGATCCTCCGATGAAGTGAGTGATGTCGCGGACCATCGTGTGCTCCTGGTTCTGCGTCGTCGTCGACGCTGGATCCAGATTACATGGTCATCCATGCAGTTAGGAGGGCTCCCATGTAATTCATCGACACCTGCCGCCGAGTTCACCTGCCGGTCACCTTCGGCACGTACAACGGATCGTGCGCGGGCCGCAGACGCTGACCGGATCGGGTGCTCGTCTCCCCGCGCCACGGGATGCGCCCGGCATTTCCTGCCCGGGCGCCCACGCGGTCACGAACCGCAGAACCCCCGCCGAATCGGGTCGGCGGGGGTTCCCTCGTGTGCGGGTGGAGTCAGTCGCTCATTGCTCCCAGGTGACCTGGGGATCGGCCTTCCCGAAGTCCACCGTCGGGGTGTCCAGGGATCCGCCGAACGTGACGGTGTACGTCTGGCCGTCACTGCCCTGCAGACTCATGTCGACGCTGATGTAGTCGTATGCAGAGACGACCGTCGGCGTGGATCCACCGCTCTCCGGTTGCAGGGCATCGAGTTTCGCACTGCCGTCCGCGGTGAGCGTGCGGGTGACCGTGCCCTCTACCGGGCTCGCCCCGGAGAGGTCGATCGCGGTGATGTCCATGCCGCACGGCGTCGCCAGGGTCTTCATCGCCACGCACGCCTCGACGGCCGTGCGCACGAGCGAACGGAACTCGGTGACGCCGGCATCGTTGAGCTTCGTGTGCACGTCGTACAACGCCGAGGCGTCATCGGACGACGCGATGGCGAAGGTCGAGTCGCCATCGATCGAGAAGTACTTCGAGTCCATCGCGATCTCGTAGGTGCCGGGGAAGACATATGCGTTGCTGATCTCGGCCGTGGGAACGCCGTTGAATGTCGCATCCAGGCCGCGCAGGCTGTCCAGCGAGATCGGCGTCACGCCGTTCGCGATCTTCCAGGTGTCCTTGTCCTTGTACACCTCGTACGTCGTCGACACGGTGCGCCCGCCCACCTCGAACGTCGCCGGGACGGTGGCGGCGTACTTGCTCTCGCCGCCCTTCTGCACCGAGATGTGGCTGAGGCCACCGAGCTTGTCGGAGGCCTTCAGCACCGAGTCGGTGAGCAGCTTCTTGTCGGGGACGCTCTCGAGATAGCCGAGCGCGGCCTTCGCGTCACTCTTGGAGACGGCCGTCAGGTACGCCTTCACCGTGTCTGCCGCCGTCACCGAGGAGCGGGTGAGAGCCGGCACCACGAGCAGGGCGACGACCAGGATCGCGATGATGAGCACGGCGACACCGCCACCGATCAGGCCCCAGAGCAAGCCCTTCGACGACTTCTTCGGCGGCTGCGCACCGCCGGCCTGGCCCGGGTAGGGCTGACCGGGCTGCGCGCCATAGGGCTGTCCACCATAGGGCTGGCCCGGCTGGCCTGGCTGGCCCGGGTACTGCTGGCCCGGCTGGCTGGGATACTGCTGGCCCGGCTGCGCACCGTACGGCTGGCCGGGGTATGCCTGCCCGGGCTGCGCCCCGTACGGCTGCGCGGGCTGCCCGGGATACGGCTGTCCGGGTTGTGCACCATAGGGCTGACCTGGCTGCCCCGCGTACGGCTGATCGGTCTGCGCGCCGTACGGCTGGCCTGGCTGTGCGCCGTACGACTGATCCGGCTGCCCCACGTACGGCTGATCCGGCTGCGCGCCGTACGGCGGGCCCTGCTCCGCTCCCGGCTGTGCCGGCACGGGCTGACCAGGCGGCGGGAAGGCCTGCTCCGGTGCGGGATGCGACTGCTCCGGAGCGACCGGAGGCACGGATGCGGTGTCCACCGTCTCGCCGTCTGCCGCCGCCGGCGGTGGCGGAGTCGGATCCTGCGACCCGGTTCCGAAATCGAGCTCATGTCCGCCCTGCGGCGGTTCCCCCTCTGTGGCCATGGGTTCAGACTAGCGAGCGGCCCGACCCAGATCGATGGGCAGAACTGCCCCGCTCTCGGTGAACTCCGGCACCGCGCACGTCGCGATGACGCGTCGGCTACAGCGCGTGGATCCGCCAGCTCGCGGCATGCGCCGCACCGGGTTCCAGCACCACGAGGCCGGCACCGGAGTTGAACGCATCGGGCGCGCAGGTCATCGGCTCGACCGCGAGTCCGCGCCGGTGCGTGGCGTGATCGTCCGGGGTGTCCGCGGTGTGGATCTGCACCCACGGGCAGGCCGCATCCCAGGTGAGGGCGACGCCGCGCTCACCGGCGCGCAGCTCGACCGTCGTGGATCCGCCCGTCTGCGACAGCGCCGTGAACGCGTGATCGATGAACGTGGCCCCGATCCGGCGCGGTGTGCGGAAGTCCCAGTCCGGGTACGCCTCGACCGATTCCAGGGCGACCGGACTGAGCCGATCCGGTGTGACGGTGAGCACCGCCGCGGCGGGCAGCAGCAGGGTCCAGCCGTCGACGGGCGGCACAGCGGATCCCGTTCCTCCCGCGGCATCCGCGATCGGGGCCGGCTCCGCCACCAGATACGGGTGCGGACCGGTCCCCCACGGCGCCGCGTCGACGCCGAGGTTGCGCCCGGTCACGGTCTGCGTGAGCCCGTCGGCGCCGAGGCGGTACTCCACCTCGACCTCGACGCGGAACGGATAGCCCGTCTGGGGTTCGATGGTCGTGGCCAGCACGACGCGATCCTGATCCACGGTCCGATCGGCGAACTCGCTCCACGCAACCAGCCCGTGCAGCGCCTGGCCGCGCTCCGGCTCGGTGAGCGGCAGCCGGTGCTCGACCCCTCCGAAGGAGTACCGTCCGTCGACGATGCGGTTCGGCCATGGCGCCAGCGTCGCGCCGCGGTACCCTGGCCGCACCTCGTCGGCGTCGAACGGCACGACGAGATCACGCCCCTCGAACCGCAGCGCGCGCAGGGTCGCCCCGACGGACGCGATGTCGGCCTCGTAGCCGTGCGCCGCGATGCGCAGCTGCCGGCCGGAGCGAGGCTCCGCCACGGTCACAGCCCCTGGGCGAGGCGGTAGTACGCCTGGTTCCAGCGCACCTGTTTCTGGAACTCGCCCAGAGTGGTGCTCTCGTCGATCACGAGAAGCTCGACCTCCGCCATCTCGGCGAAGTCGCGGAACGCCTCGATGCCCACGGCCGTGGACATCACGGTGTGGTGCGCGGCACCAGCGGTCAGCCACGCAGCCGCCGAGGTCGTGAAGTCGGGCTGCGGCTTCCACACGGCGCGGCCGACGGGCAGCTTCGGCAGCGCGGCGCGCGGCGCGACGTTCTCGACGACGTTGGCGGTGAGGCGGAACCGGTCGCGCATGTCGCTGAGCGCGACGACGACCGCGGATCCGGGATCCGCGGTGAAGACCAGACGCACCGGGTCGTCCTTGCCGCCGATGCCGAGCGGATGGATCTCGAGCGTGGGCTTCCGCGTGGTGAGCGAGGGCGAGACCTCCAGCATGTGCGCACCGAGGATGAGCTCGTCGCCGGGGGTCAGATCGTAGGTGTAGTCCTCCATGAGGCTTGCCCCGCCGGGCAGGCCGGCGCCCATGACGTTCGCGATGCGGACGAGCACGGCGGTCTTCCAGTCGCCCTCCGCGCCGAAGCCGTACCCCTCGGCCATGAGCCGCTGCACGGCGAGCCCCGGGAGCTGCTTCAATGCGCCGAGGTCCTCGAACGAGGTGGTGAAGGCGCTGAATCCGCCCTCCTCCAGGAACGCGCGCAGACCAAGCTCGATCGCCGCGCCGTCGCGGAGCGACTGGTGCCGCTCCCCTCCCCGCCTCAGCTCGGGGACGACCTCGTACAGCTCCTCGTACTCGGCGACGAGCGCGTCGATGTCGGTCTCGGCCGCCGCGGCGACGGCTTCGGTGAGCTCGTTCACGCCCCAGGTGTTCACCTGCACGCCGAAGCGCAGCTCGGCCTCGGTCTTGTCCCCCTCCGTCACCGCGACGAAGCGCATGTTGTCGCCGAAGCGGGCGAGCTTGAGGTCGCGGCTCGCGGCGAGACCGGCCGCGGCGCGCTGCCAGGTGCCCAGCTCGCGCTGCACGCGCGGATCGGACGCGTGCCCGACGATCGTCTTGCGCGGCACACCGAGCCGGGTCTGGATGTATCCGAACTCGCGATCGCCGTGCGCGGCCTGATTCAGGTTCATGAAGTCGAAGTCGATGTCGGCCCAGGGCAGCTCGACATTGGCCTGCGTGTGCAGGTGCGCGAGCGGCTTCTGCAGCGCGTCGAGGCCCGCGATCCACATCTTCGCGGGGCTGAAGGTGTGCATCCAGGCGATCAGGCCGATGACCTTCTCATCGGCATTGGCCTCGAGCGCGGTGCGCTTGATGGCGGCCGCGTCGGTGAGCACCGGCTTCCACACCATCCGCACCGGCACGTCRCCGGCCTCGTCGAGGATCCGCGCGATCTGCTGCGACTGATCGGCGACCTGCGCGAGAGTCTCGGGGCCGTACAGATGCTGGCTGCCGGTGAGGAACCAGACCTCGTAGCCGTCGAGTGAGGTGGTGAGTTTCGGCATCATTGGCCTTTCTGTGTGCCGGTCGTTGAGCGAGGAGCGAAGCGACGAGACGAAACGCGGTTTCCGCGGGAGGCTGCGTTTCGTCTCGCTCCGCTCGCTCAACGACCGGATGGAAGGGAGTTCACGGCGGCGGCCTCGATGGCGAGGCCGGCGCGGTAGCGGTCGAGGTAGGCGGCGAATCCGGCGACGTCGTCAGGATCCGGATCCGCCACGGCGATGTCCGCCGAGGCGAACACCTGCCGGTCGAGGTAGTCGCCCAGGCTCCGTTCGCCCGCGTGCGCGAGGTACGACGCGAGGACCGCGATCCCCCACGCTCCGCCTTCGGACGCCGCCTCGCCCACCGCGACGGGCGCGCCCAGGGCACCGGCGAGGAAGCGCTGCGCCACGCCGGYGGTGCGGAACATTCCGCCATGGGCATACATCCGATCGAGCTGCACGCCCTCCGCGGCGAGGGTCTGCATGCCCAACGCGAGCGTGCCGAACACGCCGTAGAGCTGGGCGCGCATGAAATTCGCCAGGGTGAAGGCGCTGTCGGGGGTGCGCACGAGAAGCGGTCGTCCCTCAGTGAGTCCGGCGATCGGCTCCCCCGCGAGGTGGTTGTAGGCGAGCAGTCCGCCCGCGTCGGCCTCACCCGCGAGTGCCTCGCGGAACAGCGCCTCGAAGGCGGTGTCGTCGCTCACGGGCGCGCCGGCCGCGATGGCGAAGCGAGTGAACAGCCCCGCCCAGGCGGCGAGCTCGCTCGCGCCGTTGTTGCAGTGCACCATGGCGACGGCGTCGCCGGCCGGGGTCGTGACGAGGTCGATCTCGTGGTGCAGACCTTCGAGCGGTCGTTCGAGGACGACCATCGCGAAGATGCTCGTTCCCGCGCTGACGTTGCCGGAGCGCGGGGTGACCGCGTTCGTGGCGACCATGCCGGTGCCGGCGTCGCCCTCAGGCGGGCAGAGCGGGACGCCGGCCGCGAGGGATCCGGACGGATCCAACAGCAGCGCGCCCTCGGCGGTGAGCGCGCCGGCGTCGGCGCCGGCGGGCAGCACCGCGGGGAGCAGTGCGGTCAGGGGTGCGGGAAGCCGGCCCGCGGCGAGCGCGTCGTAGGACGCGACCATGGCCGCGTCGTAGTCGCCGGTCGCGGAGTCGATCGGGAACATGCCCGAGGCGTCGCCGACGCCCAGCGCCCGGCGGCCGGTCAGGCGCTCGTGCACGTACCCGGCGAGGGTGTTCACGCTCGCGATCCGAGGCACGTGCTCCTCGCCGTCGAGGACGGCCTGGTGCAGGTGCGCGATCGACCAGCGCAGCGGGATGTTCACGCCCAACAGCTCCGTGAGCTCCGCCGCCGCGACCGCGGTGCTGGTGTTGCGCCAGGTGCGGAACGGCACGAGCAGCTCGCCCTCGGCGTCGAAGGCCAGGTAGCCGTGCATCATGGCGGAGATGCCGATGGCTCCGACCGTCGTCGGCCGCACGCCGTAGCGGTCGTGCACGTCGGCGACGAGCGTCGCGTAGGCCTCCTGGAGGCCCGCCCAGACCTCGTCGAGGCCGTAGGTCCACAGCCCGTCCTCGAGGCGGTTCTCCCAGGATGAGGATCCGCTCGCGAGCACGACCGCCGGATCGGATCCGATCAGGCACGCCTTGATGCGCGTGGATCCCAGTTCGATACCGAGGCTCGTGCGGCCGGCGAGGATGTCGTCGCGCGCGCTCATCGGCGAGCGTCCGTGTTCTGCCCGTAGACGTTCTGGTACCGGTTGTAGAGGCTGTCGATCGCCTCCTGCGGGATCGGGATGAGCGGCCCCGCCTCGCGGGCGAGGTGCACCGTGCGCGCCACGTCCTCGACCATGACGGCGGCCTTGACCGCGTCCTTCGCGTCCACGCCGATCGTGAACGGTCCGTGGTTCTGCATGAGCACCGCACGGCTGCGGTGCCCACGCAGAGTCTGAACGATCCCGCGGCCGATCGAGTCGTCGCCGATGATCGCGAACGGGCCCACCGGGATCGGCCCGCCGAACTCGTCGGCCATCGCCGTGATCACGCAGGGGATCTCCTCACCGCGCGCCGCCCAGGCCACGGCGTAGTCGGAGTGGGTGTGCACGACGCCGCCGATCTCGGGCATGTTCCGGTAGACGTACGCGTGCGCGGCGGTGTCGCTCGACGGGCTGCGGTCGCTGCCCGGGCTGCCCGGAATCGCCGTGCCGTCGAGGTCGCAGAGGATCATGTTCTCCGGAGCGAGGTCGTCGTAGCCGACGCCGGAGGGCTTGATCACGAACAGGTCGCCGCTGCCGTCTTCGGAGAGCCGCACTCGGCCGGAGATGTTGCCGCCGGTCCAGACCACGAGGCCGTAGCGCACGAGCTCGGCGTGCAGCCGGGCCACATCGGCGCGGACGGCGTCGATCGCCTGCTCGACGTCGGGGGCGAAGGTGGCCATTCGGATCCTCTCGGGTGGCGCCCGGAGTTCCTGGGCTACTGTGACCGGTCACGGCAAGTCTGACATCCCTGCGCTCGGTCCGTCAAGGGCCGCGGGGACCGGGCTCGTTGCACGCTCTCGGAACGACGCGATCCCCTGGCGGTCGCACTCCTGCCGTTCAGGTCGCACTCCTGCTGCTCAGGTCGCACTCCTGCAGTTCAGGTCGCACTTTCGGCTCTATCGAGGCCCTCCAAGCCGCAGAAACTGCGACCTGAACGATGGAAGTGCGACCTGAGTGGGGAACGTGAGCCGGCGCAGACGCCGAAGCGGACGCCGGGAGCCGGCGTCCGTTCGAACCCGGGCGCACACGCCGACACCGCGGCCGGGGACGCATACGCCGAAGCCGTCGCCGGGCTCGGAGTCAGAAGCCGAGCGCGCGCCGTATGCGGCCGAGCAGCTCAGGCGGATCCGCAATGAGCTCCGCCGTGACCTCGATCACCGTCCACCCGGCCGCGCGAAGTCGTGCCAGCCGCTCCACGTCCGCGCCCCAGCTGTTCGCGTGCACCCTCCCCAGGTATTCGATCGCCACCTTCCGCTCCGGGTAGACCATGTCGACGCAGCCCAAGAACGTCGAGCCGTCGAACAGATCGACGTTCAGCAGCGGCTCGGGCAGCCCTGCGGCGACGATCAGGCAGCGAAGCTCGGACTCCCGCGGCGACCAGGAGTCCTCTCGGATCCACTCGATCGCCTCGCGCAGCATCGGAGCCCCGAGGCGTCGTCCCGCACCGATGTCGGCGCGGAGCTGAGCGACGGTCGCCAGAGGCGGCTTCCCCGCATGCGGACGCCCCACACCGGGCCGCCACATCCGGCAGAAGCAGTCGCCGAGAGCCACCAGCGCGAACAACGGCAGGTGCCCCATCTGCGTCCAGGTCGAAGCAGGCGAGGCGACAGGAACGCCGAGATCGGTGCGCACCCGGACGAATCTCGGATCCCCGCGATGGCGCTCGACGCCCACCGCCCGCACGAGCGGCCCCTCGCCGAGGGTGCTCACGTGCACGCCGACGACGCGATCCTCACGGACGATCGGCAGCGGGCCGCCCCACAGCGCCGCAGCCGTCTCGTGGCTGAAGTACTGACCAGGCCGCAGCCGCGGTGCGAACGCCAGCGCCTGCTCGACGCGGATCCGTCGTTGTGCGGCGAAAGGATCCTCGTCATGGTCCGGCACGTCGGCGGAGCGGCGAGTGCGCAGGCCGGAGTAAGGTCGGAGCCGCGCAGCCGTCCGGCCCGCACTCCGAGGGCCCGGGCCTCGCCGACAGCGAACGAGGAGCCGAGTGCATCAGGGAGCGGTTGGGAGCGAGACACTCCCCCACCGTGTCAGGATCGTCGCCCGGCGTCGAAGGTTATCCACAGGCTCTGTTGGGCGCGGCGACCGCCGTGCTGACTATCGGATGCTTCAGGTCGCACTCCTGCTGGTCAGGTCGCACTTTCGGCTCTATCCGGATCCCCGAGGCCGCAGAAATTGCGACCTGGATATCCGGCGGACAAAAACCGCGACCTGAGCGAACGGGGCCGTCCGCAGATCGAGGGCACTCAGGCCGACGGCGGAACCACCGGCTCAAGGGCGCTCAGGCCGACGGCGGAACCACCGAATCGCGGGCGACCAGGACGGGGGCGATCGGATCCGTCGAGCCGGATACCACGGCCGCCGACGCACCCGACGCCCCCGCGCTGCCGGCACCGGGAGCACCGGATCCGCTTTGCGCGATCACCTGCGCGACCGCACGCCGCGCGAGCTCCTCGAAGTCCTGTCGCACGGTCGTGAGCGGCGGCCAGGCGTACGCCGCTTCGGGCACGTCGTCGAACCCGACGATGCTGAGCTGCGCCGGAACGTCCACTCCCGCCGCGCGCAGGCCGCCGATCAGGCCGAGCGCCATCTGGTCGTTCGCGGCGAAGACCGCGGTCGCGCCGGAGGCGATCACGGCCGCCGCGGCCTCATGGCCCGAGCGCGGGCTCCAGTCACCCGCGAAGACCGCGCCGGCGGGCAGACCGCGCGCCGCGAGCTCCTCGGCGAAGCCGGCGGCCCGCGCCTCGGCCTCGAGCCAGTCCGCCGGGCCGGCGAGGTGTGCGATCCGCTCGTGTCCGGCGTCGGCGAGGGTCGCCACGGCGAGGCGCGCGCCCGCCCGCTGATCGACCGAGAAGTCGGCCCGCTCGGCGGCGTGCAGGATCACGACGGGGGTCCCGATGCGCAGCGCGTCGAGCACGTCGAGCGTGCGCGCATGCGGCGCGAACACGATCATCCCGTCCACCGACTGCGCGCGCAGGTGCTCGATCGCGTCGCGGACGGAGGCCTCGTCGCCGGAATCGGCGAACGCCGCGGTGATCCAGTACCCGGCCTCGCGCGCTGAAGCCTCGATCGCCGCCATGCTCCGCGAGGGGCCGTATTGCAGGGCATCCGAGGCGAGGACGCCGATCGTGCGCGTGCGGTGCGTGCCGAGCGCCCGCGCGGCGTTGTTCATGCGGTAGCCGAGCTCCTCCATCGCCGCCACGACGCGGGCGTGCGTGTCGGGTGCGACGTCCGGATGATCGTTGAGCACGCGCGACACGGTCTGTCGCGAGACGCCCGCGAGCGCAGCGACCTCTCGCACTCCGGCGGCGCGCTGCGGCTTCGACTCACTCACGCCTGCGAGTGTACGGGCCCGGCGCCGACCGCCGACGACGAGGCCGGCACGCGGCGTCACGGATCCAACGTGAGGAGGAACCCTTCCCAGCGAACGCTTCAGGTCGCGATCCTCGCGTTCAGGTCGCAGTTTCTGCTCCATCGAGGGGCTCCACGCAGCAGAAAGTGCGACCTGAACCCTGGGCCCCTCCCTGGCGCCCGACGCCCGGCGCACGCACCCGGTCCGCGGGCACGGTCCGAGCACGCGAACGCCCGAGCCGACGCCGGAGCGCCGGCGCCCGAACGCCTGGCGCCCGCCACAGCCAGACTCGTCCCGGCACTACAGCCCGAGCCGCTCCAGGTACGCGTTGCGGAACCGTCCGCCCGGATCCATCCGCGCCGCGAGCGCCGCGAAGTCCGCCCAGCGGGCGTAGCGGCGGCGGATCTCGGCCGGTTCGAGCGTGGCGAGCTTGCCCCAGTGCGGACGGGCGGTGTCGGGCAGCGCCGCCTCGATCACCGGCAGCAGCGCCTCGACCGCGGGCTGGTCCCGGCGCCAGGTGAAGTGCAGCCCCACCGCGGCCTCGCCGTACGACGAACTCAGCCACAGGTCGTCGGCGGCGACCGTGCGGATCTCGTTCACGAGCAGCAGCGGTGCGATCCGGTCGGCCATGGCGCGGATCGCCTCGATCGCACGCACCGCATCGCGCCGCGGCACCAGGTACTCGCTCTGCAGCTCCTCGCCCGCCGAGGGTGTGAACGCCAGCCGGAAATGAGGCAGTCGTTCGTGCCAGGGTCCGGGCTCGCCGAGCTGCGGAGTGCAGGCCTCGGCCGCGACGCCGAGGATCGGGTGCCGCTGCACAACCGCCGGAGTGGTTCCGAGCTGAGCGAGCAGTTCTTCGTCGAGAGCGACGCCGCCGACCCGGTTCTTCACCCAGAGCTGGTCGGCACGGTCGCGGTCGGTCCAGCGGCTGAACAGGCTGACGCTCGTGCCCAGCGCGGTGACCCGGTCGAAGTCGGCCAGCACGGCGTCCCACGCCGGCCCCTCGTGCACGGTCTGCGCCACGTCGTACGCCGGCTCCACCTCCAGTTCGAGCTCGACGATCAGGCCGAGCGCGCCGAGCGACACGACCGCTCCATCGAAGTCCGCGTCCCCCCGGCGCAGAGTGCGCTCACCGTCCGGGCCTGCGAACGTGAGCGAGCGCACAGCCGTGGCGAGGGATCCGGTCGCATCGCCCGACCCGTGCGTCCCGGTGGAGACGGCGCCGGCGACGGAGATGTGCGGCAACGAAGCGAGGTTCGCTAGCGCCAGCCCGCGGCGTTGCAGTTCGGCGCCGAGTTCGCCATAGCGGATACCGCCCGGCACACGCACGGCATCGGGCGCCGTCTGCTGCACCTCGGCGGGCATCGCGGAGAGGTCGATGAGCGTGCCCGCGGTGTCGGCGATCGCGTTGAAGCTGTGCCGGGATCCGAGCGGGCGCAGCGAGCCCGCGGTCGCGAGCGCATCGTGCAGTTCGTCGCGGTTGCGCGGGCGGGCGATCCCCGCCGCGCCGTAGTGCAGGTTGCCGGCCCAGTTCGTCCCGATGCTCATCGCCACATCATAGAACCCGCTTACATCGATAGAACCGTGGCGGATCCGGAAGCCGCATGCACGGGCATAGGCTGAGCGCATGGCAGGGGGCACGCGCGCGACGATGCGGGACGTCGCATCACTGGCCGGCGTCTCGGCGAAGACGGTATCGAACGTGGTCACCGGCACGGTCTTCGTGCGCGAGGACACGCGCGAGCGCGTCGAAGACGCGATGCGCAAGCTCGACTTCGTGCCCAACCTGAGCGCCCGGAGCCTGCGCAACGGCCGCTCCGGGGTCATCGCGCTCGCCCTCCCCTACCTCGCGACGTCGTTCTCCGCCGAACTGCTCGACCACATCGTCCAGGCCGCCCGGCTGAAGGGCTTCGCTGTGCAAGTCGAGCAGACCGGATCCGAACCGCGCCGCGAACGCGAACTTCTCTCGCGCGCCCGTGCGCACCTCGTCGACGGGCTGATCCTGAACCCCATCCGGCTCGAGGACAGTGCCCTCACCGACGAGGACCGGCAGCTGCCGGTGGTGCTCATCGGCGAGGTCGAGCACCAGCTCGTCGACCACGTGGGGATCGACAGCGTCACCGGGGCTGCCGAGCTGACGCGGCACGTGATCGCCCGTGGCGCGCGCCGGATCGTCGTCGTCGGCGGCGACGACCAGCACGCGATCGCGACCGCCACCAGCCGGCTCCGCCTGCAGGGGGTGCGCCAGGCGCTCGCGGAGGCCGGGCTCCCCGCGGACCCGCGCCTGACGGCGAACCATTCGGACTGGACGATGAGCGGGGGCGCGTCCGCGATGACCGAGCTGCTCGATCGCGGCGTGCCGTTCGACGCCGTCCTGGCTTTCACCGACTCGCTCGCCGCCGGCGCCCTGCATGTCTTGCACAGCCGCGGGATCCGCGTCCCGGAGGACGTGCTCGTCACGGGTTTCGACGACGTGGAGCTCGCCCGCTTCACCGATCCCGCCCTGTCCACGGTGCAGATCGACCGGGCCGCCTTCGCCGCGGCCGCGGTCGACCTGCTCGCCGAGCGGATCGCGGATCCGACCGGAACCCCGCGCACGATCACTGTGCCGCACCGGCTCATCGTGCGCGAGAGCACCGGCGCCGCTCCGGCCGGCTGGACCGCAGGGCGCTGACCGCGCTCCCGGGCGGGACTGGGCGACAACTCCGTGACCGGTCTCAGAAGCCTCTTGCGCACTCCATTTCATCGATGTAATGATGTCGGGATCCCCCGATCGTCCACGAAGGAGTGACGATGACACCACCTCTCGATCTGAACCGGCGGCAATTCCTCGGCGCCGCGGGCGTCACCGCGGGCGCCGCCCTGCTCGCCGGATGCGCCCCGTCCTCGGCATCCGCGTCCGACACGCGCACACTGCAGTTCTGGCACCTGCTGTCGGGCGGCGACGGCGTCACGATGTCGGGCCTGCTCGACGGCGTGAACAAGGCGCAGTCGGCCTACCGCATCCGCCCCACCGTGCTGGCCTGGGGCACCCCTTACTACACGAAGCTCGCCATGGCCGCGGCCGGCGGCCGGGCCCCCGACGTTGCGATCATGCACGCCACCCGCGTGCTCGGCTGGGCGCCCGGCGGCCTGCTCGACGCCTGGGACACCGGGCGTCTCGCGGACCTCGGCGTGGACGCCTCCACCTTCTCGGATCCGATCTGGAAGAAGGGCGACGTCGACGGCAGGCGCCTCAGCATCGCGCTCGACGCGCACCCCTTCGTGCTCATGTACAACACCGACGTCTGCGGCAAGGCGGGTGTGCTCGAGGCGGACGGGCGCCTGAAGGAGGCGACCAGCCCCGAGGAGTTCCTCGCGATGGTCGACGCGATCGCCGGCGTCACCGGCGGGCACGGCCTCTCCTACGGCTATCTCGGCGACGGCTCCCAGATGTGGCGGCTGTTCTACACGCTGTACACCCAGCACGGCATCGAGATGGACATGCCGCAGGGCGGCTCCGCCGTGATCGACAGGGACGCCGCCGTCGCGTCGCTCGAGTTCATGCAGAAGCTGCTCGACGGCAAGAGGGCCGCGAAGCAGGCCGACTACGGCACAGCGGTCGCGGAGTTCGCGACGGGCAAGAGCGGAATGTTCCTCAGCGGCGTGTGGGAGCTGCGCACGATGCAGGCCGCGAAGATCCCCTTCGACGTCGCGATGATCCCGCCGCTCTTCGGCACCCGCGCGGTCTACGCCGACTCGCACTCCTTCGTTCTGCCGCACCAGTCGCACCCCGATGCGGCGGGCCGCGATCTCGTGTACCGCTTCGTGGCCGACATGCTGAAGGGCTCCTTCGGMTGGGCCGAGGCCGGGCACGTCCCCGCGTACCTGCCGGTCACCGAGTCCGCGAAGTACGCGAAGCTGCTTCCGCAGGCGCACTACGCGGAGGCCGCGAAGTACGTGCGCTACGACCCGCCCGCGTGGTTCACCGGATCCGGATCCAACTTCCAGGGCCAGTTCGGCGCCGCCGCGCAGCCCGCCCTCCTCGGCGGAGGCAGCCCCGCCGATGCCATCACCCGTTTCGAGGCCGCCGTGAAGCGCTTCCTCGCCCAACCCAATCCCGCCGATCCGGAAGGAGCACGGAGATGACCACGACGGCCCCCACCACCACGACCATCGTCACCGGCCGCGCGGCGACCCGAACCACCCGGCGCCACGCGGGCGGATCCCACCGCGGCGAGCAGCTGATCGGCTGGGTCTTCCTCGCGCCGTTCCTGGTGGCTTTCGCGCTGTTCCTCGCCTGGCCGATCCTGCAGGGGCTCTATCTGAGCTTCACCGACCAGTCCCTCACCGGATCCGGGGGCGGCTTCGTCGGGCTCGCGAACTACGTCGAGGCGCTCAGCGACCCGGTGATGTGGGGAGCATTCGGCAACACGGCGTGGTTCACCCTGCTGTCCACGATCCCGCTCGTCGTCATCGCCCTGCTCATGGCGGTGCTCGTCGACCGGGGCCTGCCCGGCCAGTGGCTGTGGCGGCTGTCGTTCTTCATGCCGTACCTGCTGGCGTCCACGGTCATCTCGCAGATCTGGATCTGGATCTTCAACCCGCAGATCGGTGYGGCGAACAACGTCCTGAAGGCCTTCGGTCTCGAGCCGATCGCCTGGCTGCAGGATCCGAAGATCAACATGCTCGCGATCGTCATCGCGACCGTATGGTGGACAGTCGGCTTCAACTTCCTGCTCTACCTGGCCGCCCTGCAGAACATCCCGCAGCAGCAGTACGAGGCGGCGTCGCTGGACGGCGCCGGCGGCTGGCGGCAGTTCACCTCGATCACGCTCCCCCAGCTGGGACCGGCGACCACGCTCATCGGCCTGCTGCAGATCCTCGCATCGCTCAAGCTGTTCGATCAGGCGTACCAGATGCTCGGCGGCCTCTCCAGCGACACCACCCGATCGATCGTGCAGTACATCTACGAGACCGGCTTCGTCGGATACCGGTTCGGCTACTCTGCCGCCATCTCGTACGTGTTCTTCGCGATCATCATCATCCTCGGCGTCGTGCAGGCGCTGATCACCCGTCGGCGGAAGGACGCCCGATGACCACCGCGACCCGCACTCTCGTCGCTCCGGGCGCTGCGCGCGCTCGCACCCGCCGGCCGATCGGCCGCCGGTTCACCGTTCTCACCGTGCTCGCCTTCGCGGTGCTGCTGATCCTCGCGATCGGGTGGCTGCTGCCGTTCCTGTGGGCGGTCGCGACCGCGTTCAAGACCGAGACCGATGCCGCCTCCGGCGACCCCGGCTGGATCGGCGCGAGCGGTCCGAGCGCCCAGGCGTTCGGCTCGATCCTCTCGCAGGGCAACGTCTACCTCTGGGCGTGGAACAGCCTGTGGACCGCGACCGCGGTCACCGTGCTCACCGTCACGATCTCGGCCCTCGCCGCCTACGCGTTCTCCCGGCTCGACTTCCGCGGCCGCAAGTGGCTGTTCGTCGTCATCGTCGCGGCGATCGTCGTGCCGCCGCAGGTGCTGATCATCCCGCTGTTCTACGAGATGCTCGCCTTCAACCTGGTCGACACGCACTGGGGCCTGATCCTGCCGCAGGTCGTGGCGCCGGCGATGGTCTTCATCCTGAAGCGCTTCTTCGACGCGATCCCGATCGAGCTCGAGGATGCGGCGCGCGTCGACGGCGCGTCGAGGTTCCGGGTGTTCTGGTCGATCGTGCTGCCGCTGTCGCGGCCGATCCTCGCCTCCGTCGCGATCTTCGTGTTCATCGGCGCCTGGAACAACTTCCTGTGGCCSTTCCTCGTSATCAACGACACCRGSCTGATGACCCTKCCGGTCGGCCTRCAGACCGTYATCAGCGCCTAYGGRGTGCAGTACGCGCAGGTCATGGCCCAGGCCGTGCTCGCCGCCCTCCCCCTCATCGTCGTCTTCCTCATCTTCCAGAAGCAGATCGTCAAGGGAGTCGCCACCAGCGGCTTCGGCGGTCAATGACCCGAACGGATCGAATCTCCATGACCCACGCCCGCATCACCATCGACCGCGACTTCTCGCTCGCCGACGTCCCGCGCCGCCTGTTCGGCCAGTTCGTCGAGCACATGGGCCGCTGCGTCTACACCGGCATCTACGAGCCCGGCCACCCGGCGGCGGACGCCCGCGGCTTCCGCACCGACGTGCTCGAGCTCGTGCGAGAACTCGGACCGACCGTGGTCCGCTATCCCGGCGGCAACTTCGTCTCCGGCTACCGCTGGGAGGACGGCGTCGGCCCCGTCGCCGATCGTCCTGTGCGGATGGACGGCGCCTGGCACACGATCGAGACGAACGCGTTCGGCCTGCACGAGTTCATGGACTGGTCGCGCGAGGCGGAGGTCGAGGTCATGGAGGCCATCAACCTCGGCACGCGCGGCGTCGAGGAGGCGCGCGCGCTGGTCGAGTACGCCAACCACCCCGGTGGTACGTATTGGTCGGATCTGCGCCGCCGCAACGGCGCAGAGGATCCGTTCGGCATCAAGCTGTGGTGCCTCGGCAACGAGCTGGACGGACCGTGGCAGATCGGCCACAAGACCGCGCACGAGTACGGCCGGCTTGCACAGGAGACCGCCAAGGCAATGAAGCTCGTGGATCCGACCATCGAGCTCGTGGCGGTCGGCTCCTCCAACCGGGGGATGCCCACCTTCGGCACCTGGGAGCACACCGTGCTCACGCACGCGTATGACGAGGTCGACTACATCTCGATGCACGCGTACTACCGCGAGAAGAACGGCGATGCGGCGTCGTTCCTCGCCGAGGG
Source organism: Microbacterium sp. 01T413_2 (assembly GCF_056398985.1). NCBI lineage: Bacteria > Bacillati > Actinomycetota > Actinomycetes > Micrococcales > Microbacteriaceae > Microbacterium > Microbacterium sp. 01T413_2. Next base: position 74,459 of record NZ_JBFTQL010000019.1, read on the forward strand.
CGTGGAGATGGACATGTTCATCGACGGCGTGATCTCGACGATCGACGCGGTCAAGGCCGCCGGCAAGCACAGCAAGCAGGTGGACATCTCCTTCGACGAGTGGAACGTCTGGGACTTCGACCGGTTCAATGACGTCGAGGAGGGCGAGGTGGCCGCGGCCGGCTGGCGCGAGCACCCCCGCCTCATCGAGGACACGTACAACGTCACCGACGCGGTCGTGGTCGGCACGTTCCTGCACAGCCTGCTACGGCACGGCGACCGTGTGAAGATCGCCAACCAGGCCCAGCTCGTGAACGTCATCGCTCCGATCCGCTCCGAGGAGGGCGGGCCCGCCTGGCGGCAGACCATCTTCTGGCCGTTCGCACGGATGGCGCGGATGGCGAAGGGGCGGATCATGCGCCTGGCGATCTCTTCGTCGCAGGGCGCGACCGCGCAGTACGGCGACGTGGACGAAGTGGACGCCGTCGCGACGTGGGATGAGGCGTCGGGACGGCTCGCCCTGTTCGTCGCGAACCGCTCGCTGGACTCGGAGGCGACCGTCGACCTCGCCCTGCACGGACTGCGCGCGACCGCGGTGCGCTCGGCCGAGGTGCTCACCGTGCCCGAGGACGGCGACCGGCTCACCGCGAACCTGGAGCAGACGCCGGACGCGGTCGGCCTGCGCCCGCTCGAGGGCGTGACGCTCGACGACGGCGCGGTGCACCTCACCCTGCCGGCGCTGTCGTGGTCGGCGGTGGAGTTCGAGGTCGCCCGGAGCTGAGCCGGCGCGCCGGGAGGGGGCGACCGCAGGCACGCCTGGCGGTCGTTGAGCGAGCCGACACTCCGGGGTCGTTGAGCGAGCGAAGCGAGATGAAACGCGGTGCCCTCGCGAGAGCGCCGCGTTTCGTCTCGGTCGTCGCTGCGCTCCGTCCTCGCTCAACGACCCCCGGGAGGGAACCACCACCTTCGGCGTCCGCGCTCAACGCCCCCGAAGGCGTCACAATGGCGGGCTCAGCCCAGGGGGTCCGCCAGCAGTCGTTCGAAGGCGGCGTCGGCAGCCCCGATGAGCAGGCGGTCCGCGCCGAGTGCGGCCGCGGAGATCTCCAGCCCCTCGGCCGACGCGGCGAGCGCACGCCGGCGCACCTCGGCATCGAAGGAGTCCGGATCCAGATCCCGCAGGATCGCGAGGAAGCCGCCCAGCACGATCATCGCCGGGTTCAGCACGTTGACGGCGTTGCCCAGGGTGGCCGTGAGGATGCGGCGCTGCCGTGCGGCCTCGGCGATCGCCGGCCCCTCGCCGGCAGCGCCGAGCGCCGCACGGAGCTCGACGTCGTCGGGCGCGGCGAGGCCCGCGGCCTGGACCAGACGGGCCCGGTTCACCTCGTCCTCCAGCACTCCGCCTTCGGCGCGCCGGTCCGCGGCATCCGCCACGCTCGCAGCGGTCTGCCCCCACTCCCCGGCATACCCGCCGACGCCCCCGATGAGCCGTCCGTGCAGGATCAGCCCGCCGCCGATACCGCTGGCACCGCCGTTCAGGTACACGACGTCCTCGTGCTCCCGTGCCGCGCCGAAGAGCCGCTCGGCCCGCGCGCCGAGCGAGGCGTCATTGCCCACGACCACGTCGATGCCGAGAGCTGCCGCAAGCGGCCCCGCGATGTCGGCATCGCGCCAATCCAGGTGCGGGGCGAACCGCACCAGCCCGTCCGAGGCGCGCACCAGGCCGGGCACCGCGACGCCGATGCCCTCGATGCGGCACCCGCGCAGCGCTCCGTCGCGCCATTCGCGCACGACGTCGGTCACGATCCGGACGACGTCCGCGACCTCGGGCTGGTCGGCGGGGATCCGCACCCGCTCTCGCACCGCGCCGCCCAGCGCGACCGCACCGATCTCGACGGCGTCGATCTCGGGGTTGACGCCGATGGCGACGACGCCGGGGCTCGGTGCGACGACCGGGGAGGGGCGCCCCACCCGGCGCGTGGGATCGGGCTCGTGCTCCTCGACGAGACCCGCCTCCACCAGCCGTCCGACCAGATCCGAGACGGTGGAGCGGTTCAGCCCCGTCTCCGCCGTGATGACGGCCCGCGAGCGCGCACCCGCATGGTGCACGAGGCGCAGCACCTCGGCGAGGTTGGTGCGCCGCACCCCCTCGACGGTCGTGGCGCGTTCGTTCATGCGGCGTCTCGCTTCCTGCACGCGGTGGGACTCCAGGCTACCGATCGCCGTGGTCCACCAGCGCAGGCGCGTACTCGAATCGAGTGATGCGCACCTCGCCGCGCGGCTCGGCACCCGCGCTCGTCGCGTGGATGCCGACCCAGAGCCCCAGGAAGCCGCCCGTGGCGGACGCATCCAGCTCGCGTCCGTCCGCCACGGCGAGCTCGGTCTCTCCGTGCCGGAGCGAGTACGCGTATCCGCGCCCGCTCAGCGCGAGCTCGACCTCGTCCGCCTCGGACAGCGCCCCGAGACCGCGCTGCTGCCGGTCGCCGGCGCGGCACTCCTCGGATGAGAGCCGTAATCCTTCCGCCGTGCGGGTCACCGCGAGTGCCACGTGATCGAGCTCCGACTGCCGCAGCACCAGGCCGGCGCTCTCTCCCTCGGCGAGTCCGCGCACGTCCAGCACGCAGCGCACGTCGACATCCGCGTGCTGCTGCCGCACGCCCAGGAACGCCGGCGACGACGGCTCGTGCAGCGTCGCAGCGCGCACCGGCAGCCTCCAGGCGTCGCCTTCCGCGACCGCGACCTGGGAGGGCAGGGCGCGCAGCGCGGTCCACCGAGGGTCCGATGGCACGACGACGCCGGCGATGCGGTCGTCCGGCTGCCACTCCCCCGGCGTCGGCTCCTCCAGCGCCCAGGGGATCCGCACTGTGGCGGGAAGGCGCCCTTCGCCCGGCGCGAAGACCGGCCAGCCGTCCTCCCACACGACCGGACACAGGAAGGTCTCCCGTCCGAGCGGGTAGTGGTGCCCGTCGTCCGCGCGCATCGCGAGCATGACGGCGAACCACGATCCGTCCGCCGCCTGCACGAGATCCGCATGCCCAGCGCCGATCACCGTGCTGGTCCGCCCCAGATGCCGATGGGTGAAGACCGGGTTGGCCCGGTTGCCGACGTACGGCCCGGTGACCGCGTCGGCGCGCGCCACGCTCACCGCGTGGTGGAACTCGGTGCCGCCCTCGGCTGCGAGCAGGAACCAGCTCCCGTCGATGCGGTACAGATGCGGGCCCTCCGCCCAGACCGCGCCGTGCACGGCACCGCGCCAGATCACGTGCTCCTCGCCCACGAGTGCGCTTCGGTCCGGCGCATACTCCCGCACCCAGACCTCGGTCTGGTCGTGCCACTCCGGATCGGCGGCCAGGCGGGTGCCGTGCAGCCACACGCGCCCTCCGTCGTCGAACGCGATCGACGGGTCGATGCCGGCGACGTCGAGCAGCACGGGATCGCTCCACGGCCCTGCCGGGTCGCTCGCGGTGACGAGGAAGTTCCCGCCCCGGGACGGATCCTCCCGGTCGACGAGCGTGCACACGACCCAGTACAGCCCCAGCCCGTGCCGGATCGTCGGCGCGTACAGTCCGCCGGAGGATCCGATGCCCTCGAAGTCGAGCATGCCGGGGCGGTCGATCACGTGCCCGATCGTCTCCCAGCGCGCCAGGTCGCGCGAACGCAGCACCGGCAGGCCGGGGAGGTACTCGAACGTGGATGTCACGAGGTAATACCACTCGCCCACCCGGCAGATCGACGGGTCCGGATGGCATCCGGGCAGGATCGGATTGGCGACCTCGATCACGCGCTCGACACCGTCACCAGACGGGCGTCTGCGGCGCCGACCTCGTGCACGTCGCCCGTGAGCTGCACCAGCAGCGACGCCGTGGCAGCGCCGGCGAGCACGCGGTGCGCACGAGCGCGCTCGTTCGAGATCGCGCCCCCGGTGACGCCGGCGACCTCGCCGTCGTCGGGCGCTGGAGCGGACGCCTCTGCATGGGCGGCAGCCCACACCCGCACCTCCCCCGGTTCCACGACGCGGGTCAGGGTGCGGTCGGAGAACGCGAAGCGCGCCGCGGGAACCTCGAAGCGCAGCGTGCGGCGCTCGCCCGGATCGAGCTCGACCCGCCCGTAGCCCAGCAGCTGCGCGACCGGACGGGTGACGCTCGCCACCATGTCCCGCCCGTACAGCTGCACGACCTCGGCCCCGCGGCGGGCACCCGTGTTCGCGACCGTCACGGTTGCGGTGAAGGAGCCGTCCGTGCGGGCCTCGGCGGAGGCGGTGAACTCCTCGTAGGCGAAGCACGTGTACGACAGCCCGAATCCGAACGGCCGCAGCGGGGTCGGATCCGTGGAGGTGACGTCGGAGGGGCCGCCCAGGATCGGATGCAGGTAGCTGTAGGGCTGGGCCCCCGAGGACCGAGGCAGGCTCAGGGGCAGTCGCCCCGACGGCGAGGACGCGCCGGTGAGCACATCCGCGATCGCCGTGCCGCCTTCCTCGCCGGGGAAGAAGGCCTGCAGCACCGCCCCCGGACGCGCGGCCCCGTCGTCGAGCGCCCAGTCGATCGCGTAGGGACGGCCCGAGAGCACGACCATGACGACGGGCGTTCCCGTCGCGACCACGCGCTCGACGAGCTCGCGCTGCACGCCCGGAAGGTCCAGCGACTCCACGTCGTTGCCCTCGCCGACCGTGCCGCGGCCGAAGAGGCCGGCCTGGTCCCCGACCACGACGATCGCGACGTCGGCGTCCGCGGCGGCCCGCTCGGCATCGGCGAGCCCGGTGCGGTCGGAGCCTTCGACCTCGGATCCGCGCACGTGCACGATCTGAGCCCTCGGGACGGCGGCGGTCAGCGCCTCGCGAACCGTGGGCATCTCGATGCCGAGCTCGTAGCCCGGGTGGTGCGCCAGCACGTGGTTCGCGAAGGAATAGCACCCCTGCAGCGCCTCCGAGCGATCGGCATTCGGCCCGATGAGTGCGATGCGCCGCGCCGCCGCCGCGAGCGGCAGCACACCGTCGTTCGACAGCAGCACGAGCGATTCCGCGGCCAGGCGTCGGGCGACGTCGCGGTGCCGCGGCGTGTCCAGGTCGACGGCCGCGGGGGGCGCGTCGTCGAAGACATCGGGCGCGAACAGCCCGAGCTGCTCCTTCTGAGTGAGCACCCGGATGACGGCGCGATCGAGATACGCCTCGTCGAGCGCACCGCTGCGCACCCGGTCGACGAGGGGTTCGAGATACGCGTCGCCGGAGGGCAGCTCGACGTCGATCCCGGCCCGCAGCGCGAGCTCGGCGGCCTCGCCGCGGTCGGCCGCGACGGCATGCATGACCTCGAGGAACGCGATCGCGAAATAGTCCGCCACCACGACGCCGTCGAACCCGAGCCGCTCCCGGAGGAGCCCCGTCAGCAGCGCCGGATCCGACGCGACAGGAACGCCGTCGATCTCGGCGTAGCTGTTCATGACGCTGCGCACACGGCCATCCCGGATCGCCATCTCGAACGGCGGCAGGAAGACGTCCGCGACCTCACGCGGCCCGGCGGACACCGGGGCGTGATTGCGCCCGGCACGTGAGCCGGAGTACCCGAGGAAGTGCTTGAGCGTGGCGTGCACGCCGGCGGACTGCAGGCCCTGGACGTAGGCGGTTCCCACGGTGCCCACGAGGTACGGATCCTCGCCGATGCACTCGTCGACGCGCCCCCAGCGAGGGTCGCGCACCACGTCGAGCACCGGGGCGAGCCCCTGGTGGATGCCGAGGGTGCGCATCGACTCCCCGATGAGCGCGCCCATCTCGGCGACGAGCTCGGGGTCGAACGAGGCGCCCCAGGCCAGCGGCGTCGGGAAGCTCGCCGCCTTCCACGCGGCAAGCCCGGTCAGACACTCCTCGTGCACGAGCGCCGGGATGCCGAGGCGCGTCTCGCGCTTCAGCCGGCGCTGCTCCGCCCACAGCCAGGCCGCGCGCTCAGCGGGCTCGACGGGCCGGGTGCCGTACACGCGGGTGTAGTGGCCGATGCCGTCGCGGGTGATGCCGGCCAGCGTGTCATGGCGCCCCGCGGCCGCCATCTCGTTCTGCAGCGGCGCCACGACCTCACCGCCCTGATCGAGCCAGTATCCGACGAGCTGCGCGGCCTTCTCCTCGAGGGTCATCTGCGCGAGCAGCGCCCCGACCCGCTCGGAGGCGATCGGGAAGGCCGGGACCTCCTCCGTCGCGACAAGGCCCTCCGTGGTCGTGTCCGAAGTCATGCTCAGCCCTTCACCGCGCCGGTCAGGCCGCCGACGATGCGGCGTTCGAAGAGGCTGAAGAAGATGAGCGCGGGCAGCATCGACAGCGAGGTGTAGGCGAGCACGCGGGCGGTGTCGACCGAGTACTGCGAGGAGAAGTTCTGCACGCCCAGCGGCAGGGTGAACAGGCTCGGGTCGTTGAGGATGAACAGCGGCAGCATGTAGCCGTTCCAGGATCCGACGAACGCGAGGATGCCGACCGTGACCACACCCGGCAGGCTCAGCGGGATCACCATCCGCCAGAAGAAGCCGAGGCGGGATGCGCCGTCGATCGCCGCCGCCTCCTCGAGCTCCTTCGGGATCGCCTTCAGGAACGGCACCAGGATGATGATCGTGCCGGGCAGCGCGAACGCGATCTGCGGCACGATGATCCCGGCCAGGCTGTTCACCAGGCCGAGGTTGCGGATCAACAGGTACAGCGGCGTGATCGCGACGGTGACGGGGAACATCAGCCCTGCGGCGAAGAGCGCGTACATCGCCGGTTTGGCCGCGAACTCGTAGCGGGCGAGCACGTACGCCGCCATCACGCCGAGCAGCACGGCGCCGGCGGTCGTGCCGATCGCCACCACGGTCGAGTTGACCAGGGCGGTCCAGAACTCGGATCCGGCAAGCACGTCGGAGTAGTTGGCGAACTGCCAGGGAGCCGGGAAACCGGACGGGTCCTTCGTGATCTGCGAGTTCGTGCGGAACCCGCCGATGATGATGTAGAGCACGGGCGTGATGCAGATCGTGACGAGCACGATCGCGATCAGATACAGGCCGGGGCTCCCCCAGGGGGCCTTCGGCGAGCGGCGGACGCCCTTGCGATCGCGCGGCTGCACGATGGCGGTRGTGCGGAGGCTTTCGGTGGTCATCTGCGGGCCTTTCCGCTGTCGCCCGTCAGCGCGCCGTCGGTGTCGCGCCGCAGCACGAACCGCTGGTAGATCAGGGCGACGACGAGGGTGATCAGGAAGAGCATCACGGCGACCGCGTTGCCGAAGCCGTAGCTGCCGGCGAGATGCCCGTTCTGGTACATGTACGTCGCCATCGTCGAGGTGCCCGCCGTGGCGGAGATGTACTGCCCCCAGATGATGTTGACGAGGTCGAAGAGCTGGAGGGCGCCGATGATCGAAAGGAACGCCCAGATGCGGATCGTCGGCCCCAGCAGCGGCACCGTGATGTTCCACTGGATCTTCCAGAACCCTGCGCCGTCGATCGCCGCGGCCTCGAAGAGCTCCTCCGGGATGGACTGCATCCCGGCGAGCATGAGGATGACCGCGAAGCCGATGTACTTCCAGGTGATGATGACCATCAGCGTCCACAGCGCGAGCTTCGGATCCGCGAGCCAGGAGTGCTGGAGGAACCCGAGCCCGACCTTGCCGAGCAGCGAGTTCAGCGCGCCGGCGTCCTGCATCATCAGGTTCCATCCGGTGCCGACGATGACCTCGGAGATCACGTACGGCACGAAGATCAGCACGCGGATCAGCGAACGTCCACGGAACTTCTGGTTCAGCAGCAGTGCGAACAGGATCGCGATCGGCCCCTGCAGCACGAGGGAGAGCACGACGATCGCGAAGTTGTGCACGACCGCATCGCGGAACGTGTGGTCCTGCCACATGTGGATGTAGTTGTCGAGGCCGACGAACTGCGTCGGCCACCCGAACCCGTTCCACTTGAAGAACCCGTAGACGGATGCCATCCCCACGGGGAGGATGACGAATCCGACGAACATCAACAGGGCGGGCCCGGAGAGCAGCGCGATCTCGCCGCGCTTGCGCCAGTCGGCGCGTGCTCGCCGCACCGGGGCCGGGGAGGTCCCGGTCCCGGTGCGGCGGTCGCTCTCAGGCACGGCCTCGGCCATCACCTGGGTGCCAGTCATCGCTCTCGCTCAGCCCCTCGCCGCGGCGTCGGTGATCTTCTGGAGGAGCGTCTTCGGGTCGCCCTGCCCCGCGAGCATCTCGACCACGCCGGTGTTCAGCGCGTTGCCGACGTTCTGCCCGAGGGCGGTGTCGAGCCAGAGCGCCACGTACGGCGCCTTGCTGTAGGCCTCCATGAGGGGCTTCAGCGACGCGTTGTCGACCGCGCCCTTCGCGTCCTGGTTGGCCGGGATGGTCTGGAACGCCACGGCGTACTTCTCCTGCTGCGCCTTCGACGCGACGAAGTTGAGGAACTTCTCGCACGAGGACGGGGACTTCTCGGAGCAGGAGTAGCCGTCCAGGCCGCCCATCATCGCGCCGGGTTCGCCCTTGCCTCCGGAGACCTCGGGGAACGGGAACCAGTCGAGGTCGGCCAGCGGCTTCTGATCCGGCGTGAGGCTCGCGACCACGCCCGGCTCCCAGGCTCCCATGAGCTCCATCGCCGCCTTGTGGTTGGCGACCAGGCCCGCCGAGGAGTTCGCACCCTGCTGGGCCGACGTGGTGAGGAAGCCCTCGTTGAACGGCTCGACCTGCGCGAACTTCTGCAGGTTGTTCGCCGCGGTCAGCCAGCACCCGTCCTTGAAGTCCTTCTTGGTGGCGAGGTTCGTGATGAGGTCCTTGCCGCAGGCGCGCACCGCGAAGAAGTAGTACCAGTGCGCGGCCGGCCAGGCGTCCTTCGCACCCAGGGCGATGGGCGGGATGCCGGCGGCCTTGAGCTTGCCGATGGCGGCCTCGAGGTCGTCCATGGTCTTCGGSGTCTCGGTGATGCCGGCCTGCGCGAACAGGTCCTTGCTGTAGAAGAGMCCGCCGGGMAGCACYGCSSTSGGCACGCCGTAGAGCTTGCCGTCGACCGTGAAGGCGCTGAGGGCTGCATCGCCGATCGCCTTCTTCACGTCGGGGTCGATCTTGTCCGTCAGATCCTTGACCTTGCCCGCCGCCACGACGTCGGCCAGCTTGCTGCCGCCGCGCGCCATGAAGACGTCCGGCATGTCGCCCGAATTGACGGCGGTCTGCAGCTTGCCGTCCATGTCCTCGTTCTGGATCGAGGTGACCTTCACCGTGACATCGGGATTGGCCTTGTGGAACGCCTCGGCGGCATCGGTCCAGAACTGCTTGCCGTCGCCGGTGGTCGAGTTCTGCCATACGGTCAGCGTCTGCTTGCCGCCGCTGTCGCCGCTGCCGGACCCTCCCGAGCAGCCGGTGAGGGCGATCGCTCCCACGGCTGCGAGCGCCACGGCTGCCGTCAGCACTTTGCGGATCTTCATGCTGTGTGTCTCCTCATCGTTGAGTCTTCAGCACCCGCGCCGGCATTTGTTGCCAGCAACACCCAATGTGCTGTCGGCCTACTCTGACACTCGGATCGCCCGCATGTCAAACGATATCGATAACGTTTTCGCTCGGTAGATTGGACGAATGAACCGCCGCATTACGATCCACGACGTCGCTCACGCCGCGGGCGTCTCCGTCGCGACCGTCTCGAAGGCGATCAACGGGCGAGACGGCGTCTCCGCCACGACGCTCGAGCACGTGCAGGAGGTCGTGGCGCGGCTCGGATACGAGAGCTCGCTGGTCGCGACCTCGATGCGCCGGCGCAGGACGGATGTCATCGGCGTGCTCGTCGCGGAGTTCGAGCCGTTCGCCGTGCAACTGCTGCAGGGCGTCTCGGCGGCCCTGCAGGGCACCCGCTTCGACGTGCTCGCCTACGCCGGCAGCGTGTCCGCCGGCGAGCACCTCGGGTGGGAGCGTCGCTCGCTGTCCCGGCTGGGCGGAACGCTCATCGACGGCGCCATCCTGGTCACCCCCACGACGATGCCGACCGACGCCACCGTGCCGCTCGTCGCGATCGACCCGCACGAGGGGCCCGACGGGCCCGCCTCGGTGAGCGTGCACAACGCCGAGGGCGGCTTCGCCGCGACCGCGCACCTGATCTCACTGGGGCATCGTCGCATCGCGCACCTGCGCGGCCGGACCGATCTGGAGTCGGCGCACCAGCGCGAGGACGGATACCGCCGAGCCCTGGAGAGCGCCGGTATCCCCTTCGACGCCGCGCTCGTGGTCGACGGCGGGTACCGCGCCGCGAGCTCGACCGCCGGCGCGCACGCCCTGCTCGATCTGGCCGCGCCGCCGACCGCGGTGTTCGCAGCCAATGACCTGTCCGGGATCGAGATGATCCGGGTCGCGGTCGAACGGGGCCTGCGGGTTCCCGAGGACCTGTCGGTCGTGGGATTCGACGACGTGCCGGAAGCCGCCGCGCACGTCCCCCAGCTGACCACCGTGCGCCAGCCGCTCACCGAGATGGGGGCCGAGGCCGTGCGCCTGCTGCTGGCGATGCTCGACGGCGCCCCGCACGAGCACGTGCGGATGCCGGCGGAACTGATCGTGCGCGCCTCGACCGCTGCTCCGCGCTGACCGCCCGCCGCATTGAACCGCCGCCCGGCACGACGGTGCACAGCGCGACGGCCTCATCGCCTCGCCGACTCGCTGCTCCCACCGCCCTCGCCGCTCTCACCGCCTGCACCGTCAGACTGCACTGGCATCACGAGACTGCAGTTCTTGACTGCAGTCTCGCGACGCAGATGCAGTCTCGCGGTACCGGTGCGGCTCACGGAAGGACCCCGCAGGCGCGTTGCGATCAGTCGGATCCACTGATATGTTCGCTGCTACAACATTTCATCGACGTCGCTGAAGGCGGATCATCATGGCACTCACTCCCACCCGCGAGGACAAGTTCTCGTTCGGCCTCTGGACCGTCGGCTACAACGGCGCCGACCCGTTCGGCGGTCCGACCCGGCCGGCCCTGGATGTGGTCCACGCCGTGGAGAAGCTCGCCGAGCTCGGCGCCTACGGCCTGACCTTCCACGACGACGACCTGTTCGCGTTCGGATCCACGGAGGCCGAGCGCCAGATGCAGATCGACCGCCTCAAGGGCGCGCTCGCCGACACCGGGCTCGTGGTGCCGATGGTGACCACGAACCTGTTCAGCGCCCCGGTCTTCAAGGACGGCGGCTTCACCTCGAACGACCGCGGCGTGCGCCGCTTCGCGCTGCGCAAGGTGCTGCGTCAGCTCGATCTCGGCGCCGAGCTGGGGGCGAAGACCTTCGTCATGTGGGGCGGGCGCGAGGGCGCCGAGTACGACTCCGCGAAGGACATCCGTGCGGCGCTGGAGCGCTACCGCGAGGCCGTGAACCTGCTCGGCGACTACGTCACAGACAAGGGCTACGACATCCGCTTCGCGATCGAGCCGAAGCCGAACGAGCCGCGCGGCGACATCCTGCTTCCGACCCTCGGCCACGCGCTCGCCTTCATCGACTCCCTCGAGCGTCCCGAGCTCGTCGGCCTGAACCCCGAGGTCGGTCACGAGCAGATGGCCGGGCTCAACTTCGCCGCCGGCATCGCCCAGGCGCTCTACCACGGCAAGCTCTTCCACATCGACCTCAACGGTCAGCGCGGCATCAAGTACGACCAGGATCTGGTCTTCGGCCACGGCGATCTGCACAACGCGTTCGCCCTCGTCGACCTGCTCGAGAACGGCGGCCCCAGCGGCGTGCCCGCCTACGAAGGCCCGCGCCACTTCGACTACAAGCCGTCGCGCACCGAGGACGAGACCGGCGTCTGGGACTCGGCGAGCGCGAACATGCGCACCTACCTCCTGCTCAAGGAGCGCGCGGCGGCCTTCCGCGCCGACCCGGAGGTGCAGGAGGCGCTGGCCGCTTCGCGCGTCGACGAGCTCTCCGCGCCGACCCTGAACGCCGGCGAGAGCTACGACGAGCTCCTGTCCGACCGCTCCGCCTACGAGGACTTCGACACGAACGCGTACTTCGGCGGCAAGGGCTTCGGCTTCGTGCGMCTGCAGCAGCTCGCGACCGAGCACCTCCTCGGCGCCCGCTGACTCCACTTCCGTCGACGCCCCCTCTGGGTGCCGAGGCCCCCTCCCAGACACGCTGCTGAGAGGGGGCCTCGGCGCCACGGAGGGGCCTCGACACATCGAACCCCGCGAAAGGAAAGACCCATGACGCTGGTGATGGGCGTGGACTCGTCCACGCAGTCGTGCAAGGTCGTCATCCTCGACGCCGCGTCCGGATCCGTCGTGCGCACCGGCCGTGCGGCGCATCCGGACGGTACGGCCGTCGACCCCGAGGCGTGGTGGCGCGCGCTGAACGCCGCGATCGCCGACGCCGGAGGCATCGACGACGTCGAGGCCTGGTCCATCGGCGGCCAGCAGCACGGCATGGTCGCGCTCGATGCGTCCGGATCCGTGATCCGCGACGCGCTGCTGTGGAACGACACCCGCTCGGCCGGCGCCGCGCAAGACCTGATCGCGGAGTTCGGCGCGTCCGAGCTCGCGGCGCGCACGGGGCTCGTGCCGGTGGCGTCGTTCACGATCACCAAGCTGCGCTGGCTGCGCGACGCGGAGCCGGAGAACGCGGCGCGCGCGGCTGCCGTGGCGCTGCCTCATGACTGGTTGACCTGGCGTCTGCGCGGATACGGGCCTGCGGGGGCGTCGCCGCTCGGACCGGTGCTGGACGAGCTCGTCACCGACCGCTCCGACGCGAGCGGCACCGGCTACTGGAGCCCGGCAGACGGCGGTTACGACCGGGCGCTGCTCGTCGCCGCGCTCGGGCACGACGCGATCCTGCCACGAGTGCTGGGCCCTGACGAGTCGGTCGCGGATCCGGCCGGTCGCCGCGTCGCCCCCGGCGCCGGGGACAACGCCGCGGCCGCGCTCGGGCTCGGAGCGGAGCCCGGCGACGTCGTGGTGTCGATCGGCACTTCGGGCACGGTGTGCGCGATCAGCCGCGCGCCGATCGCGGATCCGTCCGGCACGGTCGCAGGGTTCGCCGACGCGACCGGGAACTTCCTCCCGCTCGTGGCGACGCTGAACGCGGCGCGCGTGCTCGATGTCACCGCGGCGCTGCTCGGGGTCGGGCACGACGAGCTCAGCGACCTCGCGCTGCACGCCTCCGCCGGGGCCGACGGGCTGACTCTGCTGCCGTACTTCGAGGGCGAGCGCACCCCGAACCTCCCTGACGCCACGGCGTCGCTGACCGGGATGACGCTCGCCTCCACCACGCGCGCGAACCTCGCCCGCGCCGCCGTCGAAGGGATGCTGCGCGGCCTGGGCGCCGGGCTCGACGCCCTCCGCGGGCTCGGCATCCCCCTCGAGCGCGCGTTGCTCATCGGCGGTGGCGCGCAGTCCGAGGCCGTGCGCCGGATCGCACCCGAGATCCTCGGTGTGCCGGTCGTGGTGCCCGAACCGGGCGAGTACGTGGCACTGGGGGCCGCACGACAGGCTGCCGCTCTGACGGGACACCCGGCGCTCCAGCCCCACGGCGTGGATCGGACCTAGGCTGACGGGCATGCCGCTGACCGATCTCCCCCTCGCCGACCTGCGCACCTACCTTCCCGAGGTCGCCGAACCCGCCGACTTCGACACGTTCTGGCAGGACACGCTCGCCGGATCCCGAGAGCTCGCCGCCCCTGCCGAGCTGTCACCCGCGACGACCCCGATCGACGAGCTCATCGTCGAGGACCTCGCTTTCTCCGGCTTCGGCGGCGAGCGGATCCGCGGCTGGGTCACCCGCCCTCGCCGCGAGGGGCGCCTGCCCGTCGTCATCGAATACCTCGGCTACGGCGGTGGCCGCGGCATCCCCGGCGAGCGCCTCCAGTGGGCGGCCTCGGGATATGCGCACGTGCTCATGGACACCCGCGGCCAGGGCGCCGGCTGGGGATCCGGCGGCGCCACCCCGGATCCGCACGGATCGGACGGGGCGACGCCCGGCTTCATGACACGCGGCATCGCCCGCCCCGAGGATTACTACTACCGCCGGGTGTTCACCGACGCCGCGCTCCTCGTGGATGCCGTGCAGGGCTTCGCGTTCGCCGACCCGGCGCGGATCGCGGTGACCGGTGGCAGCCAGGGCGGGGGCATCAGCATCGCCGTGGCGGCACTGCACCCCGGCGTCGCCGCGGTCATGCCCGACGTGCCGTTCCTGAGCCACTTCCGGCGCTCCGTCGCGCTGACCCCCGAGCACCCGTTCCGCGAGATCGAGCGCTATCTCGCGGTGCACCGCGACCGCGTCGAGCAGGCCTTCCAGACCCTGTCGTATTTCGACGGCGTGAACTTCGCACGTCGCATCATCAAGCCGGCGTTGTTCTCGGTGGCGCTCATGGACGACATCGTGCTGCCGTCCAGCGTCTTCGCCGCGTACAACCACCTGGCGACGGACGACGCGACGATCGAGGTCTACGAGTTCAACGGCCACGAGGGCGGCGGCTTCGCCCAGTGGCTGCGCCAGACCGCCTGGCTCGCCGAGCGCCTCTGACGCGCCGCTGTTCTGGCGGGTCGGATCCCCCCGCCGACACGCGGGCCGTTCAGGTCGCACTTTCGGCTCCAAAAAACCCGGATTCGGGACCGAAAGTGCGACCCGAACAGGGGAAGTGCGACCTGAACGGGCGAGAAGGGTCGCAACATCCGGGAAACACGCACTGCGTACACTCGGGGACGCCACAAGCACGCACTCCCCCGAAGGACCCACCATGTCCGGTACGCCGTCACCCGCGCCCATCACCGTGTCGATCCGCCGTGAGGTCGACCCCGCCCGCATCGCCGAGGCCACCGCCTGGGTGCAGACCGGGGTGAATCTCGCGAGCGGCCACCCAGGTTTCCTCGGATCCGGGTGGGTGCGCGACGGCGAGGACTCGCACCACTGGCACATGCTCTACCGCTTCGCCGACGAGGCGGCCCTGGACGCGTGGGAGGCCTCGAGCGAACGGGCCTGGTGGCTGTCGATGGGCGAGCAGTTCGTGCGCAGCGAGCGCGTACGCCGCCGCACCGGGATCGAGGGCTGGTTCGACGAGCCGTCGACCGGGACGATCTCGGTGCCGACCTCGACCGGCGCGACCACGGTGACCGTGGCCCCGGCGCCGCCGCGGTGGAAGCAGGCGGTGTCGATCTGGCTCGGCTTCTTCCCGATGAACCTCGTCTTCACCTATCTCATGAGCCCCGTGCCCGGGTGGAACGGCCTGCCGATCTGGCTGCGCGTGCTCGCGACCACGATCGTGCTGACGCCGGTCATGACGTACTGGGTGCTGCCGTTCGTGACGCGCTCGCTGCGCCGGTGGCTGGCCCGCTGAACGGCCGCCTCCCGTTTCAAAGCGCGCAAATGGCTGCATCTGCGACGCAAAAGGGGCCATTTGCGCGCTCTGAAATCCCGGGTCAGACCTCGACGTGCCGCTCCGCCACGCCGTCGTAGGCGGACAGCGGACGAATCAGGGCGTTYGACGCGGCCTGCTCYATGACGTGCGCGGTCCAGCCGGTGACCCGCGACGCCACGAACAGCGGCGTGAACGTGAGCGTGTCGAAGCCGATGAGGTTGTACGCCGGACCTGACGGGTAGTCGAGATTCGGGTGGATCCCCTTGCGGGCGACGAACTCGTCCGCCAGCGTCGTGTACAGGTCGAGCACCTCGGGGCGGTCGTAGTGCTCCACGAGCGTGTCCAGCGCGGCCTTCATGGTCGGCACGCGCGAGTCGCCCTTCTTGTAGACGCGGTGCCCGAAGCCCATGATCTTGCGCTTCTCGGCGAGGGCCGTGTCGAGCCATGCGTTGACGTTCGCCGCCTCGCCGATCTCGTCGAAGATGTGCAGCACCGCCTCGTTCGCGCCGCCGTGCAGCGGTCCCTTCAGCGCGCCGATCGCGCCGACCACCGCGGAGTACAGGTCGCTCAGCGTCGAGGTGATGACGCGCGCCGTGAAGGTCGACGCGTTGAAGGAGTGCTCCGCGTACAGGATCATCGAGCGGTTGAATGCATCGACGACGACCGGATCCGGCTCGGTGCCGAACGTCATCCAGAGGAAGTTCGCGGAGTAGTCCAGGTCGTCGCGCGGGGCGACGATGCCCTCGCCGCGTCGGCGGCGCTGCCCGTAGGCGACGATCGCCGGCAGCGCGGCGAAGAGCCGGACGCTGCGCTCGAGGTTCTGCTCCGGCGTGCCGCTCGCGTCGAGGACGGATCCGGATCCGGCCGCGTCGGAGGCGCCGAGCAGGCTGACCGCCGTGCGGATCTCGTCCATTGGATGCGCCTCGACCGGCACGAGGTCGATCGCGGCCTTGACGTTCGCGGCGAGCGCGCGGTGTTCGCGCTCGGTCGCGCGCAGGTCGGCCAGCTGCTGCGTGGTGGGCAGCTCACCGTTCCAGAGCAGGTAGGCGACGGCCTCGAACGGCTGGGTCGCTGCGAGTTCCTGCACGGGGTAGCCGCGGTAGAGCAGGCTGTTGGTCTCGGGGTTGACCTTCGAGATCGCCGTCGTGTCGACGACGACGCCGGCGAGGCCCTTCTTGATGTCGGGGTCGCTCATGTCACTCCTTCGTGTGCGCACGGTGTCCGAGCGGGGCTCAGAGACCGAGCTCCTTGTCGATGCGGAAGTTGAAGACGTTCGTGTCGAAGTGGTTGTACGACTCGTAGTCGATGAGGTCGTACAGATCCGCGCGGTGCTGCATCTCACCGAGCTTCGAGGTCAGGTGCCCCTCCTCGTTCAGGGTATCCAGCGCGCGCCCGGTCGCACCCATCGCGATCCGGAGCATCGAGACCGGCCAGATCACGATGCTCACACCGGCGCCCTTGAGCTGCGCCGTCGTGAACAGCTCGCTCTTGCCGAACTCCGTCATGTTCGCCAGGATCGGCACGTCGAGCTCGGACGCCATCCGTTCGAACTCGGCGAGCGTGCGCATCGCCTCGGGGAAGATCGCATCCGCCCCGGCGTCGACGAGCGCCTTGGCCCGGTCGACCGCGGCGTCCATGCCCTCCACGGCGCGGATGTCGGTGCGCGCCATGATGAGGAAGTTCGGATCCCGGCGGGCGTCGACCGCGGCCCTGATGCGCTTGGTCGCGGTCGACTCGTCGACCACCGCCTTGCCGTCCAGGTGACCGCAGCGCTTGGGGTTGATCTGGTCCTCGATGTGGGTGCCGGCGAGCCCGGCATCCTCGAGGGTCTGGATCGTGCGGGCCACGTTCATGGGCTCGCCGAAGCCGGTGTCGGCATCGATGATCGCCGGCAGTTCGGTCATCCGGGCGATCTGCTGCCCTCGCCCCGCCACCTCGGTGAGCGTGGTGAGGCCGATGTCGGGCAGGCCCAGATCCGCGGACAGSACGGCGCCGGAGATGTAGACCCCGTCGAAGCCCTTGCGCTCGATGAGCCGGGCGGAGAGCGGGTTGAACGCACCGGGGAAGCGCAGCAGCTCCCCCGCCGCGAGCCGCTCCCGCAGGATCCGCCGCTTCTCCGCGGCCGGTGTGGTGGAGTACAGCATCAGAACAGGCCCTTGGGCGCCGGTGCCATCGCGAGCACGCCGGGCGCGGCGACGATCGAGAGCTGGGCGACCTCCTCCGCGGTGAGCTCGGGCAGGCGCTGCACGAGCTCCAGGAAGCGGTCGATCTCCGTAGGCTCCAGCACGGGCTCAGCGAGGATCCGGAACTTGCGGATGTAGTCCTCCCGGGCGAACGGCCTGGCGCCGAGGGGGTGCGCGTCGGCGACGGCGATCTCGTCGGTCACCGTCTCGCCGTTCGTCAGGCGGATCTCSACGCGTCCGCCGAASGCCTTCTCRGCSGGGTCGATCGAGTGGTAGCGGCGGGTCCACTCCKSGTCCTCGGCSGTGGTGATCTTGTGCCAGAGCGCCACGGTGTCCTCGCGCTGCGCACGCTCGGGCGCGTAGGAGTCGACGTGGTGCCAGCTGCCGTCCTGCAGTGCCACCGCGAAGATGTACGGGATCGAGTGGTCCAGCGTCTCCCGGGACGCGTGCGGGTCGTACTTCTGCGGATCGTTCGCACCGGATCCGATCACGTAGTGCGTGTGGTGGCTGGTGTGGATCACGATCGAGTCGACGTTCGCAGGATTCGTCAGCTCCGGACGCTCGTTGTGCAGCTTGYGTGCGAGGTCGATCCAGGCCTGCGCCTGGTACTCCGCGGAGTGCTCCTTCGTGTACGTGTCGAGGATCGCGCGCTTGGACTCGCCGGTCACGGGCAGCGGCACGTCGTACGACGCGTCCGGGCCGTCCAGCATCCAGGCGATCACGCCGTCCTCGCCCTCGTAGATCGGGCTCGGCGAGGTCTCGCCGCGCATCGCCCGGTCGACGGCCTCGACCGCCATCTTGCCGGCGAAGGCCGGGGCGTGCGCCTTCCACGTGGAGATCTCACCCTTGCGGCTCTGCCGCGTGGCGGTCGTGGTGTGCAGCGCCTGGCCGACCGCCTGGTAGATCGTCTCCACGTCGAGGCCGAGCAGGGTGCCGATACCGGCGGCAGCGGAGGGGCCGAGGTGCGCGACGTGGTCGATCTTGTGCGCGTGCAGGCTGATCGCCTTCACCAGGTCGACCTGGATCTCGTACCCGGTCGCGATGCCGCGCACAAGGGCACGACCGTCGGCGCCGACGTGCTGCGCCACCGCGAGGATCGGCGGGATGTTGTCGCCCGGGTGCGAATACTCGGCGGCGAGGAAGGTGTCGTGGTAGTCCAGCTCGCGCACGGCGACGCCGTTCGCCCAGGCGGCCCACTCCGGGCTCGTGCGGCGCTCGAGCGCGCAGCCGAACACGGTGGATCCGGATCCGTTCACCGAGACCGGGTGGTCCAGCGCCTGCTGGCGGGCGGCGCTGACGGGGGCGCGGGTGAGCGAGGCGGCCGCGACGGAGGCGTTGTCGATCACGCGGTTGATGATCATGTCGACGACGTCGGCGTCGACCTCGACAGGGTCGGCGGCGATCTCGGCGAGGCGCCAGGCGAGCTGCCCCTCGCGCGGGAGCTGCTCGTCGCTGCGGTGCACGCGGAGGTGGTGGGTGACGGTCATGCTCTGGCCTTCTTTCCGGACGGGGTCGTGGTGTCGGGATCCGCACCGGCGAGCGAGTCGAGGATGCTCGCGAGCGCGTTGTGCAGGTGGACGTGGGTGGCGTGCGCGGCCAGGTCGCCGTCTCCGGATCCGATCGCCTCCGCGATCAGGCGGTGCTCGCCGGCACTCGCGGCGAGGCGGGCGGGCTTGTCCCGCGCCATCCGGCGCACGCGCACCAGGTGGGTGCGCACGGTGCGCAGGGCCGCGGTGAGGTAGTCGTTGCCGACAGCAGCGTCGAGCGCCTCGTCGAAGCGGGCGATGAGCGCGTAGTACTGGGCGCGCCCCTCCTCGTCTCCGAGGGAGCGCGCAGCGTGGGCGAAGCGATCGGCGAGATCGGCGAACTCGGCGCGCTCAGCGGCGGCCGCGGCCGCGCGCGCGGTGCTCTCCTCCAGCGCGCGGCGCAGCGCGAACAGGTCGCGAATGTCGTCGGCGTCGAGCGCGGCGACAACGGTGATGCGCGGCGAGACCTGCTCGACGAGCCCGTCCGCGGTCAGCCGGCGCAGTGCCTCACGCAGCGGAGTGCGGCTCACGCCGAGCCGCTCGGCCTGCTCGACCTCGGCGAGCACGGTGCCGGCGGCGAGGGATCCGGACTGGATCTCCTCGAGCAGCGCGCGGTACGCGAACTCCCCCGCGCGCATCCCCTCGGCGATGATGGTCATGCCATCAGTGTATGCACAAACGCGACCCATGGGCGAGCATCGCCCGAAGTGGAGCTATTTCGTATACATTGAACGTCAATGCAGTGTGGCGACAGGCTCCGGCATCGCTTCCGGATCCACCTCGTCGACGATGGGCTCCCCGAGCTTCACGAGCACCACGCCGACGAGCACGAGCGCACCGCCGAACGCCTGCACCAGATCGGGCAGCTGACCCAGGAACAGCCAGCCGAACAGCAGCGCGGCGATCACCTCGGAGAGGGCCACGAACGACGCGAAGCGGGATCCCAGCCTGCGCGTCGAGACGATGCCGAGCACGTAGGCGAGCGCCGTGGCGATCACCCCGACCGCGATCACGGGAACGAACCAGGGCAGCGTGCCGAATCGGTAGGTGACGTCGTGGGTGTTCCACGCCATCGGCAGGATCCCGGTCGCCCCGGCGACGGTCAGGCCGATCGCCCCGATCAGCAGTCCCAGTCCGGCGAGAGCGATCGGAGGGAGGCCCGTGTCGCCGCGGCCGGAGAGCAGGAAGTAGGTGGCCGCTCCGACCATCGCACCGAGCGCCCACAGGATCCCGATCGGATCGACCCGGGATCCGGTGAAGACCTCCAGCATGAGCACGAGTCCGACGAACGCGACGATCGCCCCGACCACGCCAAGAGCACCCGGGCGCTCGCCGCGGCGGAGCCAGAGCCAGAGCACGACGGCGATCGGCGCGGTGTACTCGACGAGCAGCGCAAGGCCGACGTCCATCACGGCCACGGCCTGGAAGAAGCACAGCTGCGCCGCGGTGACGGCGAGCAGCCCGTAGACGAGGATCATGCCCGCGTGCTTGCGCACCACGCCCCAGCGACCCCGCAGCGCGAGCAGCGTCGGCACGAGCAGCACGAGCGCGGCCACCCACATGCGCACGGTCACGGCGGCGCCGGGGCTCCAGCCCGCATCCATGAGGCCGCGCGCCCACGCGCCGCTCATCCCGAACGAGAGTGCAGCACCGAGGGCGAAGACGAGTCCGGCGCGCATGCCGCCGGCCCGCTTGTCATTTGCCACTGCGCTCATGACATGTGACGCTACCCGGATGAGATGTAAGATGTCAACATGATCTTCACCGATGACACCGAGGAGACCCTCCGGGCCGCCGTGTGGCTCGTGAACTCGGCCGAGGATCCGGACACCCTCGTCTCCCTCAGCGATGAGGCAACCTTCCTCGGAGGGTTCGGGTACACCGGACGGATCGATCGCGATGAAGCGGAGCTGGCGGGATTGCGGGAGCTCCGCCCGCAGCTGCGCACCATGCTGCTGGCCCCGCGCGACGACATGGCCGCAGCCGTCAACGACGCCCTGGCTCACGTCTCCCTGACGCCGCGCCTGGCCCGCCACGGCGACCTGGACTGGCACCTGCATGCGGTGGCCGACGACCACCCCCTCCCCGAGCGCGTGCTGGTCGAGACCGCGATGGCCCTGATCGACGTGATCCGCGCGGAGGAGGGTTCCCGCATCTCCGTCTGCGCGGACGACACCTGCGAGTCCGTCGCCCTGGATCTCTCGCGCAACCGGTCGAAGCGCTACTGCTCCACGGCCTGCGCCAACCGCAACGCCGTCGCCGCCTATCGAGCTCGCCGCGCCGAGGCCTGACGCCCGCTATCTTCGAGTCGCCCCGCCGGCGCACGCGATGGCGTCCGCCCATGGGGACCACTCGGGAGCATGGACGCCCGGATCCGACCTCCGCGCGATCGCGTGGCGGTCAGGCGGCGACCAGGTCCGTCTCGGCCTCCTGCGCATCGCGTGCCGGCTCGGCGAGCACGCGTCGCGAGCGCGCGAACGCCGCGCCGATGACGACGAGCAAGACGCCCGCGACAGCCCACAGTGCCAGACGCAGTGCGTCGAAGCCGATGCTCTGATCCGGGAAGTAGGTGAGCGCCCTGGCAGCGTCGAGCCAGGCGGCGCCGTTCCAGAACGAGTGCAGGCCCGCGAAGAACCAGGGCGACAGGCTGGCGGGATAGACACCGCCAGAACTCGTGAAGTTCAGCATCACGAACAGCGCGGTGAGTGCCGGCGTGGTCCACTTGCCGAGGATCGGGTGCAGGCCGATCCCGATCGACAGGATGCCGAAGACATAGAGGGCTCCGAGCAGCCAGATGCTCCACTCGTTGCCGTTCAGCGCCTGATAGACGCCCCCGCCGATGATCACCGCGATCGCGGAGAGGACGAACGACACGACCGCACCGATCCCGAGGCGCCAGCCGGCGCGCAGCCGCGCGGTGGCCGCGGCGATCGCGACCGCACTCGCATAAGCGCCCACGCTCAGAGCCACGAGCAGGAAGAAGAGCGTCTGCCCGCCCGGATCCTRCACGGTGCCGGGGCGGACGTCGACGACGTTGACCGGCAGATGCTGCTGGTAGGCGATCGGCAGGAAGATCGTCTCCGCGGTGGCGGCGCCGGCCTCGGAAGCCGCGCGGGAGACGTAGAGGTTCGCCCCCTCAGGCGTCGCCTCGTAGGCCGCGAGGATCTTCTGATCGACGATCCACCGCTTCGCCTGCGCAGCGTCGGCGACCGTGCGCACGGCGACCTTGCCGTCGCCCTTGTCGTTCAGCGTCTGCGCGAAGACGGCCGCCTGTGGCGTCGTCCCGACGACGGCGACCGGCAGATCGTGTGCGCTGGGGGCGTGGAATGCGCCCAGGTAGGCGAACGCCATGCCGATCGCGAGGAAGAGCGGAATGAGCAGGTGCGCCCCGATCGAGCGCCACGTGGCCGCGGACGGAAGGCCGAGGGCGGGGCCGCGCTGCGCGGAGGCGCGCGTCGGGGCGAGGGACGACGGAGCGGAGGCGGCGGTCAGAGTCGGCGCGGCGGTCACGATGCTCATTTCACGGGGGACGACATCAATGTTGCAAAACGCAACAGGAACGTCATGAACCATACCACGTAAGTTGTGTTAGGCAACACATGGACCTAGACTCCGGGCATGCCCTCCGACCGCATCTCCCCCGCGCCTCCACCGGATGACGCGCGCGACGCGGCGCTGGCGCGGGTGCACACCGGACTGAGCGTCGTCGCGCGCCGCGGCGCCACGCGCAATCGCTCCTCCGGCACCATCTCGCATGTCGACCAGACGCTGCTGAGGATGCTCGCGGACAATCCGGGCGCGCGCGTCGTCGACATCGCCGAGTACTTCGGCTTCAACCGGTCGACCGCTTCACGACAGACCGCCGCGCTGCTCGAGGCTGGGCTCATCGAAGAGGTGCCGGCGGAGGCCTCCAGCAGCTCTCGCCGCGGACAGCCGCTTCAGCTCTCGACACGCGGCCAGGATCTGCTCTCTGCGCAGGCGGGGGCGATGCGCGACGTCACCGACCGCCGCATGCGCGAGTGGACGACCGCGGACGTCGCGCGATTCGCCGAGATCCTCGAGCGCTACAACTCCGGCCCGGAGGCGTGACGCACAGGCGAGGGCGCTCGCAGCCCTCTTGGTTCGGACTGCCTCGACGGACGGCGGTCCCCGGTCCGCGTCGACGACCCCGGCTACCCTCGTTGTCATGACCTCCGACTGGACCGGATCCGCCATCGCCCTGCTCGAGGCGGACGGGAACCGCAGCGCCGACACCCACCTGCATGTGTTCCCGCTGCCCGCGGAATGGGGCATCGACCTCTACCTCAAGGACGAGTCGGTGCACCCGACCGGTTCCCTGAAGCATCGGCTCGCCCGGTCGCTGATCCTGTACGGACTGGTCAATGGCCGCATCCACGAGGGCACGACACTGGTCGAGGCGTCGAGCGGATCCACGGCCGTGTCCGAGGCGTACTTCGCGCGGATGCTGGGGCTGCCGTTCGTCACGGTCGTGCCGCGCTCGACCAGCCAGGAGAAGATCGACCTCATCGAGTTCTACGGCGGGCGCTGCCACTTCGTGGACTCCGGAGCGGCGATGTACGCCGAGGCCGAGCGCCTCGCATCCGAGTGCGGCGGGCATTACCTCGACCAGTTCACCTATGCCGAGCGTGCGACCGACTGGCGCGGCAACAACAACATCGCCGAGAGCGTGTTCAGCCAGTTGAGCCGCGAGCGGCACCCGATCCCGAGCTGGATCGTCGTCGGCGCCGGCACCGGCGGCACGAGCGCGACCTTCGGCCGCTATGTGCGCTACCGTCGCCACGACACCCGCATCGCCGTCGTGGACCCCGAGGGCTCGGCCTTCTACGGCGGCTGGCGCAACGGGGATCCGTCGTTCACGACCGGCACCCCGAGCCGGATCGAGGGCATCGGACGACCGCGCGTCGAGCCCTCGTTCGTACCCGGCGTCATCGACGAGATGATCCCCGTGCCCGACGCCGCATCGATCGCCGCGATCCGGCTGCTCAAGCAGCGCACCCTGCACTGGGCGGGCGGATCCACCGGCACGAACCTCGTCGGCGCGTTCCAGCTCATCGCCCGGATGCTGCGCGACGGCGAGCGCGGCAGCGTGGTCACCCTCATCTGCGACGGCGGCGCCCGCTACCTCGACACCTACTACTCCGACGACTGGGTCGCCGCGAAGGGCTGGGATCTCGCCCCGCACCGCGCGCGCCTGGAGCAGTTCCTCGCCACCGGGGAGTGGACCGAGGGCTGAGCCGGGCCTCGGCCCCAGCCGGCCCCGAGGATCCCGCGGCTGACCGCGAGACCGAAACGGCGTCCCGAGACCGACGTTCTTGTCCTCGGTCTCGGGACAGGGGTTCGGTCTCGCGGTCCGGGACCGGGCTCCCCTACGCTGGCGGCATGACCACGCTCATCCTCACCCTCGTCGGATCCGATCGTCCCGGTCTCGTCGCGACCGTCGCGCACATCGTCGACGAGCACGGCGGCAACTGGGAGAACAGCAGCCTCGCCGAGCTCGCAGGCACGTTCGCCGGTGTGGTCCAGGTATCGGTGCCCGTCGAGCGGGTCGAGGAGCTGCGCGCGTCGCTGCACGGGCTCGACGGACTGCTCACGATCGCGGTGCATCCGGGATCCGGATCCGAATCGGCCGAGGCCGCGCAGGAGCTGTCGATCCAGGTGCTCGGCAACGACCGGCCGGGCATCGTGCGCGAGATCTCCAGCGTGCTGAACGAGCACGCCCTGAGCATCGASAGCATGACCACCGAGACCCGTGATGCGGCGATGGCCGGCGGACGCCTGTTCGAGGCGTCGGTGGTCGCACGTGTGCCGGCGGATGCGGATCCGGAGGCCCTGCGCGCCGCGCTGGAGCGGATCGCGCACGACCTCCAGGTCGACATCACCGTCGGCTGAGTGCCCCTTCGGCAAGCGTCGGCACGCAGTTGGCGCGCTGGACTGCACCGTATTCAGGATGGATTCGGGGGCGAGGCCCGTGTTGACGTGCACATGGGCGCCGATTGCAAATCCAGCCTGATTTACGTACGCACGCGTCGGGCGAGACCCCGGTGACGGGCGACGGAGCCGCGCAAGACGGCCCGGCCGCACGGGCTCGGGCCGTCTTGCGGGCCGGCCGTCAGACCAGGCGCTCCTTCGGCGACACCTCGTAGGTGTCCTCCGGATCGTCGTTCACGACGCCCGCGAGCGCCTCGTCGATCGCGGCGAGGGTGTCGGCGTCGAGCACCACGCCGGACGCCTTGACCGTGTCCGCGAGCTGCTCCGGGCGGGACGCGCCGACCAGGGCGGCCGCCACGTTCTTGTTCTGCAGCACCCAGGCGATCGCGAGCTGCGGCATCGTGAGGCCCGCCTGCGCCGCGATCGGCTTGAGCCGCTGCACAGCGGTGAGGATGTCGTCCTGCAGGAGGCGCTGGATGAAGTGCGCGCCCGAGTGCGGATCCGTCGCGCGCGACCCCTCCGGCACCGGCTGCCCGGGCAGGTACTTGCCGCTCAGTACGCCCTGCGCCATCGGCGACCAGACGATCTGCGAGATCCCGAGCTCCTCCGACGCCGGCACGACCTTGCCCTCGATCGCCCGGTGCAGCATCGAGTACTGCGGCTGGTTCGAGATGAGCTGCACGCCCAGCTGCTTCGCCAGCGCGTGGCCCGCGCGGAGCTGCTCCGCGGTCCACTCCGAGACGCCGATGTAGAGCGCCTTGCCCTGGCGGACGACATCGGCGAACGCCTGGAACGTCTCCTCCAGCGGCGTCTCGTAGTCGAAGCGGTGCGCCTGGTACAGGTCGACGTAGTCGGTGCCGAGTCGCTTCAGCGATCCGTTGATCGACTCGAGGATGTGCTTGCGGCTGAGACCGGTGTCGTTCGGGCCCTTGGGGCCGGTCGGGAAGTAGACCTTGGTGAAGATCTCGAGGCTCTCGCGGCGCTGACCCTCGAGGGCCTTGCCCAGCACGAGCTCCGCCGCCGTGTTGGCGTAGGTGTCGGCGGTGTCGAACGTCGTGATGCCGGCATCGAGCGCGGCGTGCACCGTCTTGACCGCGGCGTCGTCCTCGACCTGCGAGGCGTGAGTGACCCAGTTGCCGTAGGTGATCTCGGAGACCTTCAGACCGCTGTTGCCCAGGTATCGGTAGTTGACCATGGCTCCAGCGTAGGCGTGACCGGACACACCTCGGGCCGGATCCGCCTCGGGATGTCACACGGAAGCGGCCACGCGATGCATCACTCCGACATCTGCTTGCGCAGCCAGAACTCGGTCTGGGCCACGTGACCTGCGGCCGCCGCGGATGCCGCTGCAGGATCGCGGGCGATCAGGCCCCGTACGATCGCGCGGTGCCCGGCGTCCGAGAGGATCTTGAGCTGAGCGGCGTCCTCGTCGTCGAAGATCCGGTATTGGCGGGTGCGCGAGCGCAGCACCTCGAGGAGGCTGGTGAGCGCCGCGTTCCCGGCGAGTTCGGCGATGCGCATGTGGAACTCGTGGTCCAGGCGCGACGCCTCGTCGTGATCGGGGCACTCGGCGATCCGCTCGACGAGCTCGGTGAGCCCGGCCAGCAGAGCGTCGTCGCCCCGTGCCGCCGCGATCGATGCCGCGTGCGCCTCCAGTGGACGGCGGATCTCGACGAGTTCCAGGATGGCATCCAGAGGCAGCACGTCCACGGTCAGCGACAGCCCGCGGATCAGATCGGCGGGACGCAGGCTGCTGACATAGCTGCCCGATCCGTGCCTGGTCTCGAGCACCCCGAGCGCCGACAGTGTACGGATCGCCTCGCGCACCGATCCGCGCGAGACGCCGAGCTGCTCGCCGAGCTCACCCTCGCTCGGCAGCTTGTCCCCCGGCTTCAGTTCCCCGTCGGCGATGAGCGCCCGCAATCCGTGCAAGGCGGTCTCCCGAGCGCTCATGCTTCTCCTTCGATCCGTTCCCTTGAGTGTGCCGTTTCGCACGCCCCAGGGGTAGTTGTTCTACGACTATGGTGAAACCTGATCGTAACAGTGGCTATTTCCGGGGTTTCATGCCAAAGTTGTGCGACAAGTCACCCCGTCCCCGACCGTGAGGATCCGCGCGCACCATGCCCGACGCCGACACGACCGTCCGCACCTCCCCCGTGCGCCTGGCCACTTTCGAGCGCGCACGCGACGCGTGGCCCCTCGACCCGGCGATCGTGCACCTGAACCACGGATCCTTCGGCGCCGTGCCGACCGAGGTCGTCGACCTTCAGGATTCCCTGCGCCGCGAGGCAGACCTCAGCCCGATCGGCTGGTTCCCCCGGATCGCGGAGAAAGTCGAGGCCGCGCGCAGCGAGGTCGCCCCGTTCGTGGGCGCCGACCCCGCCGACACCGCCTTCGTACCGAACGCGTCGGCCGCGGCGACGGTCGTGTACAACGCGCTGCAGCTGGATCGGGACGACGAGATCCTCGTCACGGACCACGGCTACGGTGCGGTCACCATGGGCGCGGCACGGCTGGCCCGCCGGTTCGGCGCCCGCCTGCGCACGGTCGCGCTCGGCCTGCTGGACGATGCGGAGACCGTCGTCGCCCGCTTCGCCGAGGAGATCGGACCGCGCACGCGCCTCATCGTGGTCGACCAGATCACGTCCTCCACGGCCCGTCGCTTCCCCACGGCCGAGATCACCGCCCTCGCACACGAGCGCGGCGTGCGCGTCCTCGTCGACGGCGCCCACGCCCCCGGCCTGATCCCCGACGCGGCGGTCGCGGGCGGCGGCGACTGGTGGTTCGGCAACATGCACAAGTGGCCCTGCGCACCCCGCGGATCGGCCTTGCTCGTCACCCGGGCGCCCGACCGGGACGAGCTCTGGCCGCTCATCGACTCCTGGGCCGCGACGGACGCGTACCCCGTGCGCTTCGACACGCAGGGCACGATCGACGCCACGACCTACCTCGCGACCCCCGCCGCGATCGCCTTCATCGAGCGCGAGCACGGCTGGGAGCGCACGCGCCGCACCATCTCCGAGATCGCCGATGCGGGTGCGCGGATCATCGCGGACGCGTTCGAGCACGCCGCCGACGAGCCGGCCCTGGTGGAGCTTCCGATGCCCGTGCCCTCGATGCGTCTGATCCGGCTGCCTCTCGGCATCGGCCGGACCCGCGAGGAGGCCGACGACCTGCGCATGCGCCTGTTCGACGAGGTCGGTGTGGAGACCGCCTTCACGAGCTTCGCCGGCGCCGGCTACTTCCGCCTCTCTGCCCACCTCTACAACGAGCCCGCCGACTTCGAGGCGTTCGCCGAGCGCTGCGTGCCGCGGATCCTCGAACTCGCCCGACGCTGACCGGCTCCGCCCGGACGCTGGCCGACCGTCCCCTCCCCTGCACCGTCCCCTGCAACACCCAACGAAAGGAAGCCCCATGGTGAAGCGCACCCGACTCGCCTCGATCGCCGGGGTGGGCATCGTCGCCCTCCTCGCGCTCAGCGCCTGCTCCGGCGGAGCGACGAGCGGAAGCGGATCCGCCGACGGCAAGGTCACCCTCCAGATGGTGGAGAGCCTGACCAATCCCGACCGCACCAAGCTCATCCGCGGCCTGCTCGACGACTTCCAGAAGGCCAATCCGAACATCACGGTCAAGCTGGTCTCACCGCCGACCGAGCAGGCCGACACGACCATCCAGCAGATGCTGCAGTCCGGCAAGGGCATCGACGTGCTGGAGACCCGCGACATCACGGTCGGGCCGTTCGCCAACAACCACTGGCTGTACGACATGACCAAGAATCTGAAGAGCTGGGACGGCTGGAGCGCGCTCACCGACAACGCCAAGAAGGCCGGCGTCTCCGACGGCAAGACCTGGTTCGTCCCCTATGGCTTCTACGGCCTCTCGCTGTTCTACCGCACCGATCTCGTGAAGTCCGCGGGCTTCGACGGGCCGCCGAAGTCCTGGAAGGATCTGCTCGAGCAGGCCTCGAAGATCCAGGATCCGGAGAAGAACCAGTACGGCTACGCATTCCGCGGGGGCAAGAACGCCAACTCGAACGTGGTCGCGGCGATCGAGGCGTACACGATCGACGATCTGGACACCTCGAACGCGTTCCTGCTCAAGGACGGCAAGACGATCTTCTCCTCGCCGGACGCGCAGAAGGGGGTCGACGACTACTTCGCGCTGTTCAAGAAGGCCTCTCCGCCGTCAGCCGTGTCGTGGGGCTACCCGGAGATGGTGGCCGGTTTCACCAACGGCACCACGGCGTTCCTGCTGCAGGATCCGGAGGTCATCGCCACGGTCTCGGCGTCGAGCCTGAAGCAGGACCAGTGGAACACCGCGCCGCTGCTGACCGGCCCGAGCGGCAAGGCGGCGCAGCCGCTGGCCGTCGCCGGCTGGGGCATCGCGCAGTCGAGCGCGCACAAGGACGCGGCCGTCAAGCTCGTCGAGTACCTGTCCTCGGCGAAGCCTGCCACCACATTCGCGCAGAAGAACAGCCTCGTCCCGATCATCGCGGCTGCCGCCAAGGACCCGTTCTACTCGACCGGCCCGTGGACGAGCTACGTCACCATGACCGAGCACCCCGACACCTACGTCAACGTGCAGCAGCCCCGCGGGGTCTCGTGGTGGACGGAGTGGATCCAGAAGTCCGACCAGGACGTGCAGAGCGTGYTGCTCGGCAACATGAGCACCAAGGAGCTGCTCGCCTCGTGGGACCAGTACTGGACGTCCAAGTACAAGAAGGGCTGATGTCGTGACCTCGACCTCCGCCACCGAGCGCCCGGCCGGTTCGTCCGGCCGGGCGGCCCGGTCCGATCGATCGCGTCCTGCCTCTTCCGGCGCCGGGCGCCGCCGCACCACGTTCCGCGCCCGCCACGCGTTCACGATCCTCGCGTTCCTCGCCCCCGCGACCGTCTTCGTGTGCTGGTTCACCTACCTGCCGATGCTGCAGGGCGCGCGTATGGCGTTCCTCGACTACAACCTCTGGGATCTCACCTCGACGCCGTTCGTCGGCTTCGACAACTTCGTCAAGGTGCTCTCGGATCCGGTCTTCCCGACCGTCGCGGGCAACACGGTGCTGTGGGTGGTCGGATCCCTCGTCCCGCAGTTCGTGATCGGCTTCCTCATCGCGCTGGCGCTGCGCCAGCGGTTCCGCTTCCGCGGCGTCTACCAGGCGCTCGTCTTCTTCCCATGGGCCGTCTCCGGATTCCTCATCGGGATGCTGTTCCGCTGGATGTTCAACGCCGAGTTCGGCGTGATCAACGACCTGCTCATGAAGGCGCACGTCATCTCGGCGCCCCTGCCCTGGCTCGCGGATCCGAAGCTCGCGATGTTCGCGGTGATCGTCGCCAACATCTGGTACGGCGTGACCTTCTTCGCGATCATGATCCTCGCCGCCCTCCAGTCCGTGCCGGACGAGGTGCTCGAGGCGGCGAGCCTGGACGGCGCGGGCAAGGTCCGTCAGCTCTTCTCCATCGTGATCCCGTACATCTCCACGACACTGTTCCTCACGGTGCTGCTGCGCGTGATCTGGATCTTCAACTTCCCCGACATCATCTGGGCGATGACGGGCGGAGGACCGGCGAACCGGACCCACATCATCACGACCTGGATGATCAACTTCACGCAGCAGGGCAACTACGGCACGGCGAGCGCGCTCGGTCTCATCGTCGTCGCGGTGCTCTTCGTGTTCTGCGCGTTCTATCTCTTCGCGATGCGGAAGGCCAGCCGATGACCGCGACCATGACCCTCACGACCGGCCGCGCGGGCTCCTCGCGCCCCGTGCGCTCCTCCCGCTCCCGGATCACCGCGGGCGGCGTCGTCAAGGTGGTGGGGCTCGCCCTCTGGCTGCTGATCACGCTGTTCCCGCTSTACTGGATCGTGCTGACGTCGTTCAAATCGCCGCAGACCGTGAACCGGTTCCCGATCGAGTACTGGCCCTCCGARCCSTCGGTGCAGAACTACGCSAAGYTGTTCTCSGACGCSAACTTCGGRGTATTCCTCGCGAACTCGGCGGTCGTCGCGCTCATCGCGGGAGCGACATCGACGCTCATCGCGCTGCTCAGCTCGTACGTGATCTCGCGGTTCGAGTTCCGCGGCAAGGGCGCGGTGCTCATCGCGTTCCTGCTGACCCAGATGATCCCCGCGTTCATCGCGCTCGGCCCGCTCTACACGATGATGACCGATCTGGGACTGGTGGACAGCAAGCCCGGGCTGATCCTGGTCTACATCGCCGTGTGCATCCCGTTCTCCACGGTGATGCTGCGCGGCTTCTTCGAGAACGTGCCGGATGCGCTCGAGGAGTCCGCGATGATCGACGGCTGCTCACGGCTCGGCGCGCTGTTCCGGATCCTGGTGCCGGTCATGACGCCCGGCATCATCGCCGCGTTCATCTTCAACTTCGTGAACTGCTGGAACGAGTTGTTCCTGTCGGTGGTGCTCATGCAGTCCGAGGAGAACCGCACGATCCCAGCCGCGCTGAACAGCTTCATCTCGACGTTCAACGTGGACTGGGGCTCGATGTCGGCGGCCGCGGTGCTCACGATCCTGCCGACGATGGTGCTCTTCGCCGTCGCCAGCCGCTGGATCGTGGCGGGACTCACCGCAGGATCCRTCAAGGAGTAGCAGATGCGAAAGGGCCCCCTCCGATTCGACCGGAGGGGGCCCTTTCGCGCCTGCTCAGACTCTGGCCGTCTCGGGCGAGGCGGGGTGAGCGGAAGCCGGAGCCGGGTGCGCGGAAGCCGGAGCGGGATGAGCGGATCCGATGCCCGGGTGTGCGGGCACCGGCCACGAGGGCGCACCGGACGGAACGGGCGGGGTCGGCGCGGGGTGTGCGGGCGGAGTCGTCTCGACGGCGACCGTGGGCGCGGGCTCACCCGCGAAAGCGGTCACAGCGACCGCGGGCGCGGTCGCACCCGCGAAAGTGGGCGCGGCGGGTGCCGGCTCCGTCTCGCTCGCGGACGTCCGACCCGAGTCGGCCGGGTTGGTCGTCTCGGCCTCGTGCGCGTCGGCGAAGGCGCGATGCTGCGCCTCCTCCGCGATGATGGCGGCGCGATCGCGGTAGCCCCTCGACGTGACGCGGTCGAGCTCGACCTGCTTCGCGATCGCCTCGGCCTTCTCGTAGAGCGACGGGTCGCCCCAGCTGGTCAGCACCTTCACGATGACCGGCAGCAGCTCGATCATGAAGAACAGGGCGGCGATCAGCCAGTGCGCGAAGCCCAGCACGGGCTCCTTCGCGGAGAGCCGGTCCAGCGCCGAGATCTGGCTGAGCAGGCCCACCGCACCGGCGTTCGTGCCGGCCACGGATGCCGCCCGTGCGTTGTACGCGTCGAGTGCGGTCTTGTACGCCTGCTCGGCGGCGGGGATCTGATCCTTCGCCTGCTGACGGTTCTGCGTCTCGGAGGCCGAGGTCGCCGACTTCGACGAGCTGTCCGCCGACTCCAGGTCGGTGTTGGCCTGGCGCAACTGCGCGGCGAGCGCGTCGTAGGTCTRCTGGGCCTGATCGAGCTGCGACTTCGCCGCGTCCGAACTCGCGCCGTCGCCCTGCACGCCGGTGCAGCCGGGCACCGTTCCGGCGCCCTGCCCGGTCAGCTCGCACTGGTACAGCGCACGGGCCTGGTCGATGACCTTCTGCTGGTCGGTCATCTGGCCGGTGATCTTGGTGACGGTGTCCTGGGCGGCCTTCTGCGAGGCGGAGTCGCTGGACGTGCCCTTCACGATGCCGGTCGAGGCCTGGTTCTGCAGGTCGGCGAGGCGGGTCGAGGCGGCGTCGAGCGCCTTCTTCTCGGGACCRCTGGTCACGGCCTTCTGGTCGGACTGCGCCTGCACCAGGTTGGTCGCGGTGACCTCGCGGGCGATGTCGTTGTGGAACGCCTGCAGCACGATCGGTTCGGCGACGACGAACCCGATGATCGCGGCCATCAGCACACGCGGGATCGCGAGCCCGAGCAGGCGCCAGAAGTTGCGCGTGGAGCGCATGGTCGAGGTGAGGAAGCGGTCGAGATTGAAGATCAGCAGTGCCCAGACGATTGCGAGCGGCACCGCCAGCCAGACCAGCACCTGCACGCCCGTGGTGAGGGCGAACAGCATCGACAGCGCGGAGACCAGCGCGGTGCCCGCGAGCACGAAGAACATCTGCACGAAGCGCGGCTGCTCGCTGGGCACGCGGTCGAGGATCGTGCCGTCGGCGCCGCCGAGGATCGCGAGGCGACGCCAGAACCAGCCCTGCGGACGGGGCTCGCGCGGCGGCTTCGGAGGCCTGGAGGCGGCCGGTGCGGGCGCCGCGATGACGGGGGCGGGCTCGACGACGGCCGCCGGCTCCGGCTCCACAGCCGGCGCGGCGGCCGTGGGGAACAGGTCCTCGATCCGCGGCGCGGGCTCGGGGAGTGTCTCCGGCCCGGCAGCGCGCGGGGTCACGACGGGCTCGATCGGGGCGGTCACGGCCTCCGCGGCGGGATCGGATCCGGTCGGCGTGTAGTCCCGCACGAAGATGAACGGGTCCTCAGCGGTCGGGTCGGAAGGGTTCGAGGGGTCGGTCTGTCCGTCGACGTCGAAGGCGATCCGGCCCTGGGAATCCATGCGGCCAGGGCGGTGGGCGGAATAGGACATCCCTCAACCGTACGAAAACCCGCCTGGGCAACCGATGGGCGAAGCCTGTACGCACGCCGGGCAGAGCGTTGGCGCCGGCTATGGAGGACTCCCCCCGCACACCGAGCCGTCACCGTCACCGCGCGCTCCAGCCGCCGTCCATCGTGTACGAGGCGCCGGTGACCGAGCCCGCCATCGGACCGCACAGCCATCGAGCCAGATCCGCGACCTCGTCGGGCTCGAGCAGGCGCTTGATCGCCGACTCGACGAGCATGACCTTCTCGATCACGTCGGCCTCGGGGATGCCGTGCGTGCGGGCCTGATCCGCGATCTGCTTCTGCACGAGGGGCGTGTTCACATACCCGGGGTTGATGCAGTTGCTCGTGACACCGTGCGGGCCACCCTCGAGCGCGGTCACCTTGGAGAGCCCCTCCAGCGCGTGCTTGGCGGTCACGTATGCCGACTTGTACTCGCTCGCCCGCAGCCCGTGCACGGAGCCGATGTTGACGATCCGCCCCCACCCGCGGGCGTACATGCCCGGGAGCACCGCCCGGATGAGCAGGAACGGCGCGGTGACCATGATGTCGAGCATCCGGCGGAACATCAGCGGGTCGAAGTCGACGATGGGCGCGACGGTCTGCAGCCCGGCGTTGTTCACGAGGATGTCCGCGCCGAAGCTGCGCTCCGCGAGCGCATCGAGGTCGCCGAGGTCGATCCCAAGAGCCTCGCCGGCGATCTCGGCGGCCACTGCGGCGGCCGCCTCGGCGTCGCGGTCGAGCACGAGCACGTGCGCGCCGTCGCGTGCGAGCGCCCGGGCGCACGCCGCACCGATGCCGCTCCCCGCGCCGGTGACGAGGGCGGTGCGCCCCCGGAGGTCGGTGTCGGGGCCTGGGGATCGCTGCGCTGCCATGCTTGCACGGTAGTTCACTGTCGCGCACGGCGGAAGTGACCCGGCTATGCAAAACTGCACAGATGGACGCGCACTTCCCCGCACCGCCGCTCAGCGCGGACGACCTCCTGGTGCTGCTCGCCGTGGCGCGCAGCGGCCGGTTCACCGCCGCCGGCCAGCAGCTCGGGCTGAACCACACCACGGTCGCGCGCCGCATCGCCGCGCTCGAGGCGCAGCTGGGCGGACGCGTGCTCTCGCGCGAGGGAGCCGGGTGGGAGCTGACTCCGCTCGGATCGCGCGCCCTGGCCGCGGCCGAGGGCGTGGAGCGGGCTCTCGGCCGGCTGGACGGCGGAGACGGCACACGGATCGGCGGCCTGATCCGCCTCTCCGCGACGGACGGTTTCAGCGGGTTCGTGGCCGCTCCCGCCATGGCCGCGCTGCGGCGGGCGCACCCCGACGTGCAGCTGGAGCTCATCACCGGCACCCGTCAGGCCTCGCACCAGCGCACCGGCGCCGACCTGGAGGTCGTGGTCGGTCGCCCGCAGGTGCGGCGGGCGCGCGCGATCCACCTGGCCGACTACGCGCTCGGCTTGTACGCGAGCCGCGACTGGCTGCGCGAGCATCCGGAACCGAGGGATCCGGATGAGCTCGCCGGACAGCCGCTCGTCTACTTCATCGAGTCGATGCTGCACGTCGACTCCCTCGACGACGCGCGACGGGCGGTGCCGGGCATGCTCGACGCCGTCGCGAGCACGAACGTGTACGTGCACGTCGACGCCACCCGTGGTGGTGCCGGATTCGGCCTGCTGCCGGCGTTCCTCGCCGATCAGCACGAGGATCTGGTGCGCGTGCTGCCCGAGGAGATCGACGAACGTCTCCCCTACTGGCTCATCGCCCGTCCGGAGGCGTTGAACCAGCCCGCGATCGCGGCATTCCTGGAGATGCTGCAGGCACGCCTCGCCGAGGTGCGTCCGCAGCTCCTCGGCGAGCGGTAGCTGCGACGCCTGCGGGCGAGCCGCAGGGCGAGCCGCAGGGCGAGCCCCGGATCCAGCCGGCGAGCGTGCGCCGCCGCCTCCGCGGTGGCACGCTGGTGACCGTGAAGACCCTGCTGCTGGCGCGCCACGCGAAGTCCGACTGGGACATGGCGGGCCTGCGCGATCACGACCGGCCGTTGAACACGCGCGGGCGCCGCGATGCTCCGGCGATGGCACAGCGCCTTGTCGATGAGGGCGTCGGCGTGCGGCGGATCGTCTCGAGCACGGCGACCCGCGCGCGCAGCACCGCCGACGTGTACGCGGCGGCGTTCGGACTCTCCGTAGCCGAGGATCCTGCCCTCTACGCGGCCTCGGCCCGCGCGATCCTGGGGGTCGCGGCCGCCCTTCCCGCCGACGTCGACGTCGCGATGCTGGTGGGGCACAACCCCGGGATGGCGGACGCGGTGGCGGAGCTCACCGGCTCATACGTCGAGTTCCCGACCTGCGCGGTCGCCGCGTGCGCCGTCGACGTCGAATCCTGGTCGGAGCTGATCGAAGGATCCGGACGACTGCTGCGGCTGCGCACCCCGCACGACTGAGCTTCCGAACCGGTCGCTCAGGCCATCGCGGCGGCGGCGGCCTCGTCCTCGGTCGTGGCGACGAGCTGGCCGCAGGCCCCGTCGATCTCCTTGCCGCGGGTGTCGCGGAGGGTCGTCGGGATGCCGGCGTCGTTGAGGCGGCGGACGAACTCGTCCTGCACATCCTTCTCCGACGCGGTCCAGATGGATCCGGGGGTCGGGTTCAGCGGGATCGGGTTGACGTGCACCCAGCCGCGCCCGCGGGCGTTGAGCTTCTCCGCGAGCAGGTCGGCGCGCCAGGCGTGATCGTTCATGTCCTTGATCAGCGCGTACTCGATCGACACACGGCGACCGGTCTTCGCGTAATAGTCGTACGCGGCGTCGAGCGCCTCATCGACCTTCCACCGCGAGTTGACCGGGATCAGCTCGTCACGCAGCTTGTCGTCCGGCGCGTGCAGCGAGAGCGCGAACGTGACCGGGATGTGCTCGTCGGCGAGCTTCTTGATCGCGGGAACCAGCCCGACCGTCGACACCGTGATGCCGCGCGCGCTCATGCCGAGCCCCTCCGGCTGCGGGGCGACCATGACGCGCACCGCATCCATCACGCGCTTGTAGTTGGCGAGCGGCTCACCCATCCCCATGAACACGATGTTCGAGACGCGCTCCATGGAGTGGTCGTCGGCCTTCTTGCCGCCGAGGCCACCCTCGGCGATGAGCCGGTTGGCGCGCACGATCTGCTCGACGATCTCGGCCGTCGACATGTTGCGCGTGAGCCCGGCCTGGCCGGTGGCGCAGAACGGGCAGTTCATTCCGCAGCCCGCCTGCGAAGACACGCACAGCGTGATGCGGCCCGGGTAGCGCATGAGCACCGACTCGACGAGCGCACCGTCGTGCAGACGCCACAGGAACTTGATGGTGTCGCCGCGGTCGGTCTCGAGCCGCCGCACCTCGGTGAGCAGCGGCGGCAGCATCCCGGCCACGAGCTCGTCGCGCTGGCCTGAGGGCAGATCCGTCATGTGCGCCGGGTCCGAGGTGTAGTGCGTGAAGTAATGCGTGGCGAGCTGCTTCGCGCGGAATCCGGGCAGGCCCAGCTCCTTGACCTTCTCCACGCGCTCGGTGGGCGTGAGGTCGGCGAGGTGCACGGGCGGCTTGCCCCGCTTCGGGCTGGCGAACTGCAGCAGCGGGCGCCCCTCGGCGTCCTTCTTCTGCGTCCAGCCTTCGGTGGCGGGGCGCACCTGGGCGGCACGCTTCGCGGGCGCGCCGGGGCGGGCGGACGCAGGAGTCTCGGACATGACTTCAAGGGTAGGGCCTGCAAGGTGCGAAGGCGCTGGGCGCGGTCCGGCGGATCCGCCCGTACGCTGACGGAATGGACCTCTGGATCTGGATCCTCCTCGCCGTCGCGATCGTCATCCTGTTCGTCGCCATCGCCGTGACGCTGCGGGCGATCCGGCCGAAGGCCCCGGAGCCGCTCGGCACGGCCTTCGCCGCGCCGTCATCCGCCGCACCGGCCGCGGTCCCGACGTCCCGCGGACCGCGCCCGGCGACATCGGATCCACTGACCCCCGACGTCATCGCCGAGATCGACGGGCTGGTCGCCGCCGAGCAGAAGATCTCGGCGATCAAGGTGCTGCGCGAGCACTCCGGCCTCTCGCTGCGCGAGGCGAAGGATCAGATCGACGCCTGGGTGCCCTCGACTCCTGGCACGAGGGACGCGACGCCTGTCTCCCTCGCACATTCCGGCCCACGTCCCGCTGGAGCGCCGTCCTATGCCGGCGGGCTGTCCGTCGCCGACGCCGTCGCTCACCTCTCCCCCGAGGTACGGGCGGAGGTCGGCCGTCTCATCACCGCAGATCAGAAGATCGCCGCGATCAAGCTGCTTCGCGAGGCGACCGGGCTCGGCCTCAAGGACTCGAAGGACGCCGTCGAGTCCTGGCGCTGACCAGGGAGCGCTGCTCCTCGAGGCAGGACGCGGGTCAGTGCCGCCCGGTGATCACGTCTGCGAGGTGCGCGACGGGCGAGGTGTCGGGGCGCCCGGCCAGCTCGGCCCGATCGGCCATGCCGTACGCCGCGTAGAGGCCTTTCGTCGCGATCCACCGCAGCGGTTCGGGCTCCCAGCGCCGCACCCGGTGGTTCACCCAGGGCAGACCGGTGATCTCGGTCTCGTTCCCGAGGATGAGATCGGTGATCGTGCGCCCCGCGAGGTTCGTCGAGGTCACGCCGGTGCCGACATAGCCGCCACCCCAGGCGATCCCGGTGCTGCGGTCGAGACCGACCGTCGCCGACCAGTCACGGGGGACGCCCAGCACGCCGGACCACGCATGATCGATCCTGGCGTGAGCCGTCGCGGGGAAGAACCGGTGCAGGATCTCGGTGAGCGTGCGCACGGTCGACATCGGGGTGCGCCCGTCGGTGTCGGTCCTCGAGCCGTACTTGTAGGGCACGCCGCGTCCGCCGATCGCGATCCGATCGTCCGCCGTGCGCTGCGCGTACATGTAGACGTGCGCGAGATCGCCCAGCACCTCGCCCTCGCTCCAGTGCAGTTCGTCCCACACCTCCCGCGACAGCGGTTCCGTGGCGATGAGCGACGAATTCATCGGCAGCCACAGCCGGTGCAGTCCCTTCAGGTTCGCGGTGAACCCCTCGGTCGCGCGCACGATGCATTCGGCGGAGACCGTGCCGTGATCGGTGCGCAGCCGGTGCGGGGCGATCTCGGCGACCGTGGTGCGCTCGTAGATCTCGACGCCGAGTCGTTCGACCGCCGCAGCCAGCCCCGCCACAAGCTTGGCGGGCTGGATCCGTGCCGCATGCGGATGCCAGACCGCAGCCCTGGTACCGCGCACATTGATCTTGGCGGTCGCCTCGGCCGCCTCGAGCAGGGCGAGGTCGGTGTGCGCCCAGGTCTGCTCGGCGGCGGCGAAGGCCCTGAGGCGCCCCTCCTGTGCGGCTGTGTACGCGACGCCGAACTCGCCGCCCTTCTTGATGTCGGCGTCGATGCCCTCGGCCGCGGCGACCGTGATCACCTCGTCGACGGTGTCGTTCATCGCCCGCTGGAAGCGCGTGGCGGCGTCGCGTCCGTGCGTGCGCACGTACTGCTCGCGCCCGCCGGTCACCGAGTTGGTGAGCCAACCTCCGTTTCGGCCGGACGCACCGTAGCCCGCATGTCGCTGCTCGATGACCGCGATCCGCAGCGCGGGCTGCGCTCTCTTCAGGTAGTAGGCCGTCCACAGCCCCGTGTATCCGGCGCCGACGATGGCGACGTCGACGCTGAGGTCGCCGGGCAGCTCGGGCCGCGGCGCCGGGGTACCGAGCTGCTGCCACCAGTGCGAGACGTTGCCGTTGATCGGCGGGGCCGCCGCGACCATGTTGCTCCTCTTCCGTCAGCCGGGGATGCGCGCCGTCGCGGATCCCCGTGCGCGTCGGGTTCGCGCGGGCTGTCGGAATGCATCGAATCACACTTCTGCGGCGCGTGCCGGTCGGCTCGCGCCTGCGCGCCGACCCTCGTGGCTGCAGCGCACTTGTCGTGCGCCAGCCTCGGCGCGGCTGGGCCGCTGCTGACCGGTTGCACGGCGAGCCGGACGGGTGCGGCCGGTGTTCTCAGGCCCGCCGACGGATCACGATCTTGTTCTGGTCCGACGGGTCCTGACGGTCGAACCAGACGTCGACCTCCTCGCCGTTCACCAGCGGATCGCGCACATGGATGGTCGCGGGTTTCGTGACCCAGCGCTGCACACCGGATCCATCGCGGAAGGTGTAGGTCACGGCGGTGATGACCTGGCTCGCCTCATCGAAGTCCGTGTAACCCTGATTCGTCACCGAGCCGGTGACGGGCGACGTGGTGCGCATCAGTTCCTCCGCGGCATCGAGTCGACGCGCCCTGCCCGCGCGTGCCATCGTCGCCAGCACCAGCAGCACGCCGGCGGTGGCGGCGAGACTGACGGCGACGAGGTCGAAGACCGGCTCTTGCAGCCACCTCGGTGGCAGCGCGACGACGGCGTGGCCCGCGGTCGCGCCGAGCACCGCGACACCGATCCCGGCCAGCCAGCCGGGGAGGCGCGGATTGCGCGAAGCCGCAATGCTCCACGCTCCGAGCGCGATCAGGAGCACGAAGGACGAGCCGATCGCCGCGATGATCGCGGGAACGTCCTGATCCGCCGCGTCATCGGAGAAGCCGGTGGCCGCGCCCCGCGTCAGTCCCCATGCCAGGACGCCGCCGGCGCCCAACAGGAACAGTCCCGGCATGAGAAGGCTCGCTGCGGTGGTCGGTCGCAGGGGTCGCTCTCGCCGCGCGGCGTCAGGATCGATGGTGCTCATGCCACGATCCCACCACAACGCGGCTCTCATCCGCTCAGCGTTCTTCGCGTGCGATGGCGCGTGGTCACCGCTCCATGCAGGGAGGTCTCAGGAGGCACCCCCTCTCGCGTGGTATACCATTTCTATGCCCTCGGCCCTTCGCCCTCCCGACACTGCTCGCTCATGGAGCGCAGCCCCACGCCGCACGCGCGTCGTCGGCGCACTCGCCGGGCTCGGGGTGGCGGCAATGCTGGCTGGTTGCACAGCGAGCGCGACGGATGCGGCCGGCGTCCCGACCGTCACCACGACCCCGCCGTCCACCGCCGGCGCCCCCTCCTCCCCTGCACCGAGAACCGAGGCCGAGATGACCGCTCTGAACTCCCTCCTGTTCGAGGCCGCGACCTCTGGAGACGCCGACGGCGTGCGCGCCGCGATCACCGAGGGCGCCGACCTCGAGGCCCGTGGATCCGGCGGCATGACCGCATTGATCGCCGCCACGAAGGGCAACCGGATCGACGCGGCCCTCGCGCTCATCGACGCCGGCGCCCACGTGAACGCCAAGGACGACATCGTCGACTCGGCCTACCTCTACGCGGGGGCGCGCGGCCAGAACGAGATCCTCCAGGCGACGCTCGCGCACGGCGCCGACCTGCGCAGCACCAACCGCTACGGCGGCACGGCCCTGATCCCCGCGTCCGAGCGCGGCCACCTCAGCACCGTGAAGATCCTGCTCGCCGCGGGC
Source organism: Microbacterium sp. 01T413_2 (assembly GCF_056398985.1). Taxonomy (NCBI): domain Bacteria; kingdom Bacillati; phylum Actinomycetota; class Actinomycetes; order Micrococcales; family Microbacteriaceae; genus Microbacterium; species Microbacterium sp. 01T413_2. The sequence goes on from NZ_JBFTQL010000019.1 coordinate 115,433, forward strand.
GTGGATCCGAACCACATCAACAACTTGCACTGGACCGCGCTGCATGAGGCGATCGTGCTCGGCGACGGCTCGAAGACCTACGTCGACATCGTGCGCACCCTCATCGCGGGCGGCGCCGACGTCACCATCCGCGATGGAGACGGCGTGCTGCCCCGCGACCTCGCGGTGACGCGGGGCTATCGCGACATCGTGGCCGCGATCGACAAGGCCTGAGCGCGACCCCGCCGGATCCGAGCCCTTCGACGGGCTCAGGGACGGGACCCAGCGGGGACCGGGCCCGGCCGGGACCAGCCCCGACCCGGACTCCGGATCAGTCCAGGAAGATGTCCGGGAACAGCTGGTCGTCGGGGGTGCCGGGCACGGCCGCGTACCCGGAGAAGTCGGTGACCCCGGCGGCCTCGAGCACGTCCTCGACGATGAGCGTCTGCCCGGTGTACTCGCGGGCCGGTTGGACGAGCACGGCGTAGGCGGCGTCGGCGTACACCTCGGGCGTGCGGCTGACCTTCATCATGCGGTCGCCGCCGAGCGCGAACTGCACCGCGGCGGTCGCGATCGTGGTGCGGGGCCAGAGCGTGTTGGCGGCGATGCCGTCCTTCGCGAACTCGGCCGCGAGCCCGAGCGTCGCCATCGTCATGCCGTACTTCGCGAGCGTGTAGCCGGTGTGCGCACCGAGCCAGCGCGGGGTGATGTTCAGGGGCGGCGAGAGCGACAGGATGTGCGGGTTCGGGGCGTCCTTCAGCACGGGGACCGCGGCGCGCGACAGCATGAACGTCCCGCGCACGTTGACGTCCTGCATGAGGTCGTACTTCTTCGCCGCGAGGTCAAGGGATCCGGACAGGTCGATCACGCTCGCGTTGTTGACGACGATGTCGATGCCGCCGAACTCGCCCTGCGTCTTCATGACCGCGTCGATCACGCTCTCGTCGTCGCGCACGTCGCCGACGATCGGGAGCGCCTGCCCGCCGGCAGCGCGGATCTGCTCCGCCGCGGAGTGCACGGTGCCCTCGAGCTTCGGGTGCGGGGTGTCGGTCTTCGCGAGCAGCGCGATGTTGGCGCCGTCGGCCGCCGCGCGCAGGGCGATCGCGAGGCCGATGCCGCGGCTGCCGCCGGACATCAGGATGGTCTTGCCGGCCAGGGGCTTGTTCTCGGTCATGGGGTCCTCGGTTCGTGGGGAGCGATGGAACTTCGTCGCTCAGGTCGAACTATCTGCGCGAAAGGCCCTCCCGGAAGAGCCGAAATCGCGACCTGAGCGTGGGGCGGGATCCGGATCCGCTTACTTCGGCGCCATCCGGATGGCCCCGTCGAGGCGGATGGTCTCGCCGTTCAGGTAGCCGTTCTCGACGATCTGCTGCACGAGCGAGGCGTACTCGTCGGGGCGGCCGAGGCGGGCGGGGTAGGGCACCTGCTCGCCGAGCGAGTCCTGCGCGGCCTGCGGCAGCCCCGCGAGCATCGGAGTCTCCATGATCCCGGGGGCGATCGTGCACACGCGGATCCCGTAGCGGGCGAGCTCGCGCGCGATCGGCAGGGTCATCGCATGCACGCCGCCCTTCGACGCCGAGTACGCAGGCTGGCCGATCTGCCCGTCGAATGCGGCGACGCTCGCCGTATTGACGATGACGCCGCGGTCCCCGTCGGCGGCGGGCTCGTTCTTCGCGATGACGGCCGAAGCCTGCGAGATGACGTTGAACGTGCCGACCAGGTTGATCCGGATGATCCGCTCGAACGCGGCGAGGTCGGCAGGGTTGCCGTCGCGGTCGAGCACCTTGGCGGGCGGGGCGATGCCGGCGCAGTTCACCACGATGCGCAGCGGCGCGGCGGCCTGCGCAGCGGCGACGGCCGCGGCGACCTCGTCGGGGTTCGTCACGTCGGCCGGGGCGAAGACGCCGCCCAGCTCCTGCGCGACCTCGGCACCCTTCGAGCTCGGCAAGTCGATGATCGTGACGGTCGCACCGGCCGCGGCGAGACGGCGCGCGGTGGCGAGGCCGAGCCCCGAGGCGCCGCCGGTGACAAGGGCTCCGGATCCTGCGATCTGCATGAGTGTTCTCCTTCGAACCTGCAACTGAGTGCCAGCTTACGTGAGTCTGAGTCTCACCCTGCACGTCATGCACGCACGTGCGGATCCGGGATCCGGCGGCGCCGACGGGCGGGATCGTCGTCGAAGCGAGCCTACGGCTCGCGCCGGCACCGTCACAGCGTGGGACCCCGTCTGAATGACGGGGTCCCACGAGCTCAGCGAACCGCGTGGCCGGACTCCGAGGATCCGGCGATGCGGTCGTCAGTGGTCGCGCAGCATGTGGATGAGTTCCTGCTTCTTCTTGCCCGAGTATCCGTGCAGGCCGAGCTCCTTCGCGCGGTGGCGCAGGTCGTCGACAGTCCAGTCGTCGTAGGAGCCGGATTCGCCGCCGCGACGGCCGACGGCGCTGCGTCCCTCCTTGGCAGCCGCGTTCGAGATCCGGGCCGCCTTCTGCTTCGAGTTCCCCTCGTCGCGCAGCTTCTCGTAGAGCTCCGGATCCTTGAGCTCGGGTTGACGGGGCATGTCGTCCTCCTTCGGTCATGATGCGGTCAGTCGTGGCGCCCACGCTACGAACGGGCCCGACGCCGGGACCACGGGGTTGACAAACGGCGCCCGCTCGTTGCCATGCTGCGCGCTCCCCGTCAAGCCACTGGTGCAGCGGTACTCGTGCAGCGACCCTGCCGTCATGGACGAATGCACCGATACAGGCGCCATCGCCGCGGGCCCGCTCGTCATCGTGCTCATGCTCGTGACAGGCCGCCGGCGGCTGATGGACGAGCATCGCAACGGCCCGACTCCCCGCATCCGGGGCTGGGCGACCGCCGCCATCATGTGCGTCGCCGGTGCGTTCGGCATCTGCGCCGTGGTGACGGGATCATGAGTCACTCAGGCACGACCCCGGCCGCGGAGCCATCGCAACAAGACGTCTCGAGGCGGTGGGAGCAGATCCTGCAGGAGCTTCGGGTCACGCAGACCGGYACCCAGATCATCTCCGGGTTCCTGCTCTCCGTCGCCTTTCAGCCGACTTTCGCGAAGCTCCCCGGGCACGCACGTGTCGTCTACCTCGTTCTCGTCGTCCTCGCCTGCCTCGCGACGCTGCTGGGGCTTCTGCCCGTCGTGCAGCATCGCAAGCGCTCGGAGCGCGACCCGGATCGGCGGCTGGTCGCGACCGGTACGCGGATCCTCATCGCCCTGCTGGTGCTCGTCACGCTGCTCGCCGTCGGCGTCGCGGTCTTCGTCTTCGATGTGGTGCTCGGCGCCGGTGCAGCGGTCATCGCGGGCGGCGTCGCCCTGGCGGCCGCCATCGTGATCTGGGCGCTCCCCGTGCATCGGCGCGCCGGAGGTGGTCCGCGCAGGCAGACCAGGGAGGACGAAGGCCGCGACGCCATTGTCAAGGCCCTCGCCGTGACGCCGGCGATCACCGACCCTGGGCCGAGACAGAGAGACGAAGAGATCAGCAGAAGGAGAGACCGATGAGCGAGATCGACGACGAGGGCCTGCTGCCCCCCAACGTGCATCATGCGCGGCCCGAGAAGCCCGAGCAGTCCGACGAGGACGCCGATCGTGAACGCGCCGCAGAGGGTGCCGAGGAGGACGGGATCCGGCGCGAGGCGGATCCGAACGAGGATGCGAGGCGGCACCCTCATGCGGCGAGCGCGAGGCGTCGCGGGCCGGAGGAATCGGACGACCCGTACGCGAAGCCCGGTGAGGATCCGTACGGAAAGGACGCCGCAGCGACGACGGACCGCCCGGAGAGCGACGACGTCCCCGGAAGGGTCGATGGCGAACCGGCCGACTGACGGTTTCGGCGGTTCAGCCTGCCGTCACTGGATCTGGCCGCTGTCGTCGATCTGCATCTCGTCGACCTGCGTCGGCTCTGGGATCATCCGGAGTCCTCCGGGAGTGTTCGCSAGCTGGCTGAGCGCTTCGATCCACAGCCTGTTCAACGGCGGGCGGCGGCCGCCGTGGTAGGTGAAGACCATGTTGCACGAGGGGTGGATCCACACCGAGGTGCGACCGTGTCCGATGCTCGGGTCGTCCTTCCAGGTGAAGTAGAACGGCTCTCCGCGGCGGAGCTTGTTGGCGATCACCATCTGCACGTGGGCGAGCGCGCGATCGTCGAGATCCGCGTGCGTCTGGCCCTCGTAACTGAATCTGCCCATCTCTTTCACAGCCTCCTTGCTTCTTTCCGCGCGTTTCCGCTCTGCACATCCCATCATGGCCGGTCCGGCGAGCGGCGGGGAGGCCCTCGACACGCGCCGGCCGAGGATGATACGTCGCCGGCGCCCCGACCGGAACCCCCGCGCGCCCACCGCGCACCGCGCTTACCGTGGCGGCATGCGGAGTCGCACGATCCGCGCCGTGGACGCGGTGGTCTCCGACGTCCGCTGCTGAAGAAGGAGGAGATCATGATTCCCGAGATCCACCTGCTGCCCGAGGTGCACCAGTGGTGGCCTCACCTGTCGGCACGGTCGAAGAAGAGGCTGGAGGAGCAGGACGACGGTGTCGTCCCGGAYGACGTCCGCGAGGAGATCGAGCGGATCGTCGGCGAGACCGTGGATCCGTCGGCTCGGCTCAGCGACGGCGACCGCACGTTCATCCGCACGCAGCAGGAGATGGTCGATTAGCGCTCGATGTCGCGTTGCTCCTCGACGTCGCGCTGCTGGGCCATGGCTTCGTGCCGCGCGGCATCACGCGCCTGCGAGGATCGTCGCGGGTAGTCGGGCCGATCGGGCTGCTCCTGCTGATCGGAGAACTCCCCTCCCTCGCGACCGCCGAACGGCCGCCCGTGGTCGGCGAACTCATCGCGCGTGAACACGAGTCGCCACGGGCCGAGGGTGAAACGCGCGCCGGTGCGGAGGACCTCGACGTCCCGGCGTTCCTCCTCGGCCGACTTCTCGACGTTCGCGCTCGTCTCCCCCGGCCCCCGCATCTCCAGCGCGTACTCGTCGTGGGAGTCGTGCCGGATGACGGCGTGCACGGGATCCGTGTCCGGAAGCCGCAGGCCGGCGTGCTGAGCCGAGCCGATGGTGACCCCGTCGTCCGGGATGTCGAACACGAACCTGTTCGTCGCCGAGGCGACCAGCAGTCGGGGGCGTCCGGCGCCCCAGTTCGCGTGGGTCGTGGTCTCGGAGTGCTCTTCCGTCTCGTTCATGACGTCGCTCCTTTCGTGGGTTCCGTCTCGAGGGTGCCGGCGCTCAGAGGTGGCGCCCGCCCGTGACGGGGATGATGCCGCCGGAGACGTAGGACGCGTCTTCGGAGGCGAGGAAGACATACGCACCCGCGAGTTCCGCCGGCTGGCCCGCCCGGCCGAGCGGGGTGTCCTCCCCGAAGGTCGGCAGCTTGTCCGGCCAGCCCGTCGCGGGGATCAGCGGCGTCCAGATCGGTCCCGGCGCCACGCCGTTGACCCTGATCCCGTGCGGCCCCTGCTCCTCGGCGAGCATCTGCACGAAGGCGACCAGTGCCGCCTTCGTCAACGCGTAGTCGAACAGCCCCGGCGACGGGTCGTAGCCCTGGATCGAGGTGGTCGCGATGATCGAAGACCCCGGCCGGAGATGCGGCAGCGCCGCCTGCGCGAGCCAGAACGGCGCGTACAGGTTGGTGTGCATGACCTTGTCGAACTCCTCCGTCGGGATCTCGTCGAGCTCCCCCCTGCTGCGCTGGTATCCGGCATTGAGCACGAGGATGTCGAGGCCGTCGAGGCTCTCCGCGGCATCCGCCACCAGATCCGCGCACACCTGCTCGTCGGTCAGATCCCCGGGAAGGAGCGCCGCCTCTCGGCCGGCCTTGCGGATCCACTCCGCGGTCTCCTCAGCGTCCGCCTGCTCCTCGGGCAGATAGCTGAGCGCGACATCCGCGCCTTCGCGAGCGAACGCGATGGCGACGGCCCGGCCGATCCCGGAATCGCCGCCGGTGATCAGAGCATGCCGGCCGGGCAGACGTCCGGAGCCGCGATAGCTCTCCTCCCCGTGATCGGGGCGGGGTTCCGTCTCCCCCAGCAGACCGGGCTGGTCGTTGCGCGGATCCGGCGGATCCGACAGGGGAGGGTACTTCGTGCGTGGGTCCCTCATGCTGTAGCTCATGTCCGGAACGGTAGACAGAGCGACGGGATACGCGGAGGGGGTTGACGTTCGCGCCTGCGGTGTCTACAGGTCACCCGTCCCCACCCTCCGGACGGATCCTGTACGTCTGCCGGGGGCGCGATGCGCGCCCCGTTGATAGACCTCCGTCGCGCGGGCTGTCAAGAGCAGTGACGTCGACCGAGGCAGGGCTCATCCTCGACCGTGGACGAAGGGGAGTGAGATGTCGATGATGACACCGACGCGCTTCGAGATGCGCCGACTCACGGAGAACGAATGGCTGATCCTGGACGACAGCTTCGACCGCACCGACGCGCGACACACGATCGCCTGTGTCAGCCGCGTCTCGGTCGACCAGGTCGAAGTGGTCTGGCTGCGACCCGTGACCACGAGGACCCGTTACGGCTCCGTCGCCGACGTGCTGGATGCCGTGCGGAGTGCCCCCTCGCAACGGCCGCTCACCGGCGGGCCGGTGTGAGACGGGGCTCCTGCCACCCCGAACCCCTCGCCGTCAAGCCCCTGTGCAGCAGCTCACGTCACTGCCTACGTTGGTTCAGCGGTCGCACCTGCGGCACGCGTGGAAGGAGTCCGTCATGAACATCCTCTTCGTCATCATCATCATCGTGGCCATCATCCTGGCCATCACGGGTGGTCTCGTGCAGTCCCTGAACTTCCTGCTCTGGGTCGGTCTGGTACTGCTCGTGCTCGCCGTGATCGCCTGGCTGCTCCGGTCCGTCACAGGCCGCCGGGCACCCTGATCAGTCGAACGCGGAGGCGCGGTAAGCCGCCATGGACGCCACACTCGACAAGAAAGCGCTGAATCACCTGCTCGGCCTGATCGACGAGGATCCGGAGCAGAAGGACTGAAGAGGGGGAGAGCTGCGACGCCGGCTCTCCCCCTCTTCAGGCGGGCAGGATGGTGGCATGAGCATCCCCGTCGACGACGTCGCAGTTCCGGATCGGGTGCGCGAACTGGCCGGATCCGCCTCCCTCACCCCGGTATGGGAGAACGGGATCGGCGGGCTCACGTTCCGCACCGATGACGAACGGTTCCTCAAGTGGGGCCCGCGACACCTGGAGGCGTCGATGCGCGCCGAAGCGGAGCGGTTGCGCTGGGCCAGTGCATGGGCGCTCGTGCCGCACGTCCGGGACCAGGGCGAGGACGGCACGCATGAATGGCTCGTGACCTCGGCGATCCCCGGCCGCAGCGCCGTGGATCCGTACTGGATCGAGCGTCCCGAGATCGCCGTGCGCGCGGTCGGATCGGCGCTGCGGCAATTGCACGACGCACTGCCCGTCGCCGAATGCCCGTGGAGCTGGAGCATCGAAGATCGCATCGCGAACGCCGCAGAGCGCGGGATCCTCGTGCCGGAGCACCTGCACGAGGGCCCGCCGATCGACCGGCTCGTCGTCTGCCACGGCGACGCGTGCGTGCCGAACACGCTGCTCGACGACGCCGGTCGGGGAATCGCGCACGTCGACCTCGCGGCCCTCGGCACCGCCGACCGCTGGGCCGACATCGCGGTCGCCTCGATGAGCACGGGGTGGAACTACGGCCCGGGATACGAGGACCTGCTCATCGAGGCGTACGGCGTGGATCCGGACCGCGAAAGGCTCGCGTACTACCGCGACCTGTGGGACGCGACCTGAGGCCTCCGCAGTGGAGGCCCTGGCAGGAGTCCTGGACGGCGGGATCCTGAGAGCACGCACCGACATCGGGGGGGCCATCATGAGCGGGACCAGGATGCGGGGCCGGATGCGCTCCGCCGGCACCCTCGCCGTGCTCGCGATCGCGTTGACGGCCTGTGCGCCGACGACCGCCTCGACCGAGCCCGCCGTCGCCGCGGCACCGACGTCCTCCTCGGCCCCCGGGCCGTCCGTTCTCGTCACTGGGCTGGCGGCGCCATGGTCGATCGTTCCGATCGGATCCGGGGCGCTCATCTCGCAGCGGGGCGACGGACGCGTGCTGCAGTGGACCCCGGCCGCGGGCTTGCACGAGGTCGGCACGGTTCCTGACGTGGTCTCCGGCGGCGAGTCGGGTCTGAACGGGCTCGCGATCCACGAGGACGGCAGCACGCGGTGGCTCTACGCGTATCACGCGACAGCCGCGGACAACCGGGTGGTGCGGCTGCGGCTCACCGGAGATGCGGGAACGCTGCGGTTCGATCCGGCGACAGCGGAAGTCGTGTTCGCCGGCATCCCCCGCGCCGGGAACCACGACGGCGGGCGGATCGCGTTCGGTCCGGACGGGATGCTCTACGTCGGAACGGGTGACGCCGGGCAGCGCGATCGCGCCCGCGACCGGGACTACCTCGGCGGCAAGATCCTGCGCCTCACGCCCGACGGGCGGCCGGCACCCGGCAACCCCTTCGGCACCGCGGTGTACAGCCTGGGGCATCGCAACGTGCAGGGGCTGGCGTGGGACAGCGCGGGCAYGCTGTGGGCGAGCGAGTTCGGCCAGGACACCTGGGACGAGCTGAACCGCATCAAGCCCGGCGGTGACTACGGCTGGCCCGACCACGAGGGCCGCGCCGGCGCCGCCGACGCAATCGACCCGGTCGTGACCTGGCGGCCGTCGGAGGCGAGCCCGAGCGGCATCGCGATCGTCGACGATGTCGTCTACGTCGCGGGTCTGCGCGGGGAGCGGCTCTGGACGCTCGACACGACATCGCCGGATCCGCAGCCGCAGGCCCTGTACGCCGGCGACTTCGGCCGCCTTCGAGATGTCGTGGCGGCCCCGAACGGCACCCTCTTGGTGCTCACGAACAACACCGACGGACGCGGCTCACCCCGCGACGGCGACGACCGCCTGCTGCAGGTGCCGGCGAAGCGGTGACCTGCGGGAGATCACCCCGCGCTGCGCCCCGCGTACTCCGCCTCGGTGACGTGCTCCTTCCAGACGGTGGTCGTGGCGGGATCGTCTCCGGCCTCGAGCATCGCAAGGTGCTCCATGAAGCAGTCCGCCGCGGCGCCATGCCAGTGGTCCTGGTCGGGCGGCGTGTAGAGCGTCTGCCCCGGACGCAGCTCGACGATGTTCCCTTCGCGATCGCCCACGAGGGCGACGCCGCTGGTCACCCGGAGATACTGCCCGCGGGCGTGCGAGTGCCATGCGGTGCGCGCACCCGGGGCGAAGCGCACCAGGGCGACCGTCATGCGCTGGTCTGCTTCGTGGGGCGCGGCGATGCGGTCCAGCCACACATCGCCGTGGAACTGCTCGGGCGGGTTCTTGACCGTCGCCGCGGCGGGTTCGATGTTCATCTCGGTATCCTTCGCTGTCTCTTTCGAGTCGTCCCCCTGAGCACGACCTATTGCTCGTGCTCAGG
>NZ_JBFTQL010000020.1:0-71405 GCF_056398985.1 Microbacterium sp. 01T413_2
GCACCCGACCCGGCGCCGTCACTCGCCTTATCCCCTACCGCACGGTCAGCGTCACGTACTGCGAGGCGTTGCCCGGAGCCTGCTGCTCGAGGCGCATCCTCTCGTTCACGTACTGCAGGGTCAGGCCGCTGTTGCGGTTGACCAGGCGGTAGGTGGTGGATCCGTCCAGCGACGTGCCGTCGGTCGCGACGCGCTGCAGGTACCACTGATCGCTGCCACCCGGCGTGCCGAGGCCGGCCGAGGTCAGAGGCTGGGCATCGGCCTGCGGCGCCCGGACCGTGACGACCGCGTCGACGGCGCGCTGCTCGGCCGGAGCGGATCCGGAAACCCGGAGGTCCTTGCCGGTCGCGGCGTCGACGATGCGGTAGAAGCCGCTGTTCTGGCTGCCGTCGCGCACGTCCTTCACCGGCTGGAGCTTCCAGGTGGACACGCCCGTGGCCGCTCCGTCCCCGCCGTCCAGGCCGGGTCCGCGGTTCGCCGTCACGGCCTTGCCGCCGACCCGCAGCACGTAGGCGGAATCTCCGGACACCGCTTTGCCGGCCGTGTCCCGCGGAGTGTACTCGGTGCTCACCGCCGCGGATCCGTCGCCGGCGGTCTGCGCGATGTCGAACACCTTGGCGGTCAGATCCGAGATCGTCAGGAACGAACGTCCGGTGACGTTCTGGTTCGTCAGGCTGCCGTTGTCCAGAGAGGTGAGGTAACCGCCATTGGATCCGGCGGGCATGAGGCCCACGACCTTCCAGGAGTTCGGGTCGCCGAGATCAGCCGTCTCATAGACGTTCCCGTCGTAGCCGACGATGCGGTACAGCCCGGAGAACGCGTTGTACGAGATAGCCGACTCGTTGTTCGCCGACGGCAGGTACAGATGACCGGTGTTCGGATCCTTGTAATACGCACTGTTCGTGATGAGATCCACGGTCTGGGAGGCACCGGTGGCCGGATCCGTCTGCGTCACGTAGATGCCGCCAGTGACGACCTTGACGCCGTTCTCGTACTTGTCGTCGACCGCCTTGAGCGTCAGGTCCTGGCCGGTCACGTCGTCGTGGTACGACACGGTCCGGTCCGGCGCAGACTCCGCTGTCGCGTTGTTCACGATCGTGTGCGTCAGCGTGTTCGCCGTGTAGGTGTTTCCGGACGCGTCGGAGAACACGATGAGGTGATCGGCGGCGACCTTCGCGGCCTGGTACGACGCGGTGGCGTTGTCGCCGGATCCCTGCCAGGCGATGAGGTCGGTCGCCGGGTCGTACACGACGTTCAGCCCGCCGACGGAGTTGACGTTGCCGTCGATGCCGCCGATGCCCGGCTGCGACCACGAGCCGTTGTACCACTTCTGCCAGGTGCCGCTGGCCATGCCGCCGCTGATCGGCGCGCGGGCCATCTCGGTCCAGCTGGCGAGGGTCGAGGAAGCCGGCTTCTTGTAGATCTTCACGTTGTACGTGATGTAGAAGTAGCCCGTCGAGTAATCGATGAACAGCCGGCAGCCGGAGTTCCCGAACGGATACGACTGACCGGGTGAGGCAGCGCTGTCGATCACCTGATCGTCATCCCACGCCGAGGTGAGCGCCGGCCCCTGGTACTGCCAGGAGGCGCCTTCGTCCTTCGAGGTCGCGAGCAGGATCCGGTTGTTGTGGTGCCCGGTCGAGATCTTCTGATCGACCGTCGCGTCTGCACCCTTGGTCTGCCAGGGATCGAACTGGAACTCGTCGTTGAGCAGCGCGTGCCACGTGCCCTGCGGATCCACCCAGACGYCGATGACGTCGCAGTGGTCGTCCTGCTGCGGCGACGGGATCGGGAAGGTCGGATCCTTGTCTAGCTGGTAGCAGATGGTGCCCGCGTCGGCATAGTACGCGGGCGCCTGAACCTTCTGCGTCGTGGTGCCCATCCCTGCGGACACGGCGCCCATGTCGGTGTTCGTGAACGTGCGCGCCCACGCGTTGCCAGGGTTCGTGTTGTAGGACGTGAGCGCATTGCTCCAGTGGAATTGGCCGTCCTTGCCGAGATACGCCGAGCCGGCGATGTCGCTGGTCAGACCGCCCTTCATCGTGGTGGTGCCGGCCGCGACGTACTGCGGCGGAGCCGGGGTGGTGCCGGCCTGCGCGGTGGCGGGCAGGGCGAACGCGAGGACGGCACCCGCGGCGAGTGCCGGGGTCAGCCGTCGCCAGCGCGCTTTGCTTTGCGCGGTGCGGTGTTGTTTCATGGTGGTGCCCTTTCCTGTTCCTCTTCGAAGCGGAGGGTTTGGGTGTGTCCTTCCCGTTCCCCACGTCGCAAGCGCGGAACGGGAAGGCGCCCGCTCATGCGTTCACACGAGCGCGACGTCGGGGTTGGGCTCGCGCAGGCCGCTCTCCGGGTCCGCAGGCGCGATCTCGAGGGCGAGCACGGTCGGCATGCCCGTGGCGGCGGGGGCCGCGAGCTGGGCGGTGTGGGCGTCCAGCTCGGTGAACGACACGGCGGTGTCGTCATCGAGTGCGCGCACCCCGCGCAACGCGACGCCGGGCGGCAGCGCGATCGTGAGGATGCCGGAGACCGGGATCCGGGTGACGATCGCGTGCACAAGGGCGGATCGTTCGGCTGACTCCTCCGCCTGCAGGGGCATCGTGTAAAGGCCCCATCCGGGGTAGTCCCACCCTTCAGCCGGCCCGCTGCCGTGCACGGCTGCCCCGTTCACGGCCATCCAGGCGCCGACCTCGTCGGCCAGGGCGACCTCGACGGGGGCGAGCGAGCCGTCGCCGCGCGGCCCGAAGTTCAGGAGGAGGTTGCCTCCCAGGCTCACGGTCTGCGCGAGCTGCTCCACGACCTGGGCCGGCGTCTTGCGCCCTCGCTCCGCCCAGGCGGAGTCATGGAAGCCCCAGCTCGCCTGGGTGAGGGTGGCGCAGGCCTCCCAGTCGTGCACGGCGACCGACCGGTCCCACGGCGCGGGGAGCCGGCGCTCGTAACCGCTCTCGTAGTCGCCCATCAGGGCGCCGTTGGAGTCGAAATGCCGTGCGCCCCTGTCATCGGCGCGGAGACGGCTGTTCACGATCGCGCCGGGGATCCGTTGCTTGAGCCGCTGCTCGATCTCGTGGGTCCAGCGCCCGTTCGCCTTCACGGACTCGTCCCAGGTGCCGTCGAACCAGAATCCGCGCACCTGCGGGTATCTCTCCGCCAGCTCGAGCAGCTGGTTCGTCGCGAAGTCGAGATAGCGGTCGAACGCCACGCGATCGTCATCGGACTCGATGGCGTATCGCCAGTCCGGGTGATGCCAGTCCAGCACCGAGTAGTAGAGGTGCGTGGCGAGACCTTCGGCGCGATACGCGTCGAGGATCTCGCCGAGCACGTCGCGCCCCGAGGGCGTGGCGGCGACGCTGAAGTCGGTGTACGCGCTCGGCCACAGGCAGAAGCCGTCGTGGTGCTTCGTGGTGATCGTGACATAGCGCGCGCCCATGCGCTTCGCCGTGCGGGCCCACTCCGCCGGGTCGAATCCCTCCAGCGTGAAGTCGGCGGCGAGCGCACCCCACTCCTCCCGGCTCACGTGCGCCGAGTGCATGAGGAACTCCGCGGCGAACTCGATCGTGCGCCCCTGCCACGTCCCCGCGGGGATCGCATACAACCCCCAGTGCACGAACTGCCCGAACCGATCGGCACGGAACGCCCGCATCGTCGGGTCCTGTCGGCGCCCCTCCGGTCCCGCGCCGTAGCGCAGCTCGATCATCGGGCCTCCCCCCGAGGACCGGTGAGGCCCGGGTGCTCGTCCCATGGGACGAACGTCGCCAGGTCGAACTCGGAGGTCGCGCCCGAGGCCCACGTCAGGCGCACGAGGGTGCCATCGACGTCCACCCGCACCCGATCGCGCCACTCCTGCGGGTCGACCGCGCCGCCGCGTTCGAGCACGTGCAGGGTGGCCACGACCGTGTTCCTCGTGCTGGTGCGGCCCTGCAGGGCTGGAGTCGCGGAGTGCGAGCCCATCGCGTTGGCATCGCGGTAGGCGAACACGCGCGCCCGCTCGGGGCGACGGCTTGCATCGTCGGCGACGGCGGGCCGAGGAGCGTCCCACCCGTGCAACCCGATCACCGCGGAGAGCAGGCCGTCGCGGCCCTGCACCCAGGCGCCGTCCTCGAAGACGCCGGTGGCCAGCTCGGCGTCGTCGGCGACCGCCCAGCCGCCCTCGCGCATCGGCCACGGCCGATCCGTCTGAACGAGATGCGCACGCACCTCGGCGGTGCCGTCGCCCGCGGTCACCGTGGTCACTGCGGTCCCGGGCAGCGCACGGCGATGCAATTGCGGTACGTGCACGGATCCGGCGAGATCCCCCTCGACTCGCGTGGCCCGCAGGGAACTGCGCCTGCTGCCGGCGCCCTCGTCGTCGAGCAGCGCGAAGTGCGAGTCGATCGCGTCGACCCAAGCCGGCCCCGTGCCCGGTGCGGTGTGCGTCGAGTACGCGAACTTCGCGTAGTGCGGGTCGTCGCGGTCCTCGTCCTCGCCGACGGGCAGCGTGGCGTGATCCGAGCCGTGGTTCGCCATCCGCACGATGCCGTCCGAGGCTCCGCGGAGCACCCACCCCACGGGCTCGATCGGGGCGGTGAAGGAGCCGTGATCGGAGGGCTGGGCCTCCTCGATCGCAGTCCAGACGGGAGCCGTCTCGGGCTGGGCCAGCCCGAGGAATCCGATGCCTGCCAGATACGGGGATCCGAAGCCGCTGTAGTCCTGGCACATCGGCTCGAACTCGCGGTACCACCCGAGCGTGAGCGGGCCGTCGGCACCGACTCCCTGCGCGGTGAAGCGCGAGAGCACTCCCGATGCGATGCGGCGGGTCTGGCCGGGGCTGAGCGCGCTCACGCCCGACGCCTCGGCACACCAGAGAGCGGCCAGCGCCGCCGTGCGGTAGGTCAGCGAGCGGCCCTGATGCAGGAGCGAGCCGTCGGCGGCGACCATGTGGGCCTGCGACGCGGTGAAGTCGTGCAGTCGCTCGAGATACCGCTGCCCCTCCGCGGTGTGCACGGTGTCCGTCATGCGGTACCAGGCCCACAGGTAGGGATGGATGGCCCAGGCGTTGTAGTAGTCGACCGCATGCTCCGGCCCGTCCGTGTACCACCCGTCGCCGAGGTACCAGCTCTCCACCCGCGCCACGTTGCGCGTCGCGTGCAGACCGCGCACGTCTTCGCCGACCGCACGCAGGAAGCCTTCCGCCATGGCGGGGAACAGCTGCCAGTTGTTCTGCCACACCTCGCAGCGGGCGTGATGACGCAGCCAGTTCCCGATCTGGAGCTGCTCCGGCCGGGTGAGGCCCGACCACAGCCGATCGCGGCTGATGTGCAGGGAGAACGCGATGTTCGCGGCCTCCACGATCGAGTTCGTGATCCCCGTCAGCGGCAGCCGGCAGCTGACTCCGCGGGGCCACTCCTCCTCACCACCCGCCCGGGTGCCGGCCAGCAACGCCCGGGAGTAGTAGTCCAGGTGCGCCTGGACGGCCGGATCCGCGGCGTCGCCGGCGCCCGCGATCCGCGGCGCCGCGAGCAGGAACGACCGGCCCACGGTCTCCATCCCCTCCCGCCGCACTCCGTCGCCGGTGATCCTTCCTGGCAGGCGCGGCAGGGCGCCCTCCGGGCTGGCATAGCGGCGCACCTGGCTCAGCCAGTCGTCCGCCACCGCCTCCCACTGCGCCCTGCCCCAGCCCGTGAACGGGGAGAGGACAGGATCCATCGCGATTCTCGTCGAGATGTCTTCCCTCACGGTTCCCTCTCCCCCGCTGCCCTCTCCCACGTTCACGGATCCGCTGCGTCTCAGGCGCTCGGGGACGGACTGGCCGTCGCGCCGCTCAGCGCCTTCTGGAACTCAGCGCGGATCGTGTCTCCGCCCGCACTCTTCCATGTCGAGATCGCGCTCTTCACGTCGTTCAGCGAACCACGCCCGGCGATGAAGTTGGTCACCGCGTCCGAGACGGGCTTGGCGATCGTGAGCCCCTGCTTCGCGTTGGTGGGACTGAACAGGCCGACGGTCGGATCCGGGACGCCGATCGGGACGAGCTTCGAGTACGCGTCGTGAAGCACCTTGATGGCGTCGGGGAACTGCGGCGAGTACAGCGTGTTGGGGCCGGCCGCCAGGTACTTCCACGGCACGGCCGTGTTCAGCGCCGCCGCAGGCGTCGGGATCGGGTTGCCCTTGCCGTCTCGGGTGTAGTCCGTGCCCTCGGCACCGTAGTTCATCAGGAGATACTCCTCGCTGCCGAACGGCGCGGCGAGGAAGTTCGCGACTTGCAGGACCTGCTTGATGTGATCCGCACTGCCCTTCTTGACCATGGTCCAGGCGAAGTCGATGTTGTCCAGCCACACCGTGGCCTTGCCGCCCGTGGCGCTGAACGGGATGAACGGGGCGACCTCGTTCGCGGGGTTCGCCGCGGGGACGGTCTGCTGGTATCCGCCCGGTTTGCCGAATGCCGGCAGCCCGTCGTAGATCTGCGCGACCTGGCCGGAGATGAACGCGTTCGACATCTGCGACTTGGTCCAGCCCTCGCTGCCGGGGGCGAAGCATCCCGCGACGTAGAGCTTCTGCACGAAGGACACCATCTCCAGGTACTCCGGCGTCTCGATGTCCTTCACGAGCTTGCCGCTCTTCATCGTCCAGTTGTAGGGGACGTGGAAGATGTGCTCGAACGGGATGAGGCCGAACTTGGTGCTGCCGAGGGCCCAGCGGTTCGCTCCGGTGAGCTGCTTGGCGAGGGCGAGGTAGTCGTCCGCGTTCTTGATGGTCGAGGTGTCGGTGACGCCCGCGGCCTCGAAGAAGGTCTGGTTGATGAAACCGGATCCGCCGGTCATGCCGCGCGGGATCGGGATGCCGTAGAGCTTGCCGTTCTGCACCGCCGGCTTCCAGAACGCCTGCGGGATGTTGGCGAGGTTCGGATAGTCCTTGGACTTGTCGCCCGCGAGGAACGGGGTAAGGTCCTGACACGCGGATTCCAGGAAGCCGATGATGTCGGCGATGGCCGCGCCGTCATTGAGCATCAGGTCCGGCATGTCCCCACCGGCGATCACGGTGTTGAGCTTGGTGTCGTAGTCGTCACTCGAGACCGCGGTGATGTCGACCGTGCCGCCGAGACGCTTGTTGATCTCCTGCCAGGCCGGGTTGGAGGCGGCAGGCGTCGGCGGCGGGCCGAAGATGTTCGTGATCGCCGTGATCTTCTGTCCCTTGAGGAAGGGCGCCGGCACCGCGCGGAACGGCTTGGCCGGGTAGTTGAAGAAGGCCGCTGGAACGCCCTCGGCGGTTCCCGCGAGGTCGGGCGTGGCCCCCTTCAGCGGGATGTACTTCGGCAGCACCGACGCCGAGGCCGCGGAGGCGTTCAGTGCGCCCTTGGTGCCGCAGCCGGCGAGGGAGCCCGCGGTGACGACGCCGAGGACGCTGAGGGCGGCGAAGGACAGGAAGGTCCGCCGGTTCGTTTCGAGAGCCACGTTGGGCTCCTTTCTGTACAGGGAGGTGGATCGATCGGGTGGAGCGGGCCTCAGCCCTTGACGGCGCCGGTGAGGACGCCCTTGGTGAAGTACTTCTGCAGGAAGGGGTAGACGAGCAGGATCGGGATGACGCTGATGACGACGACGGCCATCTGGATCGCCTGGGACGGCGCGGAGATCTCGCCGACCGAGGCGGTGTCGAGCGGCGATCCGAGCAGCACGTACTGGCGGAGGATCATCGACAGCGGCCACTGGTCGCTGTTCAGGTAGAGCATCGCGTTGAAGAACGCGTTCCAGTAGGCGACCGCGTAGAACAGCCCGACCACGGCGAGCACACCCTTCGACAGTGGCAGCACGATCTTGACCAGGATCCGGAAGTCGCCGGCGCCGTC
Source organism: Microbacterium sp. 01T413_2 (assembly GCF_056398985.1). Classification (NCBI taxonomy): domain Bacteria; kingdom Bacillati; phylum Actinomycetota; class Actinomycetes; order Micrococcales; family Microbacteriaceae; genus Microbacterium; species Microbacterium sp. 01T413_2. The sequence goes on from NZ_JBFTQL010000020.1 coordinate 7,811, forward strand.
GATCCGCGCCGCCTCGAACAGCTCCTGCGGCAGCCCCATGAAGAACGACCGGACCACGACGAGATTGAACGCCGAGATGAGGGTGGGAAGCACCAGCGCCGCGTAGCTGCCGAGCAGGCCGAGCTGCTTGACCATGAGGAAGCTGGGGATGATGCCCGGCGTGAACAGCATCGTGAACAGCGCCGTGAGCAGGATGAATTTGCCGAAGGCCAGATCGCGCCGGGACAAGCCGTAAGCCATGCCGACGGTCGCGGCGAGCGAGCACAGCGTGCCGATCACGGTGATGAGCATGCTGCGCACGAGGGCGGCGGTCACGATGCCGCCGGACAAGATCGTCTCGTAAGCAGCGAATGTCGGGTGCAGCGGGAACAGCACCAGGCCGTTGGCGTTCGCGATGTCGGTGCTGTCCGAGAGGCTCGTGGAGAGCACTGTGAGGAACGGGTAGATCGTCGCCACGCAGATCAGCGTCACCACGACGGCCTTGCCCGTGCTGCCGAGACGGCTGGGCTTCTCCATCCAGGCCGACCGCGCCGATTCAACGCTGCGGTTCTTGCGTCGGGTACGGGGCATGACGACCGCTCTGGTCGTCAGCTGCACGTCACTTGCCACTGGAGTACACCCCTTCCTGGCCGAACAGATGAGCGACCTTGTTCGCGCCGAGCACGAGCGCGAGGCCCACGACGCCCTTCACGAGACCGACGGCCGCAGCCGGGCCCCATTGCCCGTTCTGGATGCCGTGGTAGTAGACCCAGGTGTCGAGCACCTCGCCTGCTCCCGCGCCGACGTTGTCGCGCTGCAGCACGATCTGCTCGAAGCCGACCGAGAGGATGCTGCCCAGGTTCAGGATGAGCAGCAGGATGATGACCGGCATGATCCCGGGAATGGTGATGGTCTTCATGCGCTGCCAGGGACCGGCGCCGTCGACGGCCGCGGCCTCGTACAGTTCCTGGTCGATGTTCATGAGCGCAGCGAGGAAGATGATCGTGCCCCAGCCCGCGTCCTTCCAGGCGGATTGGATCGAGACGAGGAACGGGAAGAACCACGGGGTGGTCATCGCCTGGAACGGCTTCATCCCGAGCGCCTCCATGAGATGCGGCACGACGCCGGTCGCACCCAGCACCTGGCCGAAGATCGAGACGATGATGACCCAGCCGAGGAAGTGCGGCAGGTAGACGACGCTCTGCACGAACTTGCGGATCCGGTTCGACATGATGCTGTTCAGCAGCAGGGCCAGCACGATCGGGATCGGGAAGAACAGCACGAGCTGCAGGCCGGTGATCACGAGGGTGTTGCGCAGCGCCTGCCAGAACGTCGGATCCGCGAAGATCTTCACGAAGTTGTCGAAGCCGACCCAGGCGCTGTCGATGAAGCCGAGGTATGGCTGGTAGTCCTCGAAGGCGACGATGTTGCCCGGCAGCGGCAGCCAGTGGAACACCACGAAGTAGAGGAACCCCGGGGCGATCAGCAGCAGCATCATCCGGTCGCGCTTGATCCGCGCCCAGAGGCTGCGCTTGCGGTGCGCGGGGGCGTCGGTCGTCGCTGCCCGACGGCGCCCTTTCGACGCGGGACGCGCGGAGGGCGCATCCGCGGCGCCACTGACGGGAGGCGTCGTGCTCTGCACGAGCCGCTCGCTGTAACTGCTCATCTTCGACCTCGACCTGCCACAGGGAAACTTCATCGTCCTCGGCAAGAGCTAGAAAGCGCTTGCTGTGCTGCGAACGTACCCGACGGATCTGCGAGTGTCAACGATGCGACCATGTTTCGGCGAAACATTGATTTTCATGGGTTCTGAGCCTGTGGGATTCACCGCGGGCTGGACCGAACGCATAGTATGCGCTTACTATCTGGATGCAGAAAGAAAGGATCGCCGTGGATCACAACCCCTCGACCGCCCACCCCGCCGCCGTGATCGTCATGGCGGAGGACTCCTTCGCGGAGGTGTTCTCCAGGGAGGCGCTCGCGCGACTGCGGAACACGGTCGAGATCGCGGGGCCGCTTCCGATCACGGATTTCGCGGCGCCCGCCGCCCGAGAAGCTCTCCGCGAGACTCGCGTCATGCTGACGGGCTGGGGCGCCCCGCGCATCGATGCGCACGTGCTCGACCTCGCCCCTCGACTCGAGGCGGTGGTGCACACCGCCGGCACCGTGAAGACCTTCCTCGACGCCGAGGCGTTCCGCCGCGGGATCAGGGTGAGCACGGCCGCGGCGGCCAATGCCACACCGGTGGCGGAGTTCACACTCGCCGCGATCGTGTTCGGGCTCAAGCGTGCGAGCCGGTTCGCACATCAGCTGCGCACCACGCGGCGACATCGCATCGTCGACGGGATCCCCCCGATCGGGACCAACGGGGTCACGATCGGGATCCTCGGCGCCTCGAGGGTCGGGCGTGAGGTCATCGCCCTGCTGTCCCGGCTGGATGCGCGGATCCTGGTCTGCGATCCATATCTGACCGCGTCGGAGGCCGCGCGGCTCGGCGTCGAAGTCGTCTCCCTTCCTGAGCTGTGCCGTCGCAGCGACGTGCTCACGCTGCACGCTCCCAGCACGCCGGACACACGCCGCATCATCGGCGCTCGCGAACTCGGGCTGCTGCACGACGGCGCCCTGATCGTGAACACCGCGCGGGGCGCCCTCATCGACACGGACGCCCTGTCCGCGGAGCTCGTGAGCGGACGCCTCGACGCGTATCTGGATGTGACGGATCCGGAGCCGCTGCCGGCGGACTCGCCGCTTTACGCCCTGCCGAACGTGGTGATCACGCCGCACATCGCCGGCGCGCTCGGCAACGAGATCCACCGGCTGGGCGACTCGGCCGTGCGCGAGGTCGAGCAGTACGTTGGTCGAGGGATCCTCGCGCACGAACTCCGTGCCGACGAGCTGGCGTACACCGCCTGATCGAAGCAGAGCACGACGCGAGAGAGCGGGCCGCCGGCCCACGAACGGAGGATGGGATGACGACGCAGGACGATCGCGCCACGGTGGGAGCCATGCACACCGTGACCATGTCCGATGTCGCCGAGCGCGCGGGCGTCTCCTCGGCCACCGTCTCCCGGGTGCTCAACGGCAACTACCCGGTGGCGCAGGCGACGCGCGACGCCGTCAACCGGGCCATCGATGACCTCGGCTACACGGCCAACGCGCACGCCAGAGCGCTCGCAAGCTCGGCGACGCACAGCGTCGGCATCATCGTGAACGACCTGGTCGATCCGTTCTTCTCCTACATCGTGCGCGGCGTCGAGCAGGAGGCCGCCGCCACGCGCCGGCTCTGCATCGTGGCCGCCTCGCAGGGCGACGTCGATCGCGAGATCGAGCTCATCGACCGCATGATCAGCCAGCGCGCCGACGCCGTGATCGTCGTCGGCGGGGGGTACGACGATCCCCGCGCCCGACGCCGGATGGCCGAGCGCGCGCGGACCCTGGCCGGCATCGGATCGACGCTCGTGCTGTGCGGCCGCCCCTCGGTCGGCGAGCAGGCACCGACGAAGATCGTCGGCTACGACAACGAGGGCGGCGCCTTCGCGGTGACGCAGCACCTCATCGCCCAGGGACACCGCCGGATCCTCTACCTCGGCGGTCCGATCGGCCTCTCCACCAGTGTCGCGCGTCTGGCCGGCTTCCGTCGCGCGATGCAGTCCCACGGCTACGAGGTGCCCCCGGAGCTCGTGCACCAGGGGGCGTTCGGACGCCGTTTCGGCCACGCCACGATGGGCGAAATCCTGGACGGGAACCCGGGGATCACGGCGGTGTTCGCGGCGAACGACCTGGTCGCCGCCGGCGCACTGGACGCGATGACCGCACGCGGCGTGCGCGTGCCGGAGGACATCTCGCTCGTCGGCWACGACGACATCCCGCAGTCCAGCGAGCTCACCCCCAAGCTCACCACCGTGCACGTGCCGCTCGAGGACATGGGGCGCGAGAGCGTGCGCCTCGCCCTGAGCCGCACCGACGACGCCTTCGGCCGCCATGCCGACGGCGAGATCATCGTCGGGACGCGCCTCGTCGAGCGCGAGTCCGTCGCTGCGCCGCGCACGACCCCGTGGGCGCCCGGGCGCTGATCCTACGGCGACGATCACGCCAGCTTCGCTGCCCACACGACGAAGAGCCGCCCATCCGGGCGGCCCTTCGTCGAAATGCGTGCCCCCGACAGGAATCGAACCTGCGACCTACGGTACCGGAAACCGGCGCTCTATCCGCTGAGCTACGGAGGCGTACCGAACGAGCCTAGCATCGGATCCGCCTCCTCTCCGACCGCGCAGGATCCCGGTAGTGTCGCGAGAAACCGACCGATCGATGAGGACCCGATGAGTGCTTCCGTTCCCCCGGCACCCTGGCCGCACACGGCCGTGGAAGAGCCCCGCGTCCCCCGAGGAACGCCGGTCTACACCGCCTGGGGATGGGTGAGTGCCTGGACCACCGTCGCCGGGGTCGCCGTCTCGGCCGTCTCACTGTGGCTGATGACCGGCCCGATGCTCAGCTACGTGCGACGCGTCGCCGAAGTGAGCAGCATGGCCGCCTCTGGGACGAGAGTGCAGCCGGGCGTCGTGTCCGGGATCATCTTCGACCTCATGCCGGGGATCGTTGCGGCCTCGATGGTCGGCACGCTTCTGGGCTGGGCGCTCTATGCGCTCGCGATCGTCGCCGGGTACCGCGATTACGTGCAGCTCGGCCGGCTCGGCTACCCGAAGCGCTTCCACTGGGCGTGGAGCTTCCTCTCGCCGGTGTATCCGATCGGCCGCGCCGTCGTGGTGCGCCGGCAGGCGGGAATGGGCTCGGCCACGATGTGGATCGCCCTTGCCGCGACTGCTGCGAGCTTCCTGCTCACCATCGGATGGTCGTTCTGGCTGATGTTCGCGATGTTCGACGCCATGCGCGCCGGGCTGGGCACGATCGCCTGACCGCGCCGTCGGCGCGAGCCGGATCAGAACAGCGTGACCACCAGCAGCACGACCGCGATCAGCGGGGTCGCTCCCTGCACGACCGCAGCGCGGGACTTTGAGCGGTCGGACAGGATGAGCACGAGCGCCGCGGCGAGCATCGATCCGGCTCCCGCGAGCATGAGCGCGATTCCGACACCGGCCGATCCCGCGCCGACGAAGACGATTCCGATCACCACCGTGATCGCGAGGAACAGGTTGTAGAAGCCCTGATTGAACGCGAGCGGTCGTGTCGTCTCGGCATCCTCGGCGGATGTGCCGAAGATCCGCCGCGTCGACGGATGCGTCCAGCGCACCGACTCCAGCACGAAGATGTAGACGTGGATGAGCGCGGCGAGCGCGGCGAACACGGATCCGATCAGCAGGAGCATGGGCCGATTCTGCCGCGCGCCGCGCACCAACGCGAGAGGCGCGCGCTAGCGATGACCTGAATGCACCGGAGCGGCGGTCGCGGGAGGCTCCCCGACCTCGTCGACGGTGTGCCCAGCGCACGGCATCGCGGTCACGCTGGCCCGCTCGATGCGAGAGACCGTGAACCACCGCATAGCGTCACGCAATCGGCACCATCCGACGAGGTACCACTGGCCTTGCGTGGATGCGAACAGGACGGGTTCGACGTCACGTGCGGTTGTCGCCCCGTCCCCCGCCGTGTAGCGGATGCGGACGACACGCTGATCCGCCATCGCCTCCTCCAGCGCCGACCTGATCGCACGCGAAGGCGCGAGAACCGCGTCCACCCAGACGCGCTCGGCCAAGGCGTCCGCCCGTGCGCGGGTCCGGGGATCGAGGACGTCCATGATCTTCCGGATCCCGGCTGCCGCCAGATCCGCGTAGGGGGCATCGGAGGCCGCCGACACGGCCGCCATGAGCGCGACCGCCTGCGCGGGAGACAGGCTGACCGGCGGCAGCGACGCACCCATCGCCATTCCGTAGCCGCCCCCGGGGCCCGGACGCGACCAGATGGGCGCACCACTGCTCTCGAGCGCAGCGAGATCTCTCTTGACGGTGCGAACCGACACGCCGAACTCTCGTGCCAGCCGCTCAGCGGAGCGGCCCCGGGATCCGCTGCGGCGCAGCGTCTCAGACAGGGCGTGGAGTCGCTCTGCGCGCTTCACCGCGTCGCCGCCGAATATTTCATGACATAAATAGTGACATACACGTGCCTGCGGTACGCCCGAAGCTGGTGGCATGACACAGAAGACGGAAAGCCCCACCATCCTTCTCATCGCCGGCCATTGGCTGGGCGCCTGGGCATGGGACGACGTGCGCGAGCACCTGGACTCCGCCGGCTCTCACGCCGTCGCGATGACGCCGCCGGGTCTCGACCCCGACGACCCCCAACGGGCCGAGAGGACTCTCGACGACCAGGTCACGGCGATCCTCGACGTCCTGGCTCGAAACGGCGTCTCCGCGAGCAAGCCCGCGATCGTCGTCGCTCACAGCGGGGCGAACTTCCCCGTCTCCCTCCTCCTCGACCGGCACCCCGAGCTCGTCCGTCGGGTGGTCTGGGTCGATTCCGGACCGGTGGCCGCAGGGAGCGCTTTCGCCGCTGACCTCCCGGAGGACGTGCAGGACCTTCCACTCCCCGCGTTCGACGTCCTCGCGCAGCAGGCGAGCCTCGAGGGACTCAGCGCCGAGGTCCTTGCACGCTTCCGAGCCCGAGCCGTCCCCGAGCCCGGCCCCGTGCTGCGCCAGCACGTCGATCTCGTGAACGGCGCCCGCAACGGGATCCCGACCACACTGGTGTGCTGCTCGATCCCGAGCGCGCAGCTGCTGGACCTGGCGCGAGGGGGCCATCCCATGTTCGCCGAGGTCACGAACCTCGAGCACCTCGACGTCGTCGACCTCCCGACCGGTCACTGGCCCATGTGGAGTCGTCCTCGCGACCTCGTCGAGGTCATCCGCTCGGCGGCGTCTCACACCGGTTGAACGGTGCGCGCTCCGACGGGGCCGATCCGTCGCAGCCGGCGGATCAGCCCCGCGGCACGCGGCGGTAGGTCAGATCGCGGATCTCGCGGCCCTTCGCGATGCCCTTGCGCTCGAACGCGGTCATCACGCGCCCGTCGAAGCGCTGCGCCCACTCCCCCTCGAACGCGCGCTCGAACTCGGGCGCCTCGTCGAGCACCTCACGCATCTGCAGCGCGTAGTCCTCCCAGTCCGTGGCGAGTCGCAGCAGTCCCCCGTCGCGCAGAGCTGCGCCCGCGGTGGCGCCGAAGCCCGGCCGCACCAGGCGGCGCTTGGTGTGCCGCTTCTTGTGCCAGGGGTCGGGGAAGAAGATCCACACCTCATCGGCGGAGCCCGCGGGAAGGTACGTGGCGAGCACTTCGGGCGCGTTCGCCTCGATCAGCCGCAGGTTTCGCACGCCCTCGCGCTCGGCATCGAGCATCGTCCTGGCGAGCCCCGCACGGAACACCTCGACCGCCAGGAAGTCCCGCTCGGGGTGTGCTGCCGAGGCGGAGACGATCGCGTGCCCCTGGCCGGATCCGACCTCGACGGTCAGCGGCGCCTCGCGCCGGTACGCCGCGGCGACGTCGAGCCGCGCTTCGGGGTGCACCGAGGTCCAAGCCACGTTGCGCGGCACATCCAGCACGAAGAACTCGGCCAGTTCGGCGAAGGCGCGCTCCTGCGCCTCGGACATGCGGCCGCTGCGGCGGACGAACGAGACCGGCTCGTCACGGAAGGTACGCGGTTCGGGCATCTCTCCAGGGTATCCGCCGTCCGGCGTCGCGCCCGCCCGTCCTGCCCCGCGGGCGGAGCGGCCGCTCATCGTGCGCCGCCCGAGGCCGGCCCCGCGACGGGTTCCGTCACGAAGTCGATGAGCTCCTCGACGCGGCCGAGCAGCGACGGCTCGAGGTCGCGATAGCTGTTCACCCGCGAGAGGATGCGCTTCCATGCGTGCGCGAAGTCGGCCTGCGACGCGGTCGGCCATCCGAAGGCCGTGCAGATCCCGGTCTTCCAGTCGATGCCGCGCGGGATCTCGGGCCAGGCGCGGATCCCCATCGCTGCGGGCGTGACGCATTGCCACACGTCGATGTACGGGTGCCCGACGATGCGCAGGTGCGCCCCGTGCGGGCCGCGCATGATCTGCTCCACGATGCGGGTCTCCTTAGAGCCGGGCACGAGGTGGTCCACGAGCACACCGTAGCGACGGTCGCGSCGCGGCGGGGCCGCGGCGAGCAGCTCCTCCAGCAGATCGACACCCTGCAGGTACTCCACGACGACGCCCTCCGCGCGCAGATCGTCGCCCCAGACCTTCTCCACGAGCTCCGCGTCGTGCCGGCCCTCGACGAGGATCCGGCTCGGCAGCGCGGTGCGCGCACGGGAGTCCCCGACCGCGAAGGATCCGGAAGCGGTGCGCTTGGTCCCGCCTGAGGCCGCCCCCGCCGCGCGAGCAGGGTGCACCAGCCGCACGGGCTCGCCATCGATCATGAAGCCCGCGCCCATCGGGAACAGCCGGCGGCGTCCCCGGTAATCCTCGAGCTCGACCTGTCCGCCCTCGATCCGGGTCACCGCACCGCAGAACCCGTCCACCGCGACCTCGACCACGAGGTCCTTCTCCGCCGCGACGTCCACGGCGACCTTCGCACCGCGCTCGCGCCAACCGCTCGCGAGCACATCGGATCCGTACCTGTCATCCATCGTCTCCAGCCTACCGAGAGCACCCCTCTCCTTTCGGAGTCCTACGGCCGGCACGGGCAGGAGAAACAAAGGGAGACACAGCCTAGACTCGCTCCTGGGGCCTGCCGGACCCCGGGAGGAGCGAAGATGCGCGCGCGCTGGGCTGTCGTCGTAGGTGTGGTCCTGGGTGCGCTCGGCATGTCGCTCGGATCCGCATCGGCGCTCGCGAGCACGGACGCGACGGCGCCCGCCCCGGCCTCGGCGCCGGTGACGTTGGGCTCGCAGTTCATCACCGATGAGGTCGGCGCGCTGGGCTCCTCAGAGACGGAAGAGCTCAACGGCCGGCTCGAGGACCTCAGCCGGTCGCAGAACATCCAGCTGTTCGTGGTGTTCGTCGACACGTTCTCCAACCCGGACAACAGCCAGGAGTGGACGAACCAGGTCGCGGTCGACAACGGTCTCGGCCAGCAGCAGTATCTGCTGGCTGTCGCCACGCAGTCACGGCAGTACTATCTGTCCGCCGACAAGGCGGGTCCGATCCCGCTGTCCCGCGTGGACCAGATCTCCCAGTCGCTCGTGAATGATCTGCGCACGCAGGACTGGGCCGCCGCCGTACGCACAGCCGCGGCAGGGTTCCAGGGATCCGGATCCTCGGGGACGGATCTGGGCGGGATCCTGTTGATCGTCCTCTGCGTCCTCGCCATCGTCGCCGCGATCATCGTTCTGGTGGTGATGCGCCGTCGCGCCGCCGCCCGGGTGAAGTCGGTCGCGACCGATCCGGTCGGSGATCCGCTCGATGCCATCAGCRAYGAGGAGCTGGCCAAGCGCGCSGGSCTCGCCCTCGTCCACACCGATGACGCGATCACGTCCTCCACCGAGGACCTCGGATTCGCCACGGCGCAGTTCGGCGACACTGCGACCAGCACGTTCACCGACGTGGTCGCCAAGGCCAAGAGCAAGCTCGATGAGGCGTTCTCCCTCAAGCAGAAGCTCGACGACGAGGTGCCCGACACCGACCAGCAGCGTCGCGACTGGCACCTGCAGATCATCCGACTGTGCGAGTCGGCCGACACCACGCTGGACGCGAACGTCGCGGCGTTCGATGAGCTCCGCAAGCTGGAGCAGAACGCGGAGCAGGCCCTCGCCCAGCTGAAGGCGCATCGCGAAGCCGCGGCTTCGGCAGTGGCTGCGGCCCCTGCCGCGCTGCAGGCGCTGGCCGCCGAATACGACGCTTCCGCTCTGCAGACGGTCGTCGGCAACCCCGCCGAGGCCGCAAGCCGGCTGGAGCTGGCCGACTCCAACATCGCTCAGGCCGCCGACCTCATCGGGCAGGGGAAGCGCGGTGAGGCCGCCTTCGCGATCCGCACCGGCGAAGAAGGCGTGCTGCAGGCGTCGCAGTTGGCGGCCGCGATCACGACCCTGCAGACCGACCTTGCCGCGACCGAGACACAGGCGCAGACGCTCATCGCGAATCTCGAGCAAGACCTTGCGGGAGCCGCAGCGCTGCCCGCATCTCCCGAGCTGAACGCCACGATGGCGGCGACCCGCACCGCGCTGGATCAGGCCCGCACCGACGCCACCGGCACAGGACGCCGGCCCCAGGCGGTGCTGGAATCGCTGACGGCGGCCAACACCCGGATCGACAGCACCGTGGACGCGATCCGCAACGCTCAGCAGCAGGCCGAGCGCGCCCAGCAGGTGCTGGAGCAGACGCTCACGCAGGCGCGCGCGGAGATCTCCACGGCGAACAGCTACATCACGACGCACCGCGGCGCGATCGGCCCCGATGCGCGAACCAGGGCCGCACAGGCATCCGCGGAGTACGACCAGGCCGAAGCTGCGCGTGTCGCGGATCCGAACGCCGCACTGCAGCACGCGCAGCGGGCGATCGCCCTCGCCCGCGAAGCCACCCAGCTCGCCGCGGGCTCCATCGACTCGTGGAGCGACGGCGGAGGCGGCTGGGGCGGCGGAGGCGGCGGAAGCCGCAGCGGCATGGGCGACGCGATCCTCGGCGGCATCATCGGCGGCATCCTGTCCGGCGGTGGCGGTGGCGGCCGAAGCAGCGGAGGCTGGGGCGGCGGTTGGCGCTCCAGTGGCGGAGGCGGCGGGTTCAGCCCCTCCAGCTTCGGCGGCGGCAGCCGCGGCGGATCGGGCGGCCGCTTCTGATACCCCCTAGCTCGACTTCTCCTCACGTGCACGACCATCACGACCGGAAATCTGGAAAGGACATCCCATGACCAAGCAGTCCATCTTCGGCCGCATCTCCACCCTGATGAAGGCCAACATCAACGCCCTCCTCGACTCCGCCGAGGATCCGCAGAAGATGATCGACCAGCTCGTCCGCGACTACACCAACAACATCGCGGACGCCGAGTCGGCCATCGCCGAGACCATCGGCAATCTGCGTCTGCTCGAGCGCGACCACCAGGAGGACGTGCAGTCCGCCGCGGAGTGGGGCAACAAGGCCCTCGCCGCCAGCCGCAAGGCCGATGACCTGCGCGGRGCSGGCAACACCSCCGACGCCGACAAGTTCGACAACCTCGCGAAGGTCGCCCTGCAGCGTCAGATCAGCTCCGAGCAGGAGGCGAAGACGGCCGAGCCGCAGATCGCCTCCCAGACCGAGATCGTCGACAAGCTCAAGACCGGCCTCAACGGCATGAAGGACAAGCTCGTCGAGCTGAAGAACAAGCGCAGCGAACTGCTCGCCCGCGCCAAGGTGGCCGAGGCGCAGACCAAGGTGCAGGACGCCGTGTCGTCGATCAACGTGCTCGACCCCACCAGCGAGCTGGGCCGGTTCGAGGACAAGGTCCGTCGCCAGGAGGCGCTGGCCCAGGGCAAGGCGGAGCTTGCTGCGTCCAGCCTGGACGCGCAGTTCGAGAGCCTCGAGGACATCGGCCAGCTGACCGAGGTCGAGGCCCGTCTGGCAGAGCTGAAGGCCGGATCGACCAAGCCCCAGGAAGCGCTCGAGGGCTGAAATGACCCGCTTCCTCRTCGTCCCGCAGTGGCAGGGCTCCCCTGCCCCGCGGGCGATGCTGCTCACCGAGGGGGCGTCGGCCATCGCCGGCGACCTCCCGAGCGCCCGCACGACGGTGCTGGAGGTCCCGCTCGAGGCCGGCGACGCCGAGGGTACGGGCGTGCACAGGCTCAGCAGCCTGCGCCGCACGAGGGAGCTCATCGAGGAAGCGATCACGGCGCATGCCGAGCCCACGCTCGTGGTGGGCGGTGACTGCGGCGTCAGCGTGGCCGCGGTCGCCGCCCTCCCTGGCGCACTGCACGACGTCGCGATCGTCTGGTTCGACGCGCACCCCGACCTGCACACCCCGGAGTCGTCGACCTCCGGTGCCTACGCGGGCATGGCGCTGCGCGCGCTGCTCGGCCACGACTCGTTCCCGATCGACGGCCCCGCGGGGCTCAGCGCGGAGCGCACGGTGCTCGTGGGCGCGCGATCCGAGGACGACGCCGAGAGCGCGTACCTGGCGGAGTCCGGGATCATCCGACTCGACGACCTCGAGGACGCACGGGCCCTGGCGGATGCCGTCGTCGCCACGGGCGCATCGCGCGTGTACGTGCACATCGATGTCGACGTGCTGGATCCGTCCGAGCTCGTCGGAGTCTCGTCCGCCGTGCCGTTCGGCCTGCGCACGGCCGATGTCGTCGGCGCGGTGAAGGCGCTGCGCGAGCAACTGCCCCTGGCAGGCGCGACCATCGCCGGCTTCGCCCCGCGCTCCCCCGGCGACGCGGTGCAGGACCTGGGCGCGATCCTGCGTCTGATCGGCGCCCTCGCGTGATCGCGGGCGACGCCGCCCGCATCGCCGCGATCGAAGCCGAGGCCGCCGAGATCCTGGAGCGGTCCCGGCGTCGCGACCTGCGTCTGCCCTCGGTGCTGCTGCGCTCCCCGATCAGCCGGCTCGGATACGCCTGGGGCATGGCCGTGGGCTGGATCTGGGGCGGGCTGTGGAGCACCGGCGAGATCGAACGTCGCGAGGGGCTGTGGATCTTCCGCGGAATGCCCGCGTGGACCTTCGCGCGAGGGGGCGTCTGCGTCGCGGGCTGCTACCTCACCGGCGACGACGTGCCGGACGACCGCGTCCTGCGACATGAGGCCGTGCACAAGCAGCAGTGGCTGCGCTACGGCCTTCTGATGCCGTTCCTTTACCTGTTCGCGGGACGGGACCCGCTGCGCAACCGCTTCGAGATCGAGGCGGGTCTGGAGGACGGGCACTACCTGCCGAGGCGGTGACTCAGGACAGCCCGAAGCGCTCCGGTGCGGTGATCCGCTCGGCGGCCATGCCCAGCCGCTCCCGAAGGTGCTCGGCGATGTCGGCCGTGCCGAGGAAGCCGCAGAGCAGCGTCACCGTGGTGTGCTCCYCCGCGCCRTCGCACAGCATCTCGTCGGACCAGGCGATCGCGGCACGAGCTGCGGCGGTGCCGCGCGCGCAGCGACGCCCGGTGCCGGGCTCGCCCGTACGCGAGCTCCTCGGCAGCCAGGTGACGGTCATCCGCGGAGGTGCAGCGACCGTGGAGATGGAGTCGGGGTCGGGCACCTCGATGAACACGCGGCCGGTCGCGCACAGCGGCAGCGTCGCCAGAGCCGCCTCCAGTTCGGCCAAGGATCCCTCGTCGGCGACGATCAGATGCTGGGCCTTCGTGGAGCGACGCTGGGCACGGCGTTCGGCGCGTGCGGTGGTGCGGATCGCGGTGGTCATGATGTCTCCACGATATCACCGGATGAAGGGTTGCCTAACCTACCCCGAGACCGCCGCTGAGCGCCCGTCAGTCGACCAGCGCGGCTCCCAGAGCGTCCAGCTCGGCACGGCTCAGCCCGGCGCCGAGCAGATAGTCCGCCGCCGAGCCGTGTCGTTCGTCGATGCTCTTCAGCAGATCGCGCATCACCGGCGCCGGCGACTGAGTCGCCACCGCGATCGCGTCGTGGGCGATCGGCAGCCGCTCCTCGAGCCACTTCGCGATCGCTCGGTTGCGTGATTCCGGGAGCTGCGAGGCGGTCAGCGCGTAGTCGTCCACGATCGCATCGCGATCCGCGCCGACGGCGGCGAGCGCGAGCGCGACGCTGACGCCGGTGCGATCCTTGCCGAGCGTGCAGTGCACCAGCGTGGGCTCCCCCTCGGACAGGATCCGGACCACCTGGACGATGCGGTCCGCACCGTCCTCGACGATGTGCCGGTACAGGCCCGCGAGACTCACATCGCCCAGCAGGAACGAGGCGACGGACCCCGCGAACAGAGGAATGCGATCGATGCGCAGCCCGGGCAGCGCACACGGCTCGGCACTCGCCTCGCTGTCATCGCGGAGGTCGACGACGCGCGCGACCCGCTCGGTGAGGAACGAGTGCGCCTCCGGCCCGACGTGCGCGAGGTTCCCGGAGCGGAACAGCACCCCCTCGCGAATACGGGAGGTGCCGGCTGGAATGCCGCCCACGTCGCGCAGATTCGTGATGCCGGGTACGTCGAGCAGGATCATCCGCGCCTCCTCACCGTTCGCCGCTGCCGCATGCCTCCAGCCTAGGGTGTGTCCGCCGCGTCGGGCCCGGTACCGGGCGCCCTCCGAGCCGGCCGGCGAGCGGCAGGGACTCGGGGCATCCCTAGGATGGAGCAGGTGCGTGACGGGCGGCGAAGGGGCTGACGATGAGCGTGGAGATCGGGCGGCGCGGCGTCCTCGACGACATCCGCGTGGCGGACTTCTCCCGTGTGCTGGCCGGCCCGTACGCGACCATGACCCTCGCTGACTTCGGCGCCGACGTTCTGAAGATCGAGCCGCCGACCGGTGACGACACCCGGCACTGGCATCCACCCGTCGACGCCGACGGCACCGCCACCTACTTCGGCAGCGTCAACCGCAACAAGCGCTCCATCGCGCTGGATCTGACCCTGGACGCCGATCGCGCCCAGGCGCTGYGACTCGCCGGTACCGCGGACGTGCTGATCGAGAACTTCCGTCCCGGGGTGATGGAGCGGTTCGGTCTCGGCTTCGACGCCATCCGCGCCGTCAATCCCGGCATCGTGTACTGCTCGATCACCGGGTTCGGTACCGGCACGGGCGCCTCGCTCGCGGGGTACGACCTGCTCGTGCAGGCCGTGGGCGGGCTGATGTCGATCACCGGCGATCCGGAAGGATCCGCAGCGAAGGCCGGGGTCGCGCTGGTCGACGTGCTGTGCGGGCAGAACGCCGTGGCCGGCATCCTGCTGGCCCTGCGCGAGCGTGAGCGCACGGGCCTCGGCCAGCGCGTCGACGTCAATCTGCTGCAGAGCCTCCTTTCGGCGCTGACGAACCAGGCGGCCTCGACGCTCGCCACCGGGGTCGCGCCCCGGCGTCTGGGCAACCAGCATCCGTCGATCGCCCCCTACGCCCTGTTCCGCGCCGCAGACCGGGACCTGGTCATCGCCGTCGGCAACGACAAGCAGTTCCGCGCGCTAGCCGTCGTGCTGGGACAGGCGGCGCTCGCGACCGATCCGCGCTTCCTCCGCAACGCCGACCGCGTCGCCCATCGGGATGCGCTCACGACGCTGATCGAGCAGGAGCTCGCGCACGCCGAAGCCGCGCACTGGATCGACCGGTTCCGTGCGGCAGGGATCCCCGCCGGCCTCGTGCACGACGTGGCGGAGGCGCTCGCCTTCGCCGAAGGATTGGGGCTCGATCCGGTGGTCGCGCTCGGGGCCTCCCGCACGATCGCGAACCCGATCCGGCTCGGCGACGCCCCGGCCGCCTATCGCACACCGCCGCCCGCTCTGAACGACTCCGCGCCCGCCGCCTGGCGCACCGAAAGGACCTGAGATGACGACTGCTCCCCGCATCGACGCCGTTTTCGACCTCGACGCTCTGCTCACCCCGGAGGAGCGCGACTGGCAGCTGCGCGCGCGGGCGTTCGCGCAGGAGCGGATCCTGCCGGTCATCGAGGAGGACTTCGAGAACGCGCATTTCCGCCGCGAGCTCATCGCCGAGCTCGGCGCCGGCGGATTCCTCGGCATGCACCTGACCGGCTACGGGTGTGCCGGCGCCGGCGCGGTGTCCTACGGCCTCGCCTGCCTCGAGCTGGAGGCGGCGGACAGCGGGTGGCGGACCTTCGTCTCGGTGCAGGGATCGCTGGCGATGAGCGCGATCGCGAAGTACGGCTCTGAACAGCAGAAGCAGGCCTGGCTGCCGCGCATGGCCACGGGCGATGCCGTCGGCTGCTTCGCGCTCACAGAGCCGCAGGGCGGCAGCGACCCTGCGGCCATGATCACCACGGCGCGCCGGGAGGGCGACGGCTGGGTGCTCGACGGCGCCAAACGCTGGATCGGGCTCGCCTCCCTCGCCGATGTCGCCGTGGTCTGGGCGCGCGTGGACGATCCGGCGTTCGGCGAAGGCGGGCGGGCGGTACGGGGCTTCCTCGTGCCGACCACGACACCGGGGTTCACCGCGACTCCGATCACGGGCAAGCTGTCCATGCGCGCATCCGTGCAGTGCGATGTCGCCCTCGAGGGCGTCCGCCTTCCCGCGGATGCGATGCTTCCCGGCGCCGAGGGGCTCTCCGGCCCGTTCGGATGCCTGAACGAGGCGCGCTACGGCATCATCTGGGGTGCGATGGGGGCGGCGCGCAGCTGCCTCGAGGCGGCGCTGGATCGCTCGACAAGCCGGGAGGTGTTCGGCAAGCCGATCGGGGCCAACCAGCTCACACAGGCCAAGCTCGCCGACATGCTCGTCGAGGTCGAGAAGGGCGTGCTGCTCGCCTTGCATCTCGGGCGCCTCAAGGAGCGCGGCGCGCTCACCGCCGCGCAGATCTCCGTCGGCAAGCTGAACAGCGTGCGCGAGGCGCTCGAGATCGCGCACCAGGCGCGCACGATCCTTGCGGGCGATGGCATCACGAACGCCTATCCCGTGATGCGGCACGCGGCCAACCTCGAGTCGGTGCGCACCTACGAAGGCACCGATGAGATCCACCAGCTGGTGATCGGTCGAGCCCTCACCGGATTGAGCGCGTTCTGATCTGGGATCTCGACTCTGACCCGAGGCTTCCGATGAGGTTAGAGCATTCCGCCTGCATAGGCTCGCTCTGAATTACTGCAAGTTACCTCCTGTGACGCTCCGAGCGCGCACTTTGATCCCTCATTTCACGTCGGCGACTGCGCGGGAGCACAATGAGGGCGTGTCCCACGTCACCCCAGAAGAGATCACCGAGTTCTCCTTCCTCGCCGGTCAGGCCGCGGCGCTCGGCGTCCCGATCCCACCGGTCGAACGCCTGAGCCTGACCCTCGCCGACGGTCGCACGCTGAGCGCGCTGCGCTACGGCGACGAACCGGTCGAGGTCACCCTGCTGCACGGCGCGGGCCTGAATGCGCACACCTGGGACACCACGGTGCTCGCCCTCGGCCGGCCCGCCCTGGCGATCGACCTCGCGGGCCATGGCGACTCCTCCTGGCGCGACGACGCCGACTACACCGGCCGCACCCTGGCCGCCGACGTGATCGAGGCACTGCGCACCTGGACCGACCGCCCGCAGGTGCTCGTCGGCCAGTCGCTGGGCGGGCTCACCGCGGCAGCGATCGCCGCCCGCGCCCCGGAGCTCGTGCGCGAGCTCCTCGTCGTCGACATCACCCCCGGCGTCGACCAGAGCGTCGGCCCCGCGGCCCTGCGCGAGTTCTACCGCGTGGTCGACGCCGCCTCCCGCGACGAGCTCGTCGAACGCGCCCAGCAGTTCGGCTTCGGCGGATCCCGGGACGACACCGCACGCGGCGTGTTCCTGAACACGAGAGTCCGCCCCGACGGCCGCGTGGAGTGGAAGCACCACTTCGCGCACATCGCGGCTCGGCTGCTGGACGCGCCGCCCGCGACGGCATCGACCGGAGCGCCGTCCGCGATCCTCGGCGAGCACGGCTGGGCGGATCTCGATGCCGTCGTCGCCCCGCTCTCCCTGGTCCGCGCCGGTCACGGGTTCGTCTCGGACGACGCCGAACAGGAGTTCCGCGCACGTGCTCCCCGCGCACGAGTCCTGCACCTCGAAGGCAGCCACAACCTGCAGGAGACGGCCCCGGCAGCCCTCGCCGAGATCATCCGCACCGCCGCAGACAGCATCGGCCCTGAGCCCGTCGAGGAGCCCGGATTGTGACGCCGCGTTCCGCCGCCGAAGCCCGGCGCTGAACGGCCGCCCTAGGCTCGACCGCACACCGCAAGACCCGCACGCACCGCACATCGCACACCCGCACAGCACCCCACAGCACCGCCCGAGAGGATCCCCCGCATGCACCGCACCCGCGCTGCCCTCGCCTCGCGCCGCCGCGCGCCGCGCCGCGCCGCCGTCGCCCTGCTCACCGGCCTGACGGCCGCCGCCCTCATGCTGTCCGCCTGCACCGGATCCCCCGCTCCGTCGGGAAGCAGCGCCTCGGGAGCCGCCGACGCGAACGCCACGCTCACGGTGGGCCTCGTGCTCGAACCGTCGAACCTCGACATCCGGCACACCAGCGGCGCCGCGCTCGAGCAGGTGCTCGTCGACAACATCTACGAGGGGCTGGTCAGCCGCACGCAGGACAACAAGATCATCGACCGGCTCGCGAAGAGCCACGACATCTCATCCGACGGCCTGACGTACACCTTCGTGCTGAACGACGGCATCACCTTCCACAACGGCACGAAGCTCACATCATCCGACGTCGTCGCCTCGCTGCAGACCGCCAAGGACGACAAGACCGTCCAGGGGCACGCCGACCTCGCCGACGTCGCGTCGATCGAAGCCAAGGATGACAAGACGGTCGTCATCACGCTCACGCAACCCAGTCAGAACTTCCTGTTCAGCCTCACCGGCGCCGCGGGCCTCGTGTTCCAGAAGGGCGACACGACCGACCTGCAGGCCGCCGAGAACGGCACGGGGCCGTTCACCCTCACGCAGTGGAAGAAGGGCGATTCGCTCTCCTTCGCCCGCAACGACACGTACTGGGGCGCCAAGGCCGGCGTGAAGAGCGTCGTCTTCGACTACATCCCCGATTTCACCGCCGGCGTGAACGCCGCGCAGAGCGGCACGCTGGACGTGCTCACCGCGGTGGACGCGAACCTCGCGCCGCAGCTCGATAAGAACGGGACCTTCACCATCACGAAGGGCCGTACCACCGACAAGGGGACCCTCGCGTTCAACAACGCCAAGGCCCCGCTGAACGACCAGCGCGTCCGCGAGGCGCTGCGCCTGGCGATCGACCACAAGGCGCTGATCGAGGCGCGCGGCGTCGGGACGACCCTGTACGGTCCGATCCCCCAGCTCGACCCCGGGTACAAGGATCTGTCCAGCACGGCGCCGTACGACCCGGAGAAGGCCAAGTCGCTGCTCAAGGAGGCGGGCCAGGAGAATCTCGCCCTCACCCTCACGACCCCCTCGTTCTACGGCACGACGGTTCCGCAGCTGCTCACCAGCGACTTCAAGAAGGTCGGCGTCACGCTCACGGTGAACTCGGTCGAGTTCCCCGCGTGGCTGGACTCCGTCTACACCAAGCACGACTACGACCTCAGCTTCGTGCTGCACGTCGAGCCGCGCGACTTCGGCAACTTCGCCAATCCGGACTACTACTTCGGCTACAACAACCCCGAGGTGCAGAAGCTCTACGCGCAGTCGCAGACCGAGCTGGACGCGAAGAAGTCGGCCGACCTGCTCTCCCAGGCCGCCGAGATCGTCGCGAAGGACGCCGCGGCCGACTGGCTGTACGAGGATCAGACCCTGACCGCGGTGCGTCCCGGGGTGAACGGCTTCCCGAAGGACTCGATCAACTCGCGGCTGGATCTGCGCGGCGTCACCGTCACCAAGTAGCCTCAGCCCTGTGCTCCGCTACGCGCTCACCCGGGGAGCCCTGCTCATCGCGGGGCTCCTCGTCGCGAGCGCGCTGATCTTCCTCGCACTGCGGGTGTTCCCGGGCGACGTGGCGCAGCTACTCGCGGGGAACAAGGCCACGCCGGAGCAGGTCGACGCGATCCGCAAGGGCCTCGGTCTCGATCAGCCGCTCGTGCTGCAGTACCTCGGCTGGATCGGGGGCGTGCTGCACGGCGACCTGGGCACGTCGCAGCTCAACGGCGCCTCGGTCGCCGCCGAGCTCGCCCAGAAGGCCCAGGTGACGGTGCCGCTCGCGACGCTGTCGCTGCTCGTCGCCCTGATCATCGCCATTCCCCTGGGCATCGGATCGGCCCTGCTGCGCGGACGCGCGGCCGGCACGGCGCTGAACACGGCGGCCCAGGCGGTCGCCGCCGTCCCGGTCGTCTGGGCGGGCATGATGCTGGTCGTGGTGTTCGCGGTGTGGCTGGGCTGGCTGCCCGCGCAGGGCTTCCCCCGTGGGGGCTGGGCGGATCCCGGCGCGGCGCTGCAGGCGCTGATCCTGCCCGCGTTCACGATCGGCACGATCGAGGGGGCGCTGCTGCTGCGCTTCGTGCGCAGCGCGACCCTGCAGGCCGCAGGACAGGACTTCGTGCGCACCGCGGCGGCGAAGGGGCTCACTCGCAACCGCGCCCTCCTCCAGCACGGACTGCCGGCGGTCGGGCTCTCGATCATCACCGTGCTCGGCATCCAGGTGGCCGGCATCATCGTCGGATCCGTCGTCGTCGAGCAGCTCTTCACGCTGCCGGGGATCGGGCGCATGCTCGTGGCCGACGTCGGCACGCGCGACCTCGTGAAGGTGCAGGGCGAGCTGCTCGTGCTCACCGGCATGGTGCTCATCATCGGCTTCGTCGTGGATCTGCTGCACCGCGCGCTCGACCCCCGGCAGCGGGAGGCCGACGAATGACCACGCTGCGCCGCCTCCGCTCCTCCGCCGCCGGGCTGTTCGGCCTCATCGTCGTGGCCGCGATCCTCGTCACTGCCGTCGTCTCGCTGTTCTGGACGCCGTTCGACCCGCGCGCCACCGATGTCGCCTCCCGCTGGCTGGCCCCGAGCTGGCCGCACCTGCTCGGCACCGACCTGACCGGGCGCGACATCCTGAGCCTGATCATGGCCGGATCCCGCACGACGGTGCTCGTGGCGGTCGGTGCGGGTGCGATCGCCACCCTCATCGGCCTCGCCCTCGGTGCGCTGGGCGCGCTCACGGCACGCTGGATGCGCGAGACCGTGGCGGTGCTCGTCGACGTCCTCATCGCGTTCCCCGTGCTGATCATCGCGATGCTGATCTCCACGGTGCACGGCGGATCCCTCTGGGTCGTCGTCTGGGCCGTCGGGATCGGATTCGGCGTGAACGTCGCCCGGGTCACCCGCCCCGAGCTGCGGCGGGTGCAGCACAGCGACTTCGTGGTGGCCGGACGCGCCTCCGGCCTCACCCCGCTGCAGAACCTCGTGCAGCATCTGCTGCCCAACATCGCCCCGGTCTTCATCGTGCAGCTGAGCTGGGCCATGGCCACGGCGGTGCTCGCCGAGGCCGGGCTGTCGTACCTCGGCTTCGGTGCATCGGTCGTCGACCCGTCCTGGGGCATCCTGCTGGCCGACCTGCAGCGCTACATCCAGATCCACCCGCTCACCGTGGTGTGGCCCGGGCTCGCGATCACGATCACGGTGCTCGCGTTCAACCTGCTCGGCGACGCGATGCGCGACGCGACGGATCCCACGCTGCGCACCGGACGGCGCCCGGCGAACCGCGCACGGGCCGGCCAGCCGCGCCTGCCGGAGGTGACCGCATGAGCCTCGAGGTGACCGACCTCGTCATCGAGATCGACGGCCGCCGGGTCGTGGACGGCATCTCGTTCGCCGTGCGGGATGGCACGCGCCTGGGGCTCATCGGCGAGTCCGGATCCGGCAAGTCGCTCACCGCGCTCGCGATCATGGGGCTGCTGCCGGACGGCGCCACGGCGTTCGGCAGCGTGCGCTGGAACGGCCGGGAGATCCTGAACCTGCCCGACCGCGAGCTCGCCGGGATCCGCGGCGACGAGATCGGCATGGTGTTCCAGGAGCCGCGCACCGCTCTGAATCCGATCCGCACGATCGGCCGCCAGATCGCGGAGACGATCCGGATACACGAGCGCATCGGCCGGCGCGCCGCCAGGGTTCGAGCGATCGGCGAGGCGGCCCGCGTCGCTCTGCCGGATCCCGAGCGCATCGTGGACCGCTATCCGCATCAGCTGAGCGGCGGCCAGCGCCAGCGCGCCGCGATCGCCATCGCCCTCGCTGCGAGGCCGCGACTGCTCATCGCCGACGAACCGACGACCGCGCTGGACGTGACCATCCAGGCCGGGGTGCTGCGCCTGCTGCTGTCGCTCGTGGAATCGGACGGGATGTCGCTCGTGTTCATCACRCACGACCTCGCCGTGCTCGCKCAGGTCGCSACGCACGCCGTCGTGCTCGCCGACGGCMGGGTSRTCGARTCCGGACCGCTCGAGACGCTGCTGACCGCGCCGGAATCGCCGATCACGCAGGGCCTGCTGCGCGACGCGACGGCGACCCTGTGGCGCGGGGAGGAGGAGGGATGAGCGACCCGATCACGGTGCCGGACGCCGCGCACGACGAGCCGTTGATCCGCGCGCGAAGGCTGCGCCGCGAGTACCTCGCAGCCCGGAAGGAACCGTTCGCGCGGCGGGCCCGCTCAGTCGCTCTGGACGACGTGGACCTCGATGTCATGGCAGGTCGCGCGCTCGGCATCATCGGCGAATCAGGATCCGGCAAATCCACCCTGATCCGGCTGCTGCTGGGGCTCGACCGCCCGACGGCGGGCACCGTGCACGTCGACGGACGCCCGGTGGACGCACGTGCGTCGGCGCGGGCGCTGCACTGGCTGCGCCGCGAGACGGGTCTGGTCTTCCAGGATCCGTACGCCTCTCTCGATCCGCGCCAGTCGGTCGGCCGGATCGTGTCGGAGCCTCTGCGCGCGCTGGGCATCGACGGCGTTCACCGCGCCAGAGTCGCCGAGGTGCTCGACCGCGTCGGCCTGGATCCCGAGATGGCATCGCGCTACCCGCACGAGTTCTCCGGTGGCCAGCGTCAGCGCGTGGCCCTGGCCCGCGCGATCGCGCATCGACCCCGGATCCTGATCGGCGACGAACCGATGTCCGCTCTGGACGTCACCGTGCGCGCACAGATCCTCGACCTGCTCCGCGAGCTCAGCCGTGACGGCATGACCCTTGTGCTGGTGTCCCACGACATCGGCGTGGTGCAGAACCTGTGCGACGACGTCGCCGTGATGAAGGACGGACGCATCGTCGAGCACGGGTCCACCGCGCGTGTGCTGCACCACCCCGAGAAGGACTACACCAAGCGTCTGCTCGCGGCGATCCCGGTCGTCCCCGGGCGCTGATCCCCGGGAACGCGTTCAGAGCCGGTACACCCGGCGGGCGTTCTCGGCGCCGATCATCTCCAGCACGCGGCAGGCGTCGGCCTCGCTCCATTCCCCCTCGCGCACCCAACGGCCCAGAGCGACCGCCATTCCGCGCCGCCACAGGATCGATCCCACCAGGTGCAGTTCGGGCAGGCCGAACGCGTCCGAGGAGTAGAGCTGCTTCGCGAACGGGGCGAGCTCGAGCGCCTCCGCGACGAGCTGCCGGCTCTGCGCGCCGAGGTAGTTCACGCCGAGGCCGATGTCGAAGTAGACGTTGTCGAAGCCCTGCGCCAGGTACGCCGCCTCACGGTGGTACGGGTAGCAGTGCAGCAGCATGATCGGCGTGCGCTGCACGTCGGCGCGACGGAGCAGCGGCAGCAGCAGCATCGGGTTCGTGCGGTGCAGGTCGAGGTCGCGGTCGCCGAAGCCGACATGCACCTGCAGCGGCAGGCCGAGCGCGACTGCCGCGTGTACGACGAACGCTTCGAGCACAGGATCCGACAACCGCGGCTTCTCCTGGCCGAGCGCGGCCCAGCGCTCCACGGCTGCCGCCACGGCGGCGTCGGCCGGCGGCTCCCAGTCGATGTCGAAGCCGACGCGGTACGCGACGATGGTCTTGAAGCCGGTGGCCTCGACCGCGGCCTCGGTGATCGCCGCGCGGAACGCCTCGGCAAAGTCGGCCGCAGCGACGCCGCCGGCGACCAGCCCCTCGGCGACGAGCTCGAGCCGCACGATCTCGCTGGTCGCACCGCCCGACTCCTCGGCCATCGCCGTCGGGTCCGTGATCGGGCGCAGGCTGAAGCCGGTGTCCATGACCCAGTGCTCGACGCCGGCGGGGCGCAGCAGCACCCGGTCCAGCTCGGCGGGGGCGAGCGCGCTGCGCGCCGCCCAGTACTCCTCGGCGGGCGCGTGCCGCTCGATGCCCAGCAGCGGGGCGCACCAGCGCCGGAACGCGAAGCCGGGCTGCGAGTCGAACTGCGTCATGAACGCGGGGATCGGATCCGTCGACGCCTCGTTGAACGACTCCTCGAACGCGGCACGGTCGACCGGGTCCATGTAGCAGCCGTGCACGTGATGGTCGATCAGCGCGAGCGACTGCGCCGTCTCGGCCAGGCGGGGTGGGATGCCCTCGAGACCCTCCAGGATCCCGTTCTCCCCGAACGCGTGCTCACCAACCGGCATATTCCTGCACCTCCTCGTCGCTGACCCGACCCGCGATCGCATCGGCGATCGCCCGGTCGAGGATGTCCGCCGCGCGGTCGATCTCATCATCCGTGATGACGAGCGGCGGCGTGATCTCCAGGACGTTGCCGCCCACGTAATAGACGACCGCGCCGAGCTGCCAGGCCCGGTAGACGACGCGGCGTGCGAGCTCGCCGTCCGGCTGCAGCCCGTCGCGATCGCGGACCAGCTCGAGCCCGATCGTGAGCCCGCGTCCGCGTACATCGCCGATCCGCTCGGCCGACAGCCCGCCCTCGAGGCCCTCGCCCGCGGCCAGGCGCCGCAGCGCCGCCGCGAACCGGTCGCCGGCCTGAGCGGCCCGTTCGACGAGCCCCTCCTCGGCGATCGTCCGCAGCACGGCGCGGCCCGCCGCGGTCGACACGGGGTTGCCTGCAGTGGTCAGCAGGGCGGATCCGGCCGGGCGGTCCAGGATCGCGGCCGGTCCCACCGCCGCGGAGAGCGGGATCCCGGCGCCGAGCGCCTTGCCGAACGTGACGATCTCGGGCACGATGCCGTCGTGCTGGAACGCGTGCAGCGTGCCGGTGCGGGCAAGTCCGACCTTGACCTCGTCGACCACGAGCGGCACGCCGGCTGCGCGGCAGGCCTCGTGCACGGACCGCAGGAACCCGTCCGGCGGGACGACGAGCCCGCCGTCGGAGAGGATCGGCTCGACGATCAGGCAGGCGACGCGATCCGTGGCCAGGGCGTTGCGGATCGCGGCCAGGGATGCGGCGACGTCGGCGTCGATCCCGGCCGGGCCGGGGCGGAACGGGTTCGGGTACGGCACGAGCACGAGATCCGGATCGCCGACGTGCCCGGCCTCGATCTGCTGCCCGGACACCCCCATCGCGAGCCCCAGGCCGCCGTGGTAGCCGTGCTCGAACGCGACGACGGTGCGGCGTCCGGACGCGTAACGACAGGAACGCAGCACCACGTCGTTGGCGTCGGATCCGGCATGGCCGAGGTAGACGCGGCGCTCRCCATCGCCCGAAGCGGGGACGAGCGCGAGCAGGTCCTCCGCGAGGCCGACCGAGTCGGGGTGGATGGCCGACAGCCCGCCCGCGCCGGGCGCGGTCCGCACGGCGCGGGACACCGCCTCGACCACGGCGGGATGGCCGTGGCCGAGGCCGTTCGCGGTCCAGGTCGCGGACAGATCGATCAGTCCGCGCCCGGCCGGGTCCACCAGGACCGAGCCGTGGCCGCTGACGACCTCGAGCGGGAAGAAGTGCAGCTTCTCGACGCCCGCGATCGCCCGGGCGTCGCGCGCGAGCAGGGAGAGCGTCATCTGTCCTCGGCGGGGCCGGTGAGGTGGATCGGGTCGAGCTCCTTGCCCAGGCCGGGCAGTTCGAGCTCGCGGGCGAGCGAGGCGCCGACCTGCTTGGCGATCTTCGACGCAGCGAGCGCGAGGATCAGCCCGAGCGCGCACCAGAGCAGCGCGACGACGCCGGCCGCGGACGGATCCGCCGAGTCCTTCACGTTGAACCAGATCACGATGACGATCACGATCGCGCCGAGCACCGGCAGCACCGTACCGAGCACGCGTCCGCCGCCGCCGTGCACGGCCTGGAACCGGCCGTGGTTGACGAAGTACACCGCGGCGACCTCGACCATCAGGTACGCGACCATGAGGCAGACCGTGCCGGCGACCGCGAAGTAGAAGTACGCGTCGATCGCGGCGTTGCCGGTGCCCATCACGGGCCAGCCGGTCGCGGCGCAGATCAGCAGCGTGACGACGACCACGGCGAGCACGAGCCAGGCCGCGCGACGCGGGCCGCCCTTGGGGTGCAGCACGCCGAGCGAGCGCGGGCCGAAGCCGTCGCGGGCGAACGCGTAGAGCATGCGGCTCGCGGTCGCGACCGTCGCCATGTGTGAGCCGAACGCGGCACAGGTCGCGGTGAAGATCGCGATCACGCCGAACCACGGCCCGATGTACTGCGTGCCGAGGTCGCCCAGGGTGTTGCCGGAGGTGCCGAAGGCCTTGAGACCAGCCTCGTCGGTGCCGAAGCCGATGGTCTGGGCGAACATCACCACGACGAAGAGCACGCCGGTGATGATCAGGGTGCCGAACAGCGCTCGCGGGATGTTGCGCTTGGGGTTGTTCGTCTCCTCGCCGAGCGACGCGCAGGCCTCGAATCCGGCCCAGGACAGGAACGCCGCGACGACGCCCGAGAGCACCTGGCCGACGTCGATGCCGGTGAAGCTGAAGCTGGAGAAGTCGATGCCGGTGGTGTGCGCGCCGCCGTGCCCGAAGATCGCGATCACGAGGATGATCATCGCGATGATGCCGACACCCTCGATGATCAGCAGCACCTTGGCGATGAGCGCCACATCGCGCCCCGCGAGGAGGAAGGAGAGTGCGGCTCCGACGATCATGATGAGTGGCCACGGCAGCTGGATCGGGTGCTCGACGCCGGGCTGGAACGCCGCGATCAGCGCGTTCACGAACGCCGCGGTGAGGGCGAGCGTGCCGATCGAGAAGCCGACGTAGGCGCCGAGCATGGCCCAGCCGGAGAAGAAGCCGGTGCGGGGACCGACGGTGCCGCCGATCAGCCCGTAGGCGGATCCGGCGTGGTTGAGGTGGCGGGTCAGGCGCATGAAGCCGTAGCCGACGAGCGCGACGCCGATCGCGCCGATCACGAAGACGAGCGGCACGGACTTGCCGACGATCGCGACCAGACCCTGGCCGTTGCCGGACATGGCGAGGGTCGGACCGACGGTGGCGAGCGACAGGGCGAGTGCGGCCCAGAGCGGCAGGGCGCGGCGCGGCGCGGATTCAGGCGCCGCGGCGGGCGCGGAGCCGGGTTCGGTGGCGGACATTCGGGTCTCCTCCGTGGGGGATGGATGAGGGATGGTGCGGTTCGGGCCGCGGGTCGGGTGTCTTCGGTCGCTGAACCTGTCGAAGTGGCCGATCAGGTGGGAGTCCCTTCGACAGGCTCAGGGACCGAGGCGGAGGCTCAGCTCCAGGCGAGGCGGAAGGCCGCCGTGATCTCCTCGGGCGAGGCGTCGGCGTAAGCGGAGAGC
This sequence comes from Microbacterium sp. 01T413_2, assembly GCF_056398985.1. NCBI lineage: Bacteria > Bacillati > Actinomycetota > Actinomycetes > Micrococcales > Microbacteriaceae > Microbacterium > Microbacterium sp. 01T413_2. The sequence goes on from NZ_JBFTQL010000020.1 coordinate 34,860, forward strand.
TCGTGCCGCCGCACGGCGACCGCGCCCTCGACGATGCCGGGGCCGAAGAGCTCCTCGGCGAGCGCGGAGGAAGCGAGCCGGTCGAGTGCGGCAGACGGCTCGGCGTCGAGCCGGAGCCGAGCGGACTCGGGCGTCTCGGCGGGGTTGCCGACGACCTCCTCGGGCAGCGGCAGCTCGCGCTCGATGCCGCCCAGGGCGGATCCGAGGAAGGCCGCGGCAGCGAGGTAGAGATTCGCGCTCGGGTCGACGATCTTGAGCTCGATGTTCGCGCCGTGCGGGTTGCCCGGAGTGCCGGCGAGGAACCGCAGTGCGGCCTCGCGGTTCTCCAGGCCCCAGCACACCGCAGCTCCCGACCAGGATCCGGGCTTGAGTCGCAGCGACGAGACGACGGATCCGGCGTAGACCGCGAGCAGCTCGGACAGCCCGTCGAGCACKCCGCCGATCGCGCTGCCGCCCTCATCGGAGATGCCGTGCGGGCCGTCGCCGGTGCCGAACAGGTTCCGCCCATCGCGGGCGAGCGAGAGGTGCAGGTGCATGCCGTTGCCGGATCCGCCGACGAACGTGAGCGGCGAGAACGACGGCGCAAGTCCGTGCCGGGCGGCGACGAGGCCGATCAGGATCCGGGTGAGCACAGCGGTGTCGGCCATCTGCACGGGCGGCAGCGGCGCGAGGGAGACCTCGAACTGGTCGGTGCCGTACTCGGCGTGGATCTGCTCGGTGCCCACGTTCGCGTCCTCGAGCGTGCGGGTGAGGTCGGTGAGGAAGGCGCGGCGGGCCACGACCGAACGCATCCCGTACGCGGCCCAGGATCCGTCCTCGAGCTGCGAGCCGTCGACGTTCACGAGGGTGAACTCGAGCTCGGCGCCCATGAGCGCAGTCAGTCCTGCGGCGGCGACCCGCTGCTCCTGGTCGATGAGGCGGCCGCGGGCGCACAGCGCGGATCGCGCGCCGCTCTGCTCGTGATAGCAGGTGGGACCCCACGCCATCCCGTCACCGATCGGACGGACGGCGGCGGCGTCGAGGCGCAGACGCAGGTCGCCGGAGACGCCGATGTCGCCGGTGAACGCGATGCCGTTGTCGGCGCAGAACACCACCCAGGAGGGCGAGGCCCCCATCCCGGAGTTCACGAAGCTCGGCAGCCGGCGCAGCGGGACGGCCTTGCTGCGGGTCACGCCCGCGAAGTCGAGGGCCGTGCCGACGAGCAACTCGACACCATGGTCGCGGAGGGCGCGGACCGTGTCATCGAGCGCGCTGTCTTCGAGCGCGGCGGCTGCCGGATCTCGGTCGTTCGGGTCGCCGTCGGTCACGGGGACATCCCTTCTTCGGGGTTCACTTCGTTGTGAGGCATCGTGGCAGCAGCCTGTTACGAGCTGATGTCATGCCTGTTACAGTGTTGCACACTTTACAGATTCTGTTACGTTTGAACCAGAATCACTCGGAACGACGCGGTCGCAGCGATGAGGGCGACCGCCCGGAGCGGAGGTCTCCCATGTGTCGCCTGTTCGCGTACGTGTCCCCCGGCACGTCCACCGCCGACCGCGAGCTCGGCGAGGACGGCATCGAGAGTTTCCTCTCTCTGGCGCGGCTGCACGGAGACGGCTGGGGCTGGGCCGGTGTGGAGCACCTCGGCGACGCACCCGTCGTCCGCAAGTCTCCTCTGTCCGCCGCCGCCGACCCCGATTTCCGGCGCACGATCGGCACGGCCGGCCACGCCGCGATGATGCACCTGCGCTGGGCGACCCTCGGCCTGCCCGTCGAGCTGTGCAACGCCCACCCGTTCCGGCTCGGTGACGTCTCCTTCGAGCACAACGGATCCCTCAAGCCGATCGGCCGGGCCCGCGCGATGCTCTCGCCCGAGGCCCTCGCCCGCATGACCGGCGACACCGACAGCGAGATGTACTTCGTGCTCATCCAGGAACAGCTCGATGCCGGCCTCGACCTGCCCGGCGCCACCCTGCGGGTGGTGCGGCGCTTGCGCGAGGCGTTCCCCCTGTCCAGCCTCAACGCGATCCTGCTCGACCGCGAGCAGCTCGTGGTGGTCCACGCGAGCGCCCGCAGCGTGCTGCCCGACGACGACCTCGACGAGATCGCCCAGCTCGGGGGCCTGCCCGACGAGCACAACGAGGACTACTTCGCGTTGCGATGGAAGCGCTCCGCCGACGGCGCCGTGCTGATCAGTTCGACCGGCGTGGCCGGCACCGGCTGGACGCCCCTGCCCGCCGAATCGGTCACGACGGTGCGGCTGGCCGACGGGACGATGCGCACGGAGTCCCTCGACGCCCGGCACGCGAGCCCCGCGTGACAGACTGAGCCCTATGGCCGACGACGAGACCCTCTCCGACCTGGTCGCCGCATCCTTGCCCGCGCTCAGCCGTGCGGGGCGCCAGGTCGGCCGCGTGCTGCTCGCCGACTACCCGAGTGCGGGCCTGTCCACCTTGGCCGACCTGGCGGAGCGTGCCGGAGTGAGCCCTCCCACGGTGCTGCGCTTCGCGCAGAGCCTGGGCTTCGGCGGATTCACGGAGTTCCAGCGTGCGCTGCGCGACGAGCTGACCCGACGCTCCTCCGGTCCGCTCGTGCGGCTGAGCGCCCCGGCCGAGGCCGGCACGCCGCGCGAGGTCGTGGTGCGTGATGCGACCGTGCAGGCCGAGCGCACCCTCGAGTCGTTCGCTCGGATCCCCGATGCCTCGTACGCGGCCGCCGTCGACCTGCTCGCGGATCCCGCTCGGCGCATTCTGCTCACTGGCGGCCGTTTCACGTATCTCGCCGCGTTCCACCTCGGCACGCACCTGCAGGAGCTGCGCGCGGGGGTGCGCATGTTCAACGACCCCTCGGGGCACGACCTCGGTGCCGTCGTCGACATGACCCCGCGCGACGTTCTGGTGCTGTTCGACTTCCACCGCTACCAGCGCAGCGCGGCCGACCTCGCTGCGGCCGCGAAGCGCCGCGGGGTCGCGCTCCTGCTCGTCACCGACGGCCTCGAGTGCCCGATCGCACCCCGCGCCGACGTCGTGCTCGACGTCGCGGGCTCGACCGATCACGCCTTTCAGAGCGACTCGGCGGCGTTCATGCTGAACGAGCAGCTGCTCAATCTGGTGCTCRACAGGATCGGCGAGCCGGCGCACACGCGTCTCGCCCTGTGGGAGCGCATGCGCGAGGGCGAACTGCTGAGCTGATCCGCGGCCCTAGAGCGACTTCTGCAGGAACAGCACGTCCAGGGTGCGGCCGAACTTCACGCCGACGCCCTTCAGGTGCCCGGCATCCACGAACCCGTAGCGACGGTGCAGCGCGATCGACGCCCCGGCCGCCGTGGGCTCGATCACGGCGATGAGCTCGTGCAGCCCGGCCCGGGCTGACGCGTCCAGCAGAGCCTCCAGCAGCGCCTTGCCCAATCCGCGTCCTGCAGCGTCCGGGCTCAGGTAGATCGTGTTCTCGGCGCTGAACCGATAGGCGGATTTCGCGCGCCAGTGCTGGGCGTATGCGAAGCCGAGCACCCCGCCGTCGGCGTCCGCCGCGACGAGGAACGGCAGCCCCGTCTCCGCGAGGAGCTCGCGCTTGTGCTCCCAGACCGCCAGATCCGTCTCCTCCTCGTCGAAGGTGACGGTGCTCGTGCGCACGTAGTGGTTGTAGATGTCCCTGATCGCGGGGAGATTCGAATCCTGCACCGGCCGGATCCGCGCGGGCGCGCTCGACGCATCCGTGCGGGCCTGCGGCGCGGCCGGGGTGTCGCTCATGCGATCCTCCAGTCGACGGGGTCCGCGCCCTGCTCCTCGAGCAAGGTGTTGACCCGCGAGAACGGCCGGGATCCGAAGAACCCGCGGCTCGCGGACAGCGGCGACGGGTGCGCGGAGGCGATGACCGGGGTCGAACCCAGCAGGGGGCGCAGCCCTTCGGCATCGCGGCCCCAGAGCACCGCAACGAGCGGGGCGTCGCGGGCGACGAGGCTGCGGATCGCGAGCTCGGTGACCTTCTCCCAGCCCCAGCCGCGGTGCGAGGCGGGTGTGCCGGGGCGCACCGTGAGCACCCTGTTCAGCAGCATGACGCCCTGATCGCTCCACGCAGAGAGATCGCCGTGCACGGCCGGCGCGATTCCGAGGTCGGTCTCCAGCTCGCGGTAGATGTTGCCGAGGCTGCGCGGCAACGGGCGCACCGCCTTGTCCACGGCGAAGGACAGGCCGATCGGATGCCCGGGGGTGGGATACGGATCCTGACCCACGATCAGCACCTTGACATCGGCCAGCGGGCKGGCGAACGCGCGCAGCACGTTCTGCCCGGCCGGGAGATAGCCACGTCCGGCGGCCGTCTCAGCGCGCAGCCGGTCTCCGAGCTCGGCGACGAGCGGGGCGACAGGTGCCAGGGCCTCGGCCCAGCCGGCATCGAGCTGGCCGTCCGCGGCGAGATCGGCGAGCGTCCTGGGCATCAGAGCGCCGCCCGATCGCTCGAGACGGTCACGCCCTCGGTTCCGGGGAACACCCGCCAGACGCTGCCCTCCCCCGCGATCCGCAGGCCCTCCGCGTCGGCGATGAGCACGGTGCTCTCGTCGATCCCCAGCCCGCCGTCGACGGCGCCGGCCTCGGTGGCGGCGATGAGGCGACTGAGCGTGCCCCACTGCGCGACGTGCACGTCGATCGACACGTCGACCAGGCCGATCCCAGGCACGACGGTGATCTCGTCGAGATCCTCGGCGGTCTCCTCCGGGGCGATCGCGACCTCTCCGATCCGCCAGCCGCCGAGGATCGCGCGCTCGGCGGCGATCATGGCACCGGCCGAAAAGCCGAGATACGGTGTGCCGCCCTGCACCGCGGTGCGGATCACGTCATATCCGGCTTCGAGGGCCGCGTGGTAGGCCGGGGTCAGCCCGCCCCCGATCACGATCGCGTCGACATCGTCGAAGACACCCGGATCCACCAGATCCGTCAGTCCGACGGTCGTCACGCGGGTGTCGAGAGCGATCGCGCCGTCGCCGGTGAGCGCTTCGACGAGATCACCGGCGTGACCCGGATGAGCGTCCTCGCGCACGGTGACGACGGCCACGCGCGGCACGTCGACCCCCTTCGCGGCCGCGACGGCCTGCACCTCGGCGGTGAACGGCGCGAAGGCGGCGCGGCCGAAGCCGCCGCCGATCAGGTGCACGCCCATGGTCAGTCCTCCCCGCGCGGGCGCAGCGGCCCGCGCGCGAGCAGGTGCGCCGCGGCCTGGGCCACCGGGCGGATCACGACGAGGTCGAGGTTCACGTGCCCCGGCGCGTTCAAGGCGTAGGCGATCAGGTCGGCCACATCCGCAGCGACCAGCGGCGCCTCGACGCCCGAATAGACGGCCTCCGCGGCGACCTCATCGCCGCCGAGGCGGCGCAGGGCGAACTCCTCGGTGTGCACGAGACCCGGTGCGATCTCGGTGACCCGGATCGGCTCGCCGTTGAGCTCCTGGCGCAGCACCTGCGGGATCATCGACTCCGCCGCCTTCGCCGCGTTGTATCCGGATCCGCCCGGATACGACTGGCGGGCCGCGGTCGAGGTGAGGAACAGCAGGTCGGCGTGACCGCCGTGCGACGCGGCGGCACGCAGTTGCGGCAGCAGGGCCGCGGTGAGCTGCTGCACCGCGAGCACGTTCGCCTCGAACATCCACCGCCACTTCTCCGCGGATCCGTCCTCGACCCGCTCCGTGCCGCGGGCGCCACCCGCGACGTGCACGACCGCGTGCAGCGGTCCGGTCTGCGCCAGGTGCTCCGCGAGACCCGCGATCTGTTCCGCGTCGGTGAGGTCGGCGGCGTACGCCGTCGATCCGGTCTCCGCGGCGAGCGCCTGCAGGCGGTCCTCGCGGCGCGCGACGCCGACGACGTCCCAGCCACTCGCCCGCAGCGCCCGCACCGTCGCTTCGCCGATCCCGGTGCTCGCCCCCGTCACCACCGCACGTCTGCTGTTGTGGGGACTGTCGTTCATCGCGCTGTTCGCCATGCGTCAACGCTACGGGATCCACGCGCGCGCATCGACGACAGCCCATCGTCGATGCGACCTCCGGATCCGCGGAATCATGCGGCCGATCCCTGTTACGTCACATTTCCGCGGCCTTGTTGACAGCGGCCGCGGGTTCGTACTCTCGATACAACGCCACCGGTTCTCGCGCCCGTCGAAGCCACGGCCCACTGCCCTGCGACGCGGTTCGGTGTCGCTGATCCTGAAGGAGACACTCATGACCGCTGCAGAGAACTGGCGCTTCGAGACCAAGCAGATCCACTCCGGCGCTGCCCCGGATCCCGTCACCAAGGCCCGCGCCACGCCGATCTACCAGACCACGTCGTACGTGTTCGACAACGCGGACCACGCGGCGAACCTGTTCGCACTGGCCGAGTTCGGCAACATCTACACCCGCATCCAGAACCCGACGCAGGATGTGCTCGAGCAGCGCCTCGCCGCTCTCGAGGGCGGCACCGGCGCCCTCGTGCTCGCGTCGGGTCAGGCCGCCTCGACCTTCGCGATCCTCAACATCGCCCAGGCCGGTGACCACTTCGTCTCGAGTTCCTCGATCTACGGCGGCACCTACAACCTCTTCAAGTACACGCTCGCCAAGCTCGGCATCGAGGTCACGTTCGTCGAGAACCAGGACGACATCGAAGAGTGGCGCCGCGCGGTCCGTCCCAACACCAAGCTGTTCTTCGCGGAGACCATCGGCAACCCGCAGATCAACGTCCTCGACATCAAGGGCGTCGCCGGCGCCGCGCACGAGGCGGGCGTGCCGCTCATCGTCGACAACACGATCGCAACCCCGTACCTGATCCGCCCGTTCGAGCACGGCGCCGACATCGTCGTGCACTCGGTCACCAAGTTCCTCGGCGGCCACGGCACGACGATCGGCGGCGCGATCATCGACGGCGGCTCCTTCGCCTGGTCGCAGAACGTGGAGAAGTTCCCGGGTCTCACCGAGCCGGACCCGTCGTACCACGGCGCCAGCTACACGGCGGCCGTCGGCGATGGCCTCGCCTACATCATCAAGGCCCGCGTGCAGCTGCTCCGTGACCTCGGATCCGCGATCGCGCCGCAGAGCGCCTGGAACCTCATCCAGGGCATCGAGACGCTGTCGCTGCGCATCGAGCGCCACGTGCAGAACGCCCAGGAGATCGCCGAGTGGCTGGACGGCCGCGACGACGTCGCCAGCGTGAACTACTCGGGGCTGCCCACGTCGCCGTGGTACGCCGCCGCGAACACCTACGCCCCGAAGGGCGTCGGCGCGGTCCTCTCGTTCGAGCTGAAGGGCGGCGTGGACGCCGGCCGCGAGTTCGTGAACAGCCTCACCCTGTTCAGCCACCTCGCCAACATCGGCGACGTCCGGTCGCTGGTGATCCACCCGGCCTCCACCACGCACGCCCAGCTCACCCCCGAGCAGCAGCTCACCACGGGCGTGACCCCGGGCCTCGTGCGCCTGTCGGTCGGTCTCGAGAACATCGAGGACCTCAAGGCGGACCTGGATCAGGCCCTCGCCGCGGCGCGCAAGGTCTCCGAGGCCGCACGCGCCTGACGACTCCTCCTCAGAGACGGGAGCGCCCCGGATCTTCGGATCCGGGGCGCTCCCGTGTTCCCGGGGCCCTGTGCATCCCATCGTCTTGTACGTCGGTGCCCCCTCTCACCCGCGGCGCTGGGCGTCCACGCCCCCTCCGGGTGTCCACGCCCCCGCTGGGCATCCACGCCCCCTCCCGGGTGTCCACGCCCCCCGCTGGGCATCCACGCCCCCGTGGGCATCCACGCCCCCACTGCGTGGGGGTGCGGATACTGCACGGGGGCGCCGATGCGAACGGCGCCCCGCGAATCGCGGCCGATACAGCCTCGGATGACGCAGCCGCATCCGGTCCACACATTCCCCGGGCGATGCGGTCTTGCCACCGGATGCGTGCAGCACATCCCACCGGTGTGCGACGCCGGTCACGCTGGGACGATGAAGACCTCCATCGGCCTGGCGCAGGCGCACGACCTTCTGCAGACCCGTGCGGATCTCCTGAGCTCCGGGCGCACCGATCGCGAAATCCGTGAGCTGGTCCGCACCGGTCTGGTGCTCCGAGTGCGGCGCGACCGCTACATCGACGCCGTCGGGTATGACGGCCTCTGGGACGAAGGCAAGCACCTCGTCGCCGTGATCGCCGCCCACCTCAACGCGGACCCGCCGGGTCCCGTGTTCTGGGGTCCATCGGCCGCTGTCGTGCATGGACTGCCGGTGTACCGCCTCGCGCCGAAGAACGTGCACACCGTCATCCTCGGGAACCGGCACGGTCGCACCCGATCCGGCATCGCACAGCACTACGTCGCGATCGACGATTCCGACATCGTCGAGATCGGGGGGATCAGATGCACCTCTGTCGAGCGCACCGTGCTTGACCTCGCCTGCACGGCGACAGCCGACGCGAGTCTCTCCGCAGCCGACGCTGCGCTGCGGCGCGTCGCCGTGGAAGGGCATCGATACGATGCGGCTCGTGCCGTCGCGTGGCATGAACGGATGTCTCATCGCGCTGCCGCTGTCCACGCCCGCGGCGTCCGCCAGGCACGCAGGATCCTCGACTTCGCGGACGGCCGCGCACAGCTGCCGGGAGAAAGCGTGAGCCGCCTGCAACTGCACCGCATCGGCTTCTCCGGCCTTGATCTCCAGGTGCACGTCACCGGGGCGGAGGGGGACGACTACTGGCTCGATTTCGGATTCCCGCGCAACAGGGTGTTCGGAGAGTTCGACGGTCAGGGCAAGTACATGGATCCGGAGGTCCGTGGCGCCCGCACCGCCGAGGATGCGGTCATTGCGGAGAAACGCCGCGAGGACGACGTCCGCGGTGTCACTGGATGGCGATTCGCCCGCTGGGAGGACCGCCACATCCGCACGCCCGACACGCTCTCGGCCCGCTTGAACGCCTTCGGCGTCCGTCCCCCCGCGTGAGACACACCGTCGGCGCCCCCTCGTGGCATCCACGCCCCCGCGGATGGGCGCCGCTGCAAGGGGGCGCGGATGCTCAGAGGGGGCGCGGATGCGCAAAGGAGGCGCCGACGCGCAGAGGGGCGCAGAGGGGGCGCCACCCCGCCCCTCCGCGCCCCGATCCGTAACCTTCCGCACCCACCCGGCCGCACCCGGGAGAATGGATCCATGGACTGGCAGACGACCTCGGAGGACACGGTGCCCTCGGCACGCGTGTCGGAGGCGGACGCCCGCCTGCTGCGCGCCCGCCCGCCGTCCACCGGCGCCTGGCGCGACGGCGATCCGGCGGGCGATCGCCGGTTCGAGGCCTTCGGGCCGTTCCGCACCGAGGGAGGCGCGGAGCTTCCGCTGATCCGCATCGCGTACGAGTCCTGGGGCACGCTGAACGAGGCGCGCGACAACGCGATCCTCATCCTGCACGCGCTCACCGGAGACAGCCACGTCGTCGGCGAGGCGGGCCGCGGACACGCGACGAGCGGCTGGTGGGGCGAGATCGTCGGCCCGGGCTGCGCCATCGACACCGACGAGTGGTTCGTGATCGCCCCGAACATGCTCGGCGGGTGCCAGGGCTCCACCGGGCCGGCGAGCATCGCCCCCGACGGCTACGAATGGGCCTCACGCTTCCCCTACCTCACGATCCGCGACCAGGTCGCCGCCCAGGTGCTGCTCGCGGACGCGCTCGGCATCGAGCGCTGGGGCGCGGTGATCGGCGGATCCATGGGCGGCATGCACGCCCTGGAGTGGGCGGTCGGCCAGCCCGACCGAGTCGAGCGCCTCGCGATCCTGTCCTCTCCCCCGGTGACGACCGCCGACCAGCTCGCGCTGAACTTCGTACAGCTGGAGACGGTGCGGATGGATCCGCGCTTCGCGGGCGGCGAGTACTACGACGCGCCCGTCGGGGAGGGCCCGCACCGCGGTCTCGCGCTGGCGCGGCGGATGGCGCTGCTGAACTATCGCAGCCCGATCGAACTGAACCAGCGATTCCAGCGCTCCTGGCAGTCCGATGTGTCGCCGCTCGGCCAGGGCGGTCGCTACGCCGTGGAGAGCTACCTCGACTTCCACGGCAACAAGTTCACCCGGCGCTTCGACGCGAACAGCTACCTCACGCTCGTGGAGGCGATGAACTCGCACGACATCGGGCGCGACCGCGGGGGCGTCGAGGATGCCCTCAAGCGGGTGACGGCGAGGACGCTCGTGCTCGGCATCGACACCGACCGGCTGTTCCCGGTCGACGGTCAGCACCGCATCGCCCGGGGCATCCCGCACACGCTGGACGGCAACGAGGCGATCGTCCTCGCGAGCGACTTCGGCCATGACGGCTTCCTCATCGAGACCGACGGTGTCGGCCGGCACCTGGAGCGGCTGCTCGGCTCCTGACGCCATGGCCCGCTCGACACAGCCGCGATGCGACTGTCCGGCGGCGATTTCCGGCGCCCGCGCCCGCGACGGGGCGCGTCGTCGACGGGCGCCGCCATCGATCAGAGGCGCTCGAACCGCCAGACCGGATCCTCTGCGACCAGGCGCTCCCTGGCGCCCGTCGCCGCACCGGCGAGCTCGTCGCCGTCCCAGAAGAAGAGGGTGCCTGCCGCGGTCGCCTGCATCCGGGTGCGGAAGACGGCCGGATCCTGAATGCGGGTCAGAGCCTCCTCCACGCCGGTCGCACCGCACAGCGCGTCCAGGGTGCGCCAGGTCGGCGGCATCAGCGCGATCTCTCCGGCGTCCCGCGCGGCGAGCGCGGCCTCCGGTGCCAGCCACCGCGTCGTTACCACCTCGTGCACAGCCGGACGGATCACGCCGCCCGGATCCGCCGCGAGGAAGAACCAGGTCCGCACACGTTTCGGGATCCCGGCCGGCGGCACCCAGCAGGACAGTGGCACCAGCCGTTCGAGCTCCAGGCCCACCTCCTCAGCCGTCTCGCGCACGGCGGCGCGGCAGGCGTCCTCGAGCTCGTCGGCTCCCGGGATCCGATCACCCGGCTCGATCATGCCGCCGGGGAACACCCACGCGCCCGGGAACGAACCGCGGTCGGGGCGGCGCAGCATCAGCACCTCCATGCCCTCCGCTGCGTCACGGAGGATCACCGCGGTGCCTGCGACGGGCAGGTCCTCGACGGCCGCATCACGATCAGGGGCGGAGCTCATCCGCCCATGCTAGGACGCGCCGGGGTTCGCTCCCCTGGCGGCTCGGCGATCGGGGCTTGTTCAGGCCAGGTCGCGCGCGCGCACCGATCCGGTCTCGGTGTGGAAACGGCGCTGCACGGCGTAGGACGCGATCGCGATTCCGAGGCCGACGACGGCGAGGCCGGCCCCCACCCAGGACGGAGCGGCGAAGCCCCAGCCCCACGCGATCACGAGTCCGCCGAGGAACGCGCCCAGGCTGTTGCCGATGTTCAGCGCGGAGTGGTTCAACGCCGCCGCGATGGATTGGTTGTCGCCCGCGACCTCCATGAGGCGGGTCTGGATCGCCGGGCTCAGGATCGACGAGAGCAGCGCCATCACGAACGAGAGCGGCACGAGCAGCCAGATCGAGAAGGACAGGATCGCGAGCAGCACGAGCACCACGGCCATCGCGCCGAGCCCCACCAGCAGGGTAAGCCTGAGGTTGCGGTCGCCGAAGACGCCGCCGAGCAGGTTGCCGATGGTCATGCCGAGCCCGAACACCACCAGCGTGACCGGCACCATCCATTCCGGCGCGCCCGCCCGCTCCGTGACGACGGGAGCGATGTAGCTGTAGACCGCGAAGAACCCGCCGAAACCGATGGCGCCGGTCGCAAGTGCGAACCAGACCTGGGGGCGGCGGAACACGCGCAGCTCCGCGCGGAACGTGCGTCCGGGGTCGCCCTCGTGCTCCGGCACGAAGAGGGCGATGCAGACCGTGGCGAGCGCGAACACGATCGTGACGACGAGGAACGCGCTGCGCCATCCGACGTGCTGCCCGAGGTAGGTTCCCGCGGGCACGCCGACCACGTTCGCGATGGTGAGACCGGTCAGGATGAAGGCCACGCCCTTGGCGCGCTTGCCCGGGCCGAGCACGTCGGAGGCGACGAGCGCGCCGATCCCGAAGTAGGCGCCATGCGGGAGGCCCGCGATGAAGCGGGCGAGCCCGACCGTCTCGAACGTCGGCAGCACGACGGCGAGGCCGTTGCCGAGAGTCAGCGCGATCGCAAGACCGATCATCACCTTGTGGCGGGGAAAGCGCGCGACGAGGCCGGCGATGGTGGGCGCGCCGAGCACGACGCCCAGCGCGTACAGCGACACCAGGATGCCGGCGCGGCCGATGGCCTCATCCGGGTTCTGCGCCCAGAGCTCGGGCAGCAGGTCCTGCGCGATGTTGGGCAGCAGGCCCATCGCGACGAACTCGGTCATGCCGATGCCGAAGCTGCCGATGGCGAGGGAGAGGAGCGCCCGCTTCGCCGCACCCCTCGAGGGGCTCGAGGGTTTCATCCGTCCAGCCTAGAGGCTGCCGGACTCCTCGATGGCCTGCTCGAGACGCGCGATCTTGCCGTCGATCTCACCGGTGTAGCCGGGGCGGATGTCGGCCTTGAGCACGAGGGASACCCGGGATCCGAACGGCATGACGGCCGCGGTGGCGCGCTTGACGACGTCCATGACGGTGTCCCAGTCGGGGCCTTCGATCTCGGTGAACATGCTCGTGGTGCGGTGCGCGAGTCCGGAGGCGCGGACCACGGCCACCGCGGCGGCGACGGCGTCGTGCACCGAGGCGTCTGCGCTCTCGGGGCGATCAGGTGCGGATCCGCCCTGCGGCGAACCGGACGGGGCGACGGAGAAGGCGACGAGCATCAGGACCTCCGGGTTTCGGGGAGTTCGGCGACGAGGAACGCTCTGCGGCGCACCGGGGTGCGCACGATCGCGCGGATCGCGATCACGCAGATGACGACGACGAGGATGTTGCGGGCGCTCAGCAGCGCGATCGGCAGGGCCTGCGCCGCCAGCAGCTGGTCGTACACGACAGGGTAGACCGCCTGGGTGAGCGCGTAGTCGAGGAGCACGAGGATCGCCGGGATCCGCACGCGAGGACCGTCGAGGAGGCACCACAGCACGAGCGGGGCGAGCATCCACACCTGGAACTGCGGCGAACCGACCTTGTTGCACGCGATCAGGACGGCGACGAGGGCGAGCATGGTCGCCGGCAGCAGACGCCTCGCCGAGGCGCCGGCGCGCAGCTTCCATAGGGCGAGCGCCGCCACGGCGACCACGCCCAGCACCATGAGCGGGGTGAGCAGCGCAGCGACGACGTCGACGCCGGGACCTGCGAGCTGGAACGTGAGGATCTGGCGGTCGTACTGGATCCGAGTGACCCCGACCTGGGTGAGCCACAGCAGCGGCGTCGCGCCGACCGCCTCGATCTGCAGCCCGCGGCCGCTCATCTGGCTGAGGAAGCCGAGGAGGTTCCTGGATCCGCCCAGCAGCACGAGCCCGAGCACGACCGCGAACGTGACGATCGCCGCCGAGGCGAGCATGCGAATCCGGCCACGCAGCAGTGCAAGAGCCGCGACGAACAGGGCACCGGGCCAGATCTTGATCCAGGCTCCGATCGTGAACAGCGCGCTCGCCACCGCGGGGCGGGAGAACAGCCACAGACCGCCGATGATCGCGAGCGGCACGGTGATCGCGTCGATCCGGAACATCGCGATGGGGCCGAGCAGGACGAGCGCGACCATCCAGAGCAGGGCGGCGCCGCGGCGGATCCGGCTGCGGCGCGCCCTGGTGCCGCGCAGCAGGAATGCGAATCCGACGGCGTCGAGCGCAGTCACCAGGATCGACCAGGCGACGACGTAGCTCGCGGATCCGACGGCGTAGGACCCGGGGAACAGCGGATGGATGAGCTGCGACAGCCCTTGGGCGATGAGCATGGGCACGAGGGCGAGCTGAGGGTAGACCCAGCTCTCCGTGATGCCGACGATCGCGCCGCCGCCGAGAGCGTTGCGCGCCCACGGCTCGTACACGAAGACGGTGTCGCCCATCGGCAGCGCGGGCATCCGCCACCCGATCATCGAGACGTACAGATGCGCGATGACGAATGCCAGCCACAGCACGGTGAGCGGCAGGCTCGCGCGACGCACTGCGGACGCCTTCGGCGAATCGTCGCGACGGCTCGGTTCGGCGCGGATCGCGCCCGTCGGCTCGGCACCGGTCACGAGCGGTCCTCCTGGGTCTCTTCGTCGTGTTCGTCGTCGACGCGCCCCCGCTCGTCGCCGTTGCAGACCAGCGCGATGGCCGCCGGCAGCCCTTCCGCTACCTGGAGTGCGACGATCGGGCGCCCGGGGCCGCCCGATGCGGTGCCCGATGCGATCCGCCCGGCAAGCCCGTGCAGCCACGCCGCGGCGGCAGCCAGCTCGGCGAGCGCCGTGGTCCCGCCCACCGCACGGTCGGCGGCGACGAGCGCGCCGATCACGCCTGCCAGCACGTCGCCGGTGCCGGCCGTGGCCAGCCACGGCGTCCCCGCATCGACGGCGAACACGCCGGTGGCGTCGGCGATCAACGTGGTCGCGCCCTTGAGCAGCACCGCGCCGCCCAGCGCCTCGGCGGTCTCGTTCACCGCGTTCGCGCGCGCTGACGGATCCCGCAGGGCATCAGGGACGAGCTCGCCGAGTCCCAGCTGCGCCCGCAGCCGCACGAACTCCTCCGCGTGCGGCGTGGCGATGACCGGGGCGTTCGCTGCAGGAAGCAGATCCAGCGCTCCCGCGTCGACGACGACGGGGGCCGCACCGTCCAGCAGCGCACGCAGCGCGGTCGTCTCCGACTCCGAGCGGGTCGCGGCATCGGTGCCGGAGCCGATGACCCAGGCCTCGGCCCGGATGGCGGCGGAGCCGGGCTCGGTCGCGACGGTCTCGGGGCGTCGCGCGAGCACGAGGTCCGCGGCCCGCCGCGGGCCGACGTAGCGCACGTAGCCGCAGCCGGCGCGCCACGCGCCCTCCACGCCGAGCACGGCCGCGCCCGGGTACGCGTCGGATCCGGTGCGCAGCGCGACGACGCCGCGGCTGCGCTTGTCGGAGTCGGCGCTCGGCGCGCGCAGCAGTGCGCGGGTGCGGTCGTCCGACCACGGGCGCACCGGACCGGCGAAGAAAGGCATGCGTCAACGGTACTGGGCCGCGGCTGTGCGCGCCGCCGAGGGATCCGGATGATGCGGATCCGCGGATCCGCCCCCCGACCTGTCCGGCGACCGGTAGCGTCGGACCGTGAGCCACCTGTTCTCCCCGCTGACCATCCGATCCGTCACCTTGAGCAACCGCCTGTGGGTCTCGCCCATGTGCATGTACAGCGCCGTCGACGGCGTGCCGCAGGAATGGCACCACGCCCATCTCGCGCAGTTCGCCTCCGGCGGTGCGGGCCTCATCGTGGCCGAAGCCACCGCTGTCGTGCCGGAGGGCCGGATCAGCCCGCGCGACACCGGTCTGTGGAACGACGCGCAGCGCGACGCCTGGGCGTCGATCGTCGACGCGGTGCACGCGCGCGGCGCCCGGATCGGGGTGCAGCTCGCACATGCCGGCCGCAAGGCCTCGACCTGGTGGCCGTGGGCCGAGGAGCGCGGATCCGTCCCCGCAGCCCAGGGCGGCTGGACCACGGTCGCACCCTCGGCGATCGCGTTCGAAGGCTTCGACGCGCCCGAGGCCCTCGACGCGTCGGGCATTGCCGGCGTCGTCGACGCGTTCGCGGTGGCCGCACGCCGCGCCCTCGACGCGGGCTTCGACGTGCTGGAGATCCACGGCGCGCATGGGTACCTGCTGCACCAGTTCCTCTCGCCGCTCAGCAACCACCGCGASGACGCGTAYGGCGGMTCGCTCGAGAACCGCGCCCGGCTCCTGCTCGAGGTCACCGACGCGGTGCGCCGGGTCGCGGGCGACGAGGTACCGGTGTTCATGCGGATCTCCGCCACCGACCACGCCCCGGGCGGCTTCACGCCGGACGAGGCCGCCGTGGTGGCGGAATGGGCGGTCGAGCACGGCGCGGATCTCATCGACGTCTCCAGCGGCGGGCTCGTCGCCCACCAGCGCATCGAAGTCCACCCGGGCTACCAGGTGCCGCTCGCCGCGGCCGTGCGCCAGGGCGGCAGGATCCCCTCCTCCGCCGTGGGGCTGCTGACGAGCGGCGCCCAAGCCGAGTCCGTGCTCGCCGAGGGTGCGGCGGACGCGATCTTCGCCGGACGGGAGTGGCTGCGCGATCCGCATTTCGGGCTGCGCGCCGCGCACGAACTCGGCGAAGAGGTCGCCTGGCCCGACCAGTATCTGCGCGCCCGCTGGCACTGAGCAGCAAGGGGTCGTCGAGCGCATCGCTCGCTCAACGACCCCTTGAGGCGAGACTCAGCGCCCGAAGCCGCGACGGGTGATGTCGCGCACCTCGCCGACGAGCTCCTCGATGATGTCCTCCAGGAACAGGATCGCCGTCGTCTCACCCGCCGCGTTGCGCACCTGCGCGAGGTGTCGCCCCGCGCGCCGCATGATCGCGAGCGCATCCTCGAGATCGGTGTCCTCCTGCATCGGCACCATCTGGTGGACGCGCTTCGCGGGGATCGGCGCAGCCGCGCGCACCGCTGCATCCGGCCCTTCGGCCGAGCGGATCACGTCCTTCAGGTGCACGTAGCCCACCGGTGCCCCTTCGGTGTCGACCATGACGTAGCGCGAGAAGCCGTGCTTGGCGACGGCCCGCTCCACATCGTCCGGAGTCGCGCCGAGCGGCAGCGTGACGAGGCCGGCGAGCGGCACGGCGACGTCGCGTGCGTCCTTGTCCGTGAACTCGACCACCGCGCTCACGGTGCCCGCGGAGTCGGTGAGCATGCCCTCACGACGGGACTGATCCACGATCGTGGCGACCTCGTCGAGCGTGAACGTCGATGCGGCTTCGTCCTTCGGCTCCACACCGAAAAGCCGCACGACGCCATTGGCGGTGGCGTTCAGCGCGCGGATCACCGGATAGAACACCTTGGAGATCCACACCAGCGGCGCCGCGAGGATCAGCACCGCCCGGTCCGGCACCGAGAACGCGAGGTTCTTCGGCACCATCTCGCCGAACACCACGTGCAGGAACGACACGATGACCAGGGTGATGATGAACGCGATGGCGTCCACCGCCCCCTCGGCCAGCCCGAGTGCGCCCAGGGGCGCGGCGAGCAGGTGGTGCATCGCGGGCTCCGACACGTTCAGGATCAGCAGCGAGCACACGGTGATGCCGAGCTGCGAGGTCGCCAGCATGAGCGTGGCGTGCTCCATCGCGTACAGCGCGGTGCGCGCGGAACGGGATCCGCGTTCGGCGAGCGGCTCGATCTGCGACCGGCGCGCGGAGATCACCGCGAACTCCGCCGCGACGAAGAACGCGTTGAAGGCGAGCAGCACGAACAGCCATGCGATTCCGGCCCAGTCGCTCATCGCTCGCCCCCCTCCTCCGTCGTGGCCTCGGGCATGAAGCGGATCCGATCCACCCTTCGCCCCTGCATGCGCACGACGTGCAGGGTGCCGCCCGGCACGGGCACTTCGTCGCCGGCCTTGGGCAGCCGCTCCAGCACGCTCATCACGTAGCCGCCGACCGTGTCGTACACGTCGCCCTCCGGCACCTCGATGCCGGTGCTCGCACGCAGTTCGTCGGGGCGCAGCTCCGCGGGGAAGGTGATCCCGTCGCGGCTCTTCACGACGCCGGCCCTGCTGCGGTCGTGCTCGTCGGACACCTCGCCGACGATCTCCTCGACGAGGTCCTCGAGGGTCACGATCCCCGCGGTGCCGCCGTACTCGTCCACGACGATTGCGAGCTGGTAGCCACCGCCGCGCAGCTCGGCCACGAGCGCATCCAGGTGCACGGTCTCCGGCACGCGCAGCGGCTCGGAGGAGAGCGCACCCACCGGCACCTCGGTGCGGCGGTCGCGCGGCACCGACACGGCCGCCTTCAGATGCACCACGCCGGTGATGTCGTCGAGGTCCTCGTCGAAAACCGGGAAACGGCTGTGGCCGGTGCGCCGGGCCAGCCCGATCACGCCGTCGGCGGAATCCGCCGCCGAGATCGCGTGCATGCTCGGGCGCGGGGTCATCACGTCGCCCGCCGTGAGCCGCGCGAAGCCGAGGCTGCGATCCAGCAGCGTCGCGGTGTCCTCCTCGAGCACACCGGCGCTCGCGGAACGGCGCACCAGCGAACTGAGCTCTTCCGCCGAGCGCGCACCGCTGAGCTCCTCCTTGGGCTCGATGCCGATGGCACGGAGCACGCCATTGGCGCTGCCGTTCAGCAGCGCGACGACGGGGCGGAACACCATCGTGAACACGGTCTGGAAAGGGATGACGACCTTGGCGGTCGCGACCGGCAGCGCCATCGCGAAGTTCTTCGGCACGAGCTCGCCGAGAATCATCGACAGCATCGTGGCGACCGTCATCGCGACGATCACGGCGATCGTGACGGTGACGGGCTCGGGGATCCCCCACGAGCTGAGCAACGGACGGAGCAGGTTCGACAGCGCCGGCTCCATCGTGAAACCGGTCAGCAGGGTGGTCAGCGTGATGCCGAGCTGCGCCGAGGACAGGTGCGTCGAGGTGATCTTCAGCGCCGCGATGGTCATGCCCAGACGGCTCTCGCCGCGATCCCGTCGCGCCTCCAGATCGGCGCGGTCGAGGTTGACCAGGGCGAACTCGCTGGCGACGAACAGGCCCGTCCCCACGATGAGCAGAAGCCCCACGCCCAACCAGATGTAATCCATCACGGTGTCACCTCCGACGAAGCGGAGAGCGGGCAGTGGGGCGATGTACTACACGAGGGAGGGTCGTCCATGGTGCGAACGATTCTATCGTCCCTCGGCTCTACTTTCCCTCGGCGCGGGTGATGCGACCGGATGCACGGTCGTCGGCGTGATCACCAGCTGACCGGCAGCGCCTTGCCCTCTTCGTAGCCTGCCGCGGATTGCAGCCCGACAAGCGCCCGCTCGTGGAACTCCGGCACGGAGGATGCGCCTGCGTAGGTGAACGAGGAGCGCACACCCGAGGTGATCATGTCGAGCAGATCCTCGACACCGGGACGGAGCGGATCCAGGTAGATCCTGGAAGACGAGATGCCTTCGGCGAACAGCTCCTTGCGGGCACGCTCGTACGCGCCGAGACGGCCGAAGCGCGCCTGCACCGCCTTGGTCGAGGCCATGCCCCACGACTCCTTATAGATGCGCCCCTCCGCGTCGCTCTGCAGCTCACCCGGAGCCTCGATCGTGCCGGCGAACCAGGAGCCGACCATCACCGATGCGGCCCCCGCGGCGAGGGCGAGGGCGACGTCGCGCGGGTAGCGCACTCCCCCGTCCGCCCACACGTGCGCGCCGAGCTCGGCGGCGGCCTGCGCCGTCTCCAGCACGGCGGAGAACTGCGGGCGCCCCACCGCCGTCATCATGCGGGTGGTGCACATCGCGCCGGGTCCGACCCCGACCTTCAGGATCGATGCGCCGGCGTCGACGAGGTCCCGCACGCCATCGGCCGTGACGATGTTGCCGGCCACGATCGGAATGCCGAGCTCGAGTGCCGCGACCGTGCGCAGAGCCCGCAGCATCCCCTCCTGATGACCGTGCGCGGTGTCGACCACCAGCACGTCCACCCCGGCCGCCGCCAGGGCGGTGGCCTTGGCTGCGACGTCGCCGTTGATCCCGACCGCGGCGGCCACGGCCAGACGCCCTGCGGCGTCGACCGCGGGCCGGTACAGCGTGGAGCGCAGCGCTCCGCGCGCGGTCTGCGTGCCCACCAGGTGACCGTGCTGCAGCACGCACACCATCTCGGCCTCGACGGCGGTGATCGCGTCGAACGCCGCACGCGGGTCGGCGACGTCCTCGGCGTCGAGCGACGGGGAGTCGGCGCGGACCAGGTCGCCGAGCTGAGCGTCCCGCAACGCGGACGCGAGGCGGACGGCGGGCAGTATTCCGTGGATCGCGTCGACGTGGAGGCCGTCCGGGCCGCGCGGCGCGTCCGCGACCACGATGCCGTGACCGTCGGTGGCCGGCAGCAGCCGGAGCGCGTCCTCCACGGTCGCTCGCGGCGAGAGCACGAGCGGGGTGTCCCAGGACACCGGCTGGCGCTTGACCCAGCGGATCGCCTCGTCCAGCTCCTGCAGCGGCATGTCCTGCGGCAGCACGCCGATCCCGCCGCGGCGGGCGAGGGTCGCGGCGAGCCGCGGGCCGGTCACCGAGTTCATGTTCGAGGACACCAGCGGGATGGTCGCCGGGGTGCCGTCCTGCGGCGCAAGATCGACCTGGAGCCTGCTGGTCACGTCCGAGTGACGCGGCACCAGGAACACGTCGGAGTAGGTGAGGTCGACCATGGGTCCTTCGCCGGAGAACTGCATGCACACAGGGTATGCCTCCCCCGCCCGGAACGCCTCGGCGCCGCGTCCTTCCGGACTCGGCGTCGTGACCCCGGGCGACCCGCGTGCGGAAGGTCTCGCCGCGCCCTGCGATCCAGGCCCGCACCGGGGCTGTGACACGTTAGGCTTGACACCCGGATGAGTGGCCATACCCGGAGACCACCGGGGACGGATCCCACCAGATTCAGCGATGAAAGAGGGCGATCGAGCGTGTCGAGCCAGGTGACCGGCGTCGGGACTTCTGGAGATGGAGAGTTCGGGGCCAATTCCTGGCTCGTCGACGAGCTGTACGAACAGTTCAAGGTCGACCGCAACTCCGTCGACAAGGAGTGGTGGCCGGTCCTCGAGAACTATCGCCCCTCCGAGCCTGCGACGGCTCCGGCCGCCCCCGCTGCTGCCGCGCCGCCGGCCGCTCCCGCCACCGCCCCGGACACGCACCCCGTGACCGCTCCGGTCCCGGTGATCGGCCAGCAGCCCGTGGCACGCACCACGACGAAGCCGGCCCGCCAGGCCCCGATCCCCGCCCAGGCGCAGGATCGCGCCACCGCGGAACCCGGCGCCGAGCAGCACGAGGACGTCGTCACGCCGCTGCGCGGCATGCCGAAGACCCTCGCCGCGAACATGGACGAGTCGCTCACCGTCCCCACCGCGACGAGCGTGCGCACCGTCCCGGCGAAGCTGATGATCGACAACCGCATCGTCATCAACAACCACATGTCCCGCACCCGCGGCGGCAAGGTCTCCTTCACGCACCTCATCGGCTGGGCGCTGATCCAGGCGCTGAAGGAGTTCCCGAGCCAGAATGTGTTCTACGCCGAGGTCGACGGCAAGCCCAGCGTCGTCGCCCCCGCGCACGTGAACCTCGGCATCGCCATCGACATCCCCAAGCCCGACGGCACCCGCGCCCTGCTCGTGCCGAGCATCAAGCGTGCCGAGTCGCTCACGTTCAGCGAGTACCTCTCCGCGTACGAGGACCTCATCGGCCGCGCGCGCGGGAACAAGCTCACCGCCGCGGACTTCCAGGGCACCACGCTGTCCCTGACGAACCCGGGCGGCATCGGCACCGTGCACTCCGTGCCGCGCCTGATGAAGGGCCAGGGCTGCATCATCGGCGCCGGCGCCCTCGAGTACCCGGCCGAGTTCCAGGGCTCCAGCCAGAAGACGCTGGACGTGCTCGGCATCGGCAAGACGATCACGCTCACCTCGACCTATGACCACCGGGTCATCCAGGGCGCGGGCTCGGGCGAGTTCCTGAAGAAGGTGCACGAGCTGCTGATCGGCGAGCGCGGCTTCTACGAGGGCATCTTCCGTGCCCTCCGGATCCCGTACGCCCCGATCCACTGGAACAAGGACATCGCGGTCGACCTCGCCGAGCGCATCGACAAGACCGCCCGCGTGCAGGAGTTGATCAACTCCTACCGCGTGCGCGGCCACCTCATGGCCGACATCGACCCGCTCGAGTACGTGCAGCGCACACACCCCGACCTCGAGATCGAGACCCACGGACTGACGTTCTGGGATCTGGACCGCGAGTTCGTCACGAACGGCTTCGGTGGTCACCGTCAGCTGAAGCTGCGCGAGATCCTCGGTGTGCTCCGCGACTCCTACTGCCGCACGATCGGCATCGAGTACATGCACATCCAGGATCCGGAGCAGCGCCGCTGGTTCCAGGACAAGGTCGAGGTCAAGTACGTCAAGCCCGGCCACGACGAGCAGCTGCGCGTGCTCAGCAAGCTCAACGAGGCCGAGGCCTTCGAGACCTTCCTGCAGACCAAGTACGTGGGCCAGAAGCGCTTCTCGCTCGAAGGCGCGGAATCGCTCGTGCCGCTGCTGGATGAGATCCTGCAGGGCGCCGCCGGTGCGGGACTCGACGGTGCCGCGATCGGCATGGCGCACCGCGGCCGCCTGAATGTGCTCGCGAACATCGCCGGCAAGACCTACGGGCAGGTGTTCCGCGAGTTCGAGGGATCCACCCTTCCGGGCAACCAGCGCGGATCCGGCGACGTCAAGTACCACCTCGGCAAGGAGGGCACCTTCGTCGCCGACGACGGCGCCGAGCTGCCGATCCTCCTCGCCGCGAACCCCTCGCACCTGGAGACCGTGGACGGCGTGCTCGAGGGCATCGCGCGTGCCAAGCAGGACCGCAAGCCGATCGGCACGTTCACCTGGCTGCCGATCCTGGTGCACGGCGACGCCGCCTTCGCGGGCCAGGGCGTCGTCGTGGAGACCCTGCAGATGTCGCAGCTGCGCGGCTACCGCACCGGTGGCACCGTGCACGTGGTCGTGAACAACCAGGTCGGCTTCACCACGCTGCCCAACGACTCACGCACCTCGGTGTATGCGACCGACGTCGCGAAGACCATCCAGGCGCCGGTCCTGCACGTGAACGGCGACGACCCCGAAGCCGTCGTGCACGTCGCGCAGCTCGCGTTCGAGTACCGCGAGCGGTTCCACCGCGACATCGTGATCGACCTGGTGTGCTATCGCCGCCGCGGCCACAACGAGGGTGACGACCCGTCGATGACGCAGCCGCTGATGACCGACCTGATCCAGGCGAAGCGCTCGGTGCGCAGCCTCTACACCGACGCTCTCGTCGGTCGTGGCGACATCACCCAGGAGGAGTACGACCAGGCCAAGGCCGACTTCCAGAACCGCCTGGAGATCGCCTTCGCGGAGACGCACGCGGCGGAGACCGGTGCCACGCCGATCGCCCCCGACCTCCCGCCCGTCGACGAGCAGATCGGCACCCCCGAGGTCACCGGCGTTCCGCTCGAGGTCGTGCACCTGATCGGCGACGCGCACGCGAACAAGCCCGAGGGCTTCACCGTGCACCCGAAGCTGCAGCAGGCGATGGACAAGCGCGTCGACATGAGCCGCAACGGCGCGATCGACTGGGGCTTCGGCGAGCTGCTCGCCTTCGGTTCGCTGCTCGTCGAGGGCACACCCGTCCGTCTGGCCGGCCAGGACTCGCGCCGCGGCACGTTCGTGTCGCGTCACGCCGTCCTGCACGACCGGGAGAACGGCCAGGAGTGGCTGCCGCTGGCGAACCTGTCCGATAACCAGGCCCGGTTCTTCGTCTACGACTCGCTGCTCAGCGAATACGCCGCGCTCGGCTTCGAGTACGGCTATTCGGTGGAACGCCCCGAGGCGCTGGTGCTGTGGGAGGCGCAGTTCGGCGACTTCGTGAACGGCGCGCAGTCGGTCATCGACGAGTACATCTCCGCCGCCGAGCAGAAGTGGGGCCAGCAGTCGAGCGTCGTGCTGCTGCTGCCGCACGGCTACGAGGGGCAGGGGCCGGATCACTCCTCCGGGCGCATCGAGCGGTTCCTGCAGCTGTGCGCGCAGGACAACATGACCGTGGCGCGCCCGTCCACGCCGGCGAGCTACTTCCATCTGCTGCGCCGTCAGGCCTACGCGAAGCCGCGCCGGCCGCTCATCGTGTTCACGCCGAAGGCGATGCTGCGACTGCGCGGCGCGACCAGCCCGGTCGAGGACTTCACCCGCGGCAAGTTCGAGGCCGTGATCGATGACACCCGGCAGCTCGACCGCACGGCCGTCAAGCGCGTGATCTTCCACTCCGGCAAGGTGCACTGGGACCTGGTCGCCGAGCTCGAGAAGAACCCGAACCCGGAGATCGCTCTGGTGCGCGTCGAACAGCTCTACCCCGTGCCGCTGCGCGCGCTCAAGGCCGTCGCCGACACCTACCCCAACGCCGAGATCGTCTGGCTGCAGGAGGAGCCGGAGAACCAGGGCGCCTGGCCGTTCCTCGCGCTGCACTTCCAGACCGTGCCCGGTCCGCGTGTCGTGCGCCCGATCACCCGGCCCGCATCGGCCGCGCCGTCGACGGGATCCTCGAAGGTGCACGCCGCGGAGCAGGCCGACCTGCTCTCGCGGGCGCTAACCCTCTGAGTCACTCCTCAGCGGATCGACGCGGTGTCCCGGTTCTCCGGGGCACCGCGTCGTCGTTCGAGGACGTTCCGGACGGCGGTCACGGCGAGCGCGATGACAGCGACCGCGGCGGGTACGACGAGCGCGACCCCCGCGAGCAGCAGCAGTCCGATCGTGCAGACCGAGGCGATCACCGCCATCCACCAGCCGGGTGTGCGCCGCGGCAGGATCCGGATCGCCGCGATCATGCCGATCGTGTAGACGGCCACCATGCTCGCGGTGTGGATGAGGATGAACGGCGCCAGCGCGAACCCGGTCGCCCACGACACCGCGAAGTAGGCCAGCACGAGCGCCATCGACAGCAGCAGCGCGCGGCGCGGCACCTCGCCCGACTCCGCGCCCTTCGCGAACCAGCGCGGCAGGTCGCCGTTGCCGGCTAGCGATGCTCCGAGCTTGCCGAACGCGGCGAGGTAGACGTTGAGCACGCCGAGCGCGACCACCGCCGAGACCACGCCGATGAGCGTGGGTGCCGCGCGCACGCCACCCGCCTCGGCGAGATCGAGCAGGACGACATCGCCGCGCCCCGCCCGCTCCCCCAGGGCGCCGACGGTCACGACCTGCAGCGCGAGATAGCAGCCGCCCGCGAGCACGAGCGTGATCGCCGTGGCCAGCGGGATGGTGCGCCGCGGCCGGGCGAACTCGCCGGAGATGTGGGTGCCCACCTCCCAGCCGGCGAAGGCCCACACGAACATCACGATCGCCGTACCCACGCCGCCCCATCCATGCGGCAGGAACGGCGTGAAGCTCTCCGGGCGCRCGGCGGGCGCCGCCACCGCGACCACCACGACGACGATCGCGAGCAGCAGGCCGGTCATCACCAGCTGCAGCCAGCCGGTCAGCCGCACCCCGAACAGGTTGGCGACGAACGGCACCACGAGGAACCCGAGAGCGAGCCAGGGCACACCCGCGCTGTCGATCCCGACCGCGGTCGCGATGTAGCGGGCGCCGAGCACCGACACGACGGGCCCTCCCGCCGCGACGCCGAACAGGAACCAGTACCCGGTGGCCCGCGCCGCGGTGGGGCCGAGAGCCCGACGCGCGTAGCTGGCCACGCCGCCCGGATCCGGGTGACGCGCGGCGAGCGCCGCGAACGCGCCCGCGAGCGGCACCGCCAGGAGCGTGATCACCCCGACCGCGATGAGGCTGGCGGGGCCCGCCGTCTTCGCCGCGAGCCCGGGGAGCACCAGCAGGCCGGTGCCGAGCACCGAGGCGAGGTACAGCGCGATACCCTGGGCCAGCCCGAGCCCGGGCGGCGCGACGATGCCGAGGTCTGCGCCGTCGGCGCCCTCTGCGGGACGGAGTGCGGTCATCCCCTCACGGTAACGAGGGGGTCGGACATTCAGTACCAGATGCTCAGCGCGGGCGCCGCGGCGGTGCCGAAGGCGTCCTGGATCGCGACCGCGGTCTCCGCCGCGGCCGAGATCCGGCCGGCGGCGCGCAGCGTCGTCGCGCTCACGCCACCGAGGTACAGCGATGACAGCATGTCCACGCCGAGCTCGACGTCGGGGGCGTCCGCCGTGGCGTCGACGATGCCCCTCCCGTCCTGACCGACCCGCAGACGCCAGGTTCCTTCGGCGAGGCCGAGCGGATCGGACACCCTCAGGACGAGATCCAGGGGCGCACGGTACGTGCGCGCGGCGAGCACGGCGGGGACATCCAGGATCCGCAGCCAGCCGTGGTCGTGCACGGTGACCTGAACGGCGCGCTGGTTCGCGACGAGCCACGGCAGCGGATCGTCGACGGGCCGCAGGTCCGCGCGCACGGTGCGGATCAGATCGTGGTTGACGGCGAACGCCCAGAGCGCGCGCAGCGCTTCCGGCGTCTCCGCGTCGAGGTGACGGATCGCGAGGTCGGCGCCGAACTCCTCGGCGAGCTCGTCGAGCGTGTAGGCGAGCACACCTCGTGTGACGCCGTCGGCATCTGCCGCCCTGACGCCCCGCACGGCGCGGGAGCGCTCGTCGCCCGGCACCAGGCCCGCCATGYGACGCCAGCGCAGCGACCATCCGGGGATGTCGCCGGACCGGTCCAGGCGAGTCCGCTCGTGCACCTCGCCGAGCGCCGTCCGCAGCGCTTCCGGCTCGAGGTACTCCACCGTGGTCGCGTCCCCCACGGCAGGCCATGAGATGCCGCCGGCACGTCGGGCATCGACCTGCAGATGGGAGACGGGGATCGCCGGACCGAAGCCGTAGCGTCCGTAGATCGTCGCCTCCGTCGCGGTGAGCCCTGCGATCGGCACTCCGGCCGCGGCCGCAGCGCGCAGCTCGCCCTCCAGCAGGTTGCGCGCGATCCCCCGACGGCGGTGCGTCGCCGCGACGGTGACGGCGCTGATCGCCCACATGTCGATGTGCGCACCGGCGTCGCCGGGCACGGTCATCGGAGTCACCCAGGAGTCGACGGTCGCGACCGGAAGCTCGCCGCCCGGCGCGTACACGCCGATGTTGCGCCGCTCGGACATCATCTCGCCCATGAGGCGGATGGTCTCGTCGTCGGGCTCCTTGTCGAGGAATCCTCGCGCGTCGGCCCGGGCGAATCCGCGCCGCTGCGCCGGATCCGACATGTCGACGATGCGGTAGTCGAGACCTGAAGCGCTCAGGCGCTCCTTCGAGCGCAGGTCGACGGGAACGTCACGGGCGTCGAGGGCTGCCATGCCTCCACCCTAGCCAGGGCGGTGGGCACCGGGCGCGCGACGAGTGGACCGCGAGTGGTCAGTGCACAGCCGCCTGG
Source organism: Microbacterium sp. 01T413_2 (assembly GCF_056398985.1). Lineage (NCBI taxonomy): Bacteria > Bacillati > Actinomycetota > Actinomycetes > Micrococcales > Microbacteriaceae > Microbacterium > Microbacterium sp. 01T413_2. Next base: position 61,802 of record NZ_JBFTQL010000020.1, read on the forward strand.
ACGGCGCGCAGCCGCGCGAGCACCTGGTCGCGCAGCTCCTCGGGAGCCGTCTCCTTGCACGCCCGGGAGACGACCTCGGTCAGCGTGGTCGCGACGAGGGCCTCCTCTGCGCAGGACGGGCAGTTCTCGAGATGCTCGCGGATGTCCGAGTGCTCCGTCTTGCACATCTCATTGCGGAGGTATTCCTCCAGGTCCTGCCGCGCCTTGGTGCATCCGCAGTCCGTCATTTCGTGCTCCTCGTGCCGGCCGTGGCGATGCCTCGCTCCGCGGCGTAGTCCGCCAACAGCTCCCGCAGCATGCGACGCCCGCGGTGCAGGCGGCTCATCACGGTGCCGATGGGGGTCTTCATGATGTCGGCGATCTCCTGGTAGGCGAAGCCCTCGACGTCGGCGAGGTACACCGCCAGCCTGAAGTCCTCCGGGACCGCCTGCAGCGCCTCCTTGACGATCGACGCGGGCATCCGGTCGATCGCCTCGGCTTCGGCCGAGCGGCTGTGCGACGCCGTGGTCGACTCGGCGCCGCCGAGCTGCCAGTCCTCCAGCTCGTCGATCGTGCCCTGATAGGGCTCGCGCTGGCGCTTGCGGTAGATGTTGATGTAGGTGTTTGTCAGGATCCGGTACAGCCATGCCTTCAGGTTCGTGCCCTGCGTGAAGCTCGACCACGAGGCGAACGCCTTCACGAACGTCTCCTGGACCAGGTCCGCGGCGTCGGACGGGTTGCGCGTCATGCGCATGGCGGCGGCGTACAGCTGATCCATGAAGGGGATCGCCTGCTCCTCGAATTCCCGGCGCGCGGAGGAGTCCGCGTCCGGCTGCGCGTCCAGCGGTGCGTGATCGTTCATCGCCAGCCAGTTTAGGCCGAGAACGTCGACCTCCACCGGTTCGAGCGTCGCGAGCATGCGCACTGCCTTCCTTGTTTCTCGCCCTCCGCTGCCGGAGGCCTTCAGTAGGGTAGGAACCGATGAGCGCCTCCCTGTATTCCCCTGCCCCGCGCGGACGCTGGTCCGCGCCGGTCGCCGCCGACTCCCTGAGTGCGCGGCTGCGCGTGCCGGGATCCAAATCGCTCACCAACCGCGAACTCGTGCTGGCCGCGATCGCCGACGCCCCGGGAATCGTCTCGGCCCCGCTGCATTCGGACGACTCCGCGCGCATGATCGACGCACTGCGCGTCCTCGGCGTCGGGGTCGAGGAACAGTTCGGCACCGGGGAGTTCGGCCCCGACCTGCGGATCACCCCCGCCCCGCTCACCGGCGGCACCACCGTCGACTGCGGCCAGGCCGGCACGGTGATGCGGTTCATCGCGCCACTCGCGGGACTCGCTCGCGGCGACGTGCTGCTGACTGCACATGAGACGGCGCTGCACCGTCCCATGGGCGCCATGATCCACGCTCTGCGCGATCTCGGCGTCGACATCGAGGACAACGGCAGCTGGTCTCTGCCGTTCACGATCCGTGGCCGCGGGCACATCCGCGGCGGCCGCGTGGAGATCGACGCCTCTGCATCGAGCCAGTTCGTGTCGGGTCTGCTGCTCGCGGCGCCGCGCTTCGATGTCGGTCTGCATCTGGTGCACACCGGTGAGCGGCTGCCGAGCATGCCGCACATCGACATGACCGTGGAGACGCTGACGCGCCGCGGGATCAAGGTCACCCGACCCGGCCCCGGCGAATGGATGGTGGAGGGCGGCGTCCCGCGCTCCCGGGAGATCGCCATCGAACCGGACCTGTCCAACGCCGCCCCGTTCCTCGCGGCGGCGCTCGTCGCCGGCGGCGAGGTCTCGATCGAGGGCTGGCCGAACCGCTCCACGCAGCCCGGCGCGCTGCTGCCCGATCTGCTGGAGCGCCTCGGCGCTGACGTGCACCGTGCAGACGGGGTGCTCATCGTGCGCGGCACCGGTCGCATCCGCGGCGGCGAGTTCGACCTATCGGCCGCGGGAGAGCTCGCACCGACCTTCGTGGGTCTCGCCGCCCTGGCGGACGAGCCCACCACGATCACCGGCATCGGCCACATCCGCCTGCACGAGACCGACCGGATCGCCGCACTCGCCGGCAATCTGCGAGCCCTCGGCGGTGAGGCCCTGGAGCTCGAGGACGGCATCMGCATCATCCCCGCGACATTGCGGGGAGGCACCTGGCCGGCACACCACGATCACCGCATGGCGACCACGGGCGCTCTCATCGGTCTGCGCGTGCCCGGCGTCGAGATCGACGAGATCGGCACCACGGCGAAGACTCTGCCCGAGTTCACCCAGCTGTGGGAGCGCATGCTGTCCGTCGACGCCCCGGGGAGCGCACCCGCGTGAGCTGGCTGGAGGACGACGGCGACGACGAGCTCGACGACTTCGACGAGTCCCAGATCCGGATGCGCCCGAATCCGAAGGCGAACCGTCCGCGCACCAAGCGCCGCCCCGCGCACAACGATGCCGAGATCGGGCGCGTCCTGGGCGTGGATCGGGGGCGGTACGCCGTGCTGATCGGCGAGGGCACCGATGACGAGCACACCATCACCACCACGCGCGCCAGAGAGCTGCGCCGCACGCCGATCGTCACGGGCGACGCCGCACGCGTGGTCGGCGACGTCTCCGGCGACGAAGGCACCCTCGGCCGGATCGTCGGCATCCTCGAACGCTCCTCTCTGCTGCGCCGCAGCGCCGACGACACCGACCAGGTCGAGCGCGTCATCGTCGCCAACGCCGACCAGATGCTCATCGTCGTCGCTGCGGCGGACCCCGAGCCGCGCGAGCGCCTGGTCGACCGCTACCTGGTGGCAGCCCTCGACGCCGGGATCCGTCCGCTGCTGGTGGTCACCAAGACGGATCTGGCGGATCCGGCCGAGTTCCTGACGCACTTCGAAGGCCTGGATCTGACGGTCTTCACCAGCGCGCAGGGCGAGATGCCGGTCGACGAGATCGGCCGAGCCCTCATCGGTCACTCCACCGTGTTCGTCGGACACTCCGGCGTCGGCAAGTCCACGCTCGTGAACGCCCTCGTGCCGGGAGCCGGGCGGGCCACCGGGCACGTGAACGAGGTCACCGGGCGCGGCAGGCACACGTCCTCGTCGACGGTGTCACTGCGCTATGTTGCTCCGCCCCTCGCCCCCGGCTCCGACGGCGGGTCCGGCTGGGTGATCGACACGCCGGGCGTGCGCTCCTTCGGGCTGGGGCACGTGGATCCGCAGAACATCCTCGCCGCCTTCACCGAGCTCGCCGTGATCGCGGAGAACTGTCCGCGCGGCTGCACGCACCGCGCCGACGCGGAGGACTGCGCGCTCAACGAGGCCGCTGCGGACGGAGCGCTCGGCGAGGCCGGGCTGGCACGGCTGGAATCGCTGCAGCGGCTGCTGGCGACCTTCGCGGACAAGCTCTGAGCGGATCCGCTCCCCGGGGTGCGGGTAGCCTGGACGGGTGATCGCACAGCGCCTCGAACCCGGATCCCCCGCCCCCGACTTCACTCTGCACGACCAGGACGGCGCGTCCGTCTCCCTGCACGACCTGCGCGGCCGGAACGTCATCCTGTACTTCTACCCGGCGGCGATGACCCCGGGCTGCACGACCGAGGCGTGCGACTTCCGCGACAGCCTCGCCTCGCTGCAGGGCGCGGGCTACACGGTGCTGGGAGTCTCCCGCGACGACGTGGCCAAGCTCAAGCAGTTCGCCGAGCGCGACGGGCTCTCCTTCCCGCTGCTCAGCGACGCCGACCTCGCCGTGCATCGCGCGTACGGGGTGTGGGGCGAGAAGAAGAACTACGGCAAGGTGATCCAGGGCGTGATCCGCTCGACCTTCGTCATCGATGAGGACGGCGTGATCGCGCACGCGCTCTACAACGTCAAGGCCACCGGCCACGTCGCCCGCATCCGCAAGCTCGTGGGCCTCGCCGCGTAACGCTTCAGTCGTCCTGCTGTTCGGCATCGGCACGCCGACGGGCTTCCAGCCCCGCGCGCCGGGTCAGCAGGAACAGCAGAACCGCGCCGATCACGCCCGGGATCAGCAGTGCGAGCACGAACACGACCGGGAACGGCCGTGCCGTGAGCGCGCTCAGGGCGACGGCGATCGCAAGGATTTGCGCCACCATTCCTCCGCTGCGCCCGAACGAGCGTCCGCGCAGCACGGCCAGGGCAAGAGCGGCGAGCCCCACCGCACCGACCGCGCTGAGCCCGATCAGTCCCAGGGCAGAGGGCAGCGAGGTGGCGGCGCCGGAGCTCAGACCGAACACCTCCCCGAGGGTGACCACGAGCAGTGCCACCGCTTCGAGGGCGAGCACGGCCGCCGCCGCGATGGTCAGTCTCGACGGGCGCATAAGGGGCTCCTGGATGGTGTCGGGTCGTCGGCGTTCGCTCACGGTTCGGCTCCCGTTCACACGGAGTGCAGAAAATCCTTGATCGCTCGCCTTTCATGTAAGAGAATAGATGACAGCCATGTGCTCCCACAGCGGCGTGGGGCGAGCATCCGCTCGCATCACCGATGGGCGTCGACCCCCGAACGCCGCCTACGAATTCCGGGCACGCGAGATTCGCGCGCCCATGACATTTCCACACCGAGGAGCCCCCATGGATTGGCGCGACAAGGCCGCCTGTCTCACCGTCGACCCCGAGCTGTTCTTCCCCGTCGGGAACACCGGTCCGGCCGTCGATCAGATCGAGAAGGCGAAGGCCGTGTGCGCCCGGTGCACCGTCACCGAGGTMTGCCTGCAGTACGCCCTCGAGTCCAGCCAGGAYTCGGGCGTGTGGGGCGGACTCAGCGAGGATGAGCGCCGCGCTCTCAAGCGCCGCGCCGCTCGCGCCCGCCGCGCCGGCTGACGCGCGCTCTCCGGCGCCGCGCCGCCCGCGCGGGCCAGGCGCATCCGGCTCAGCGGTTCACCCAGCGCATCGGAAGGTCGATCGTGACCACGGTGCCCTCGCCGTCCGASCCCTCCCASACGATCGTGCCACCGAGCTCGCCCTGGATGAGGGTGCGGATGATCTGCGTGCCCAGGCCCTGACCGATCCGCCCCTCGGGCAGACCGTGTCCGGTGTCGCTGACGATCACACGCAGGTTCTCGTCGGTGCGCTGCGCCTCGATGGTGACCAGGCCCTCCTGGCCCGCGAGTCCGTGCTCCACGGCGTTGGTGACGACCTCGGTGAGCGCGAGGGCGAGGGGCGTCGCATACTCGCTCGGCAGCACGCCGAACCGCCCCGTCGACTGGGTGCGCGCCCGGGTGTTGGGCGCCGAGGCGACCTCCGCCACGAGCTTCAGCACGCGCGCGAACACCTCGTCGAAGTCGACTTTCTGCGCCAGTCCCCCGGCGAGCGTGTCGTGCACCACGGCGATCGACTCGACRCGTCGCATCGCCTGSGTCAGCGCGTCGCGCGCCTCCTCGGAGTGCGTRCGRCGGGCCTGGATCCGCAGCAGSGAYGCGACCGTCTGCAGGTTGTTCTTCACCCGGTGGTGGATCTCGCGGATCGTCGCGTCCTTGGTGATGAGCTCCTGCTCCTGGTGACGCAGCTCCGACACGTCGCGGCACAGCACGATGGCGCCGATCCGGGTGCCGTGGTCCTTGAGCGGGATGGCTCGCAGGGAGACGGTGACGCCGCGCGCTTCCACGTCCGTGCGCCACGGAGCGCGCCCGGTGACCACGACCGGCAGCGACTCATCGACCTGCCGCGAAGGGGGCACGATCCGCGTCGTGACCTCGACCAGCGACTCCCCCTCGAGCTCCTCGTCGAAGCCCATCCGGTTGAACGCGCTCAGGGCGTTCGGGCTGGCGAACGTGACGACGCCGTCGACATCGATGCGGATGAGACCGTCCGAGGCGCGCGGAGCGCCGCGGCGTGGCGACGTGGGCGCGGAAGGGTCGGGGAACTCCCCGCCGGCGATCATGCCGAACAGGTCGTCCGCGGCCTCGTTGAACGTGATCTGCTGCCGGGAGGGCGTGCGCGCCTCACCGAGGTTCGTGTGCCGGGTGAGCACGCCGATCGGCTGCCGGTGTCCGCCATCGTCGCCGTTCTTGCGGGCGCGCACGATCGGCACCGCCCTGACCCTGGTCGGCGTCTCCTCGAACCAGTCAGGGTTCGCCGAGTCGACGATCCCGGCCGTGTCGAACGCGCCCTGCACCTGGGTGCGCCACTGCGGTCGCACCCGCTCCCCCACGATGTCGCGGTAGAACAGSGTCGCCGCGCCGCTCGGCCGGGTGTGCGCGACCGCGATGAAGGATCCGTCGGCCGTCGCGATCCAGATCACGATGTCCGCGGAAGCCAGATCCGCCAGCAACTGCCCGTCGCCGGCCAGGCGATGCAGCCATTCRATGTCCTCGTCGGCGAGGCAGCCCTGGGCCTGGGCGAGATCACTGAGTGTCGACACCCTGACAGCCTAGGGCGTATCCCCGGCCCGCACGCGCGGGGCGGAGGGCGGCGGAGCCGGGCTCAGAGCACGGCGAGCGAGGTGGCTCTCCAACGCCGGTCCAACCCCTCCATACGCACCGCCACAGCCCTGGTCCGGCCGGGGGTCTGCACGATCAGGGTGGCCTCGACGATGCCGTCCGCCGGCGATGACACGTGGGTGGAGAGGACCCGGAAGACGGGCCTGGCCGGTGCGACACCGCGCGCGCTGCGGGCTCGCGCAGACAGGTTCGCGCGGGCCGTGAGCACGAGGAAGGCATCCTCGCTGAGCCAGCGCGCGAGCTGATCCGCTTCGCGCACCCCGGCCAGCACCTCGAGGACGCCGCGCGTGAGGCTCTGCAGCAGCGGAGCCGGATCCGGCAGTTCTGCGGTCGGCGTGGGCTGCGGTGCGAAATCCTCGAGCGTCATCATCGGTGTTCTCCCCCTCGAGATTCGGATGGCGTGACTGGCATTCGAGCACATTCGCAGGCGCCGTGGGCCGTCTTCGCCGAGGAATGTGGATAACCCGTATATCGCCTCCGCCGCTTCCCGTAGCCTCGACGGCATGGAATGGGATCGGCTGTTCGAAGACCTCGAGGATCAGATCGCCTCGGGCTGGGAGGCGGAGCGCGCCGCCCTGGACGCCGAGACCGAGCGGCTGCGCATCGCGCGGCTCGACCTGCGCACGCGCCTGGGCGTACTCGTCGACGAGGGCGGTGCTGTCGCCGCCGTGCTCACCGATTCGACCCGGGTGCGCGGCCGACTGCGCGCGGTCGGCGCCGACTGGGCGGCTGTGCAACCGCAGGACGCGCCCGGTCTCGTGCTGCTGCCCGCGCACGCCGTGGAGCTGTGGGCGCTCGATCACGGCGCGCTGCTGAGCAGCGGCGCCACCGCCGAGCCGCTCTCGCCGCTGCGCGAGCGGATGACGTTCGGCTTCGTGGTCCGGGACCTCGCCCGGCGCCGCAGCGGGGTGACCCTGCGCACCCGCTCCGGCACGGTGCTGGCGGGCACGATCGACCGGGCCGGGTCCGATCATCTGGATCTCGCGCTGCATGATGCCGGCTCTCCGCGACGCGCGAGGGCGGTCACGGGATTCCGCATCGTTCCGTTCGCGTCGGTGCTCTCCATCGGCACGGATGCGCCCGCGCCCGGCCTCGGTTGACGGCAGGCTCGCAACCGCCGCCGGCGAGGCGGGATCAGGACCCGGACGAGGGCCGGTTCACTCCCCGAGGCGGACCGGAGGGCCCCACAGCTCGGGGAAGCTCGCCGCGTTCGCCTGCCGCCACAGCGCCCTGCGCCGCGCGTCCTCCGCCTGCTCCGCCAGGTACTCGGTGATCGAGCCCTCCTCCACCCGCCAGGCGGCCGGAGCACCGAGCCGCGCGCCGCGCAGCCTGCCCTGCATGATGAGCTCGACGACCTCATCGACGTGCACGCCGAGGAGCTCGGCCACCTGGGCCGGGGCGAGATAGCGCACTGCAGGCGTGGATGCGTCGGGCATGCACCCATTGTGCTCCGCGTCAGGGCGTGCGCGGCGACCGGCGGAGCGCTGTGGATAACTTTCCCGGCACGGATCCGGATTCTGTGACCATGAGCACATGAGCACCGCACGAGCCGCCCGCCGGCCCTGGACCGATCTGCGCTTCTTCATCGGCCTCGCCTTGATCGTCGTCTCCGTCGCCGGAGTCTGGCTGATCGTGGGCGCAGCGAAGCAGACCAGTCCCGCACTGCAGGCCGTGCGCACGATCGTGCCAGGCGAGCCGCTCACCTCCGCCGACGTGCGCGTCGTCGACGTCGTACTCGGCACGGTGGGATTCGGCTACCTCACCCCTGGCACCCTCGAGCCCGGCCTGATCGCGACGCGCACGATCGCGGAGGGCGAGCTGGTGCCCTCGACGGCCGCGGCCGACGCCGACCAGGGGCGCACCACCTCGGTCGTGGTCCGCAGCACGGTGCCGGTTCCCGCCTCGATCATCAAGGGCTCCGTGGTCGAGTTGTGGGCGGCCGAGCCTCTCGAAGACAGCAAGGGTTTCGGTGAGCCGCGAGTGCTGCTGTCCGAGGCCACCGTGGCCTCCGTCGACCGCGATGACGGCCCGCTGTCCGCCAAGGCCACCACGCTCGAGCTCGTCGTGAGCCGGGCGAAGGTCGGAGAGGTGCTCACGGCGCTGACCGACGGATCCTCGCTGTCGGTGGTGCCGATCGGCGCACGGTCATGACCGGCATCGTCCTGGCCCTGCCGCCGGAGCGCGCCGAGACGCTCGCCGAGGAGCTGGGGCTCGCGGGCATCACGGTGATCGCGCGGATGACACCGGAGCAGGCGGCCAGGCTGGTCGCACACGCCGAGGAGCTCCGTGATGCCGAAGCGCTGCTGATCCCCGCGGAGCGGGCCTGGCTGAGCGCTGCGCTGCGTGGCGCCTGCGACCGCGCCGGCGTGCGGATCCTGACCCTGGGCGACGGTCCGGCCGCCGTTCGACTCACCCACCGGCACGGACTGGGCACGCCCCTGCCCGCGTCTTCGAGCGGATGGGACGTCGCCGACGCATTGCAGGCCGACGACGCGGGCGCCGGCCGGGACGAGATCGGTGCGGAGGAGCTCGACACGGCGGCCGCGCCGAATCGGCTGATCGCCGTGTGGGGCCCGCACGGCGCTCCGGGGCGCAGCACCCTGGCCGTGCAGCTCGCGGCCCTCCTCGCCGCCCCGGACCGCGGGGTCGCCCTCGTCGACGCCGACACGCACGCGCCGGCGCTCGCCCTCATGCTGGGCCTCACCGACGACGGCCCCGGTATCGCCGCGGCCTGCCGCCGCGCCGAACTCGGGCTGCTCGACGGCGCCGAGCTGAGCCGTCTGTCCAGCCCCGTGGAATCGTCCGGCGGCACCGTCGACGTACTGGTCGGGATCAACCGTCCCACGCGCTGGCCCGAGCTGTCCGCGACCCGCCTGCAGGCCGCGCTCGATGCGTGCCGCACCTGGAGCGCGGTGACCCTGGTCGACGTCGCGGCCTCGCTCGAGGCTGACGAGGAGATCATCAGCGACCTGGACGGACCGCGCCGCAATGCCGCGACGCTCACCGCGCTGCGCAGCGCCGACCGCATCGTGGCGGTGGCCGCCGCCGATCCGCTCGGGATCGCGCGGTTCGTGCGGGGCTATGCGGAGCYGTGCGCCGAGATCGGGGACGTGCCCGTCACCGTCGCCGTGAACAAGGTGCGACCCGGGCCTCTCGGCATCGACGCGCGCGGACAGATCCGGCGTGCCCTGGACC
>NZ_JBFTQL010000021.1:0-66806 GCF_056398985.1 Microbacterium sp. 01T413_2
TCTCGATCTCGACCTCACTCAGGAGGTCGGCGCAGTCGGTAACAAGCTTGTGCTCGACCAGGAGACGGTCTTCGCGAACCTCCAGCGCGTTCAGGACCGCAACGGTCTCGAGGTGGCGTCGAAGCTCTTCGACAACGCACTTGATTTCGACATCGAGATGGAGACGGGCACCGGCAAGACATATGTCTATCTCCGCACGGTCTTCGAACTGGCCCGGGATTACAGCTTCACCAAGTTCGTGATTCTCGTGCCGAGCGTGGCCGTCCGGGAGGGTGTTGCCACCAGCATCCGCCTCATGCGCGGCCACTTCGGTGACCTCTACCCGGGGCAGCCCTTCGACTTCTCCGTCTACAGCGGCAAGAACGCGGAGGAGGTGCAGTCCTTCGCGACCTCGACCAATATTCAGATCCTGGTTATGACGATCGATGCGATCCGTGGCACGGCCAACACGCGCATCATCCACCAGGCGAAGGACAAGCTGAATGGCCTGCGCCCGATCGACTATCTCAAGGCCACGCATCCGGTCGTCATCATGGATGAGCCCCAGAACATGGAGTCGCTCCTGTCGCAGTCTGCTGTTGGCGAGCTGGATCCTGTAGTGACGCTTCGCTACAGCGCGACGCACAAGAAGCAGCGCAACGTCGTGTACCGACTCGACCCCGTGGACGCGCACGACCTCGGACTCGTCAAACAGATCGTGGTGGCCGACGTCCAGCAGATGGGCGCGGACGCTACTCCCTACATCAAGCTCGTCGAAGTCAAACGTGAGCCGACTTGGTCGGCGCGTCTGGAGCTGTCGTGCCGCAAGGCTGACAACTCGTTCGAGCGACGCGTCGTCACCGTCAAACCGCAGCAGGAACTCTCCGATGAGCGCATCAGCGGCAACCCGATCTACGAAGGCTGGTTCCTCGGCGACCTGAATCTCGAGCCGGCCTACGCCGACATCCACCCGCACGGCTTCCTTGAGGAGGGGGAGAGCATCGGCGACTCTACAGGAGCGATCTACAAGGAAATGATCCGCGAGACCATCCGCGAGCATCTCCGCAAGGAAGCCATGCTCCGGCCACGAAATATCAAGGTGTTGAGCCTCTTCTTCGTCGATAAGGTCGCCAGCTACATGGGCGACGGCACCAACAACGAGACCGCCAACGGCGAGTTTGCGCGGTGGTTCGACGAGGTCTTTATCGAAGAGCGCGCCAAGCTCGCGCGCTACCAGGAGCTATTGCCGCAGGAGCCCTCGGCGCTGCGCCGTGCCTACTTCTCGCAGATCAAGCGCGGCAAGGTCACGGTGGCTCAGGACAGCTCCGGTTCGACCAAGGCCGACGACGACGCCTACGAGCTGATCATGCAAGACAAGGAGCGACTGCTCGACGAGGCCACGGACGTCCGCTTCATCTTCAGCCACTCCGCCCTTCGAGAGGGGTGGGACAACCCCAACGTCTTCCAAATCTGCACGCTGCGCGAGATGGGCGCTGAGACGGAACGCCGCCAGACGATCGGTCGCGGACTTCGCCTGCCTGTGACCAAGACTGCGGACGGCTACGTGCGCGTCGCCGACCAGGGCATTGCGACACTGACGGTCGTGGCGAACGAGTCGTACACATCGTTCGCGAAGAGCCTTCAGAATGAATACAAGGCCGCTGGGGTCGAGATCGGCGAGGTGCGGAAGAGCGAGTTCTCAAAGATCCCACTCCAGGACGAGTCGGGCTCTCTGACTGACGATCTCTTCGGCTTCCAGCGTTCTCTTGCCGTGTGGGAGCACCTCGAAGCCAAAGGCTTCATCACGAGCGGCAAGGTCACCAGCAAGTTCCAGCCGAACACGCTCGGATTCACGCTGTCGCTACCCGAAGAGTTCGAGCCGTATGAGACCGAGATCTGCGCGCTCATCCAGCGGGCGCACATCGGCACCTACGTCAAGCCGATCAGCAAGCGCGAGTCCCGCACCCTCAACAAGCAGCTTTACGCCACGCCCGAGTTCGAGGAGTTCTGGCACGCGATCAGCGGCCGCACCACGTACMGCGTGAGTGTCGACCGCGAGAAGATCGTCGAACGCGCCGTCGAGGCGATCCGCACGGCACCAAGGATCGACCCCCTCCGGATTCAGGTCACGCGCGCGGGTGTCAAGGTGCTGCGTGGTGGCGCGAAGGGCGAAGAACTCGGAACACGCTCCGCGGAGCTGAAAGGCAGCTACGACCTGCCCGATATCATCGCCGAGCTTCAAACCGCCACGTCGCTAACGAGGACGACGATCGTCGACATTCTGCTGAGGAGCGAACGCCTGCAGGAGTTCATCGGTAACCCGAACGATTACATCGCAATGGCGAAGCATCTCATCAAGGCGGAGCTGGCGAAGATCGTGGTTGACGGGATCCAGTACGAGAAGATTGCGGGCTCGGTGTACGAGCTGCGGGAGCTGCAGCGCGACGGTGAGGAGGAGAAGGACCGCTTCCTCGACCACATGTACAAGGTGCAGAATGCTCAGAAGACGGACTTCGATTACGTCGTGTTCGATTCAGATGTCGAGCGCCAGTTCGCCGAGCTCCTCGATGGTCGTGAAGACATCAAGCTTTTCATGAAGCTGCCGGCCAAGTTCAAGATCGATACCCCGGTCGGGCCGTACAACCCGGACTGGGCGATCGTGAAGCACGAAGATGGCCAGGACCGCGTCTACATGATCCGAGAGACGAAGAGCACGCTCGACGACTCGAAGCTGCGACCGAGCGAGCTCGCAAAGATCAAATCGGCGAAGCGGCACTTCGAGGCGATCGGCATCGAGGACTACTCCCGCGCTGTACCAGGGAGCTGGAACCTATGAGGCTCGTCAAGGCAGAGATCAGCGGGTTCGGAAGGCTCGCTGCAGGAAAGATCAACCTTGATAACAAGGTGCTTGCAATCGTCGGGCCGAACGAGGCTGGTAAGACGACACTCTTGAAGGCGCTGGCGTACATCGACAACGGTCTGACGCTTACGCCGGCCGAGCGCTCCCGTGGACTCGATATCCCCGACAGCCATACGGTCGTTCGCGTACAGTACATCCTCGACCCAAAGGTGGACCTCCGAGTCGTTGAGGGCTTTGCGCTCGAAGAAGCGCCGATGTCGATCTGGCTGTCACGCAGGGCAGTCGGTCCGGCCGAGCCCGAAGTTGCGGTTATCCCGACGCCCAGGAAGGCGGTAGCGCCCCTCTCCGGGGCTATCGTGGCACTGCGCAAGCTTGCGGTTCGCCGAACCTATGCCACGCTCGAGTATGTCGTGCCCGAACCCGACGAGAACGGCGAGGTTCCCTCAGCCGAAGAAGAGCGGCTGTCGCTTCGCGCCACGGTCGAAGACTGGCTGAGCACCTTTCTCGACGAGACCATGGCTGGGCGAGAAGTTGAAGCGGCGACAACCTACAGTCAGGAACTGCGCGCCACGGTCGATCTCCTCACGCGGTACGAACTCGCGGGAGAACTCGTGGGCGTCCTGCGGGCCATTCTCGCCTGGCTCGACCAGGAAGATCCGGGCCCGGCTGTTGCTCGCGCTCTTTACGAGATCACTCCGAACATCGAGTTCTTCAGCGAACCAGATCGGGCGCTTGCCTCGACCTATGCCATCTCGGCAGAACTGCTCGCCGACGTGCCACCAGCCCTCAATAACCTCGCGGTGATGGCCGAGCTGGACCTGCCTGCCCTATGGCGCGCCATGTCGACTGGGGACGAAGGCGAACGCGAGACGCTGATACTAGAGGCCAACAAGACGCTCGCGGCGAAGTTCGCTGTTGCCTGGAAGCAGTCCAATATCACTGTTGTRCTCAAGACCGAGCAAACGACGCTGTTCGTCCGGATCCAACAGGATGGGAAGCGGATTACGCAGTTCATCGAACGGAGCGCTGGCCTCCAGATGTTCGTCGCTCTCGTGGCGTTTCTCGCTGTCCGCGGCGAAACGGAGCCGCCAATCTTGCTCATCGATGAGGCCGAAACTCACCTGCATATCGATGCACAAGCAGACCTCGTCAATACGTTCATGACGCAGCGGCAGGCGGCCAAGATCATTTACACGACGCACTCACCTGCCTGCCTTCCGCCTGACCTCGGGTCCAACATCCGCGCCGTCGTACCCGATCCGGCGGATGAGAGCCGAAGCCGCATCGAAGGTAGCTTTTGGCATGGTGCTGCAGGATTCTCGCCGCTCATGCTCGCAATGGGCGCCGGAGCCGCAGCATTCTCCGCCGCTCGGTTTGTCGTACTCGGAGAAGGAGCATCAGAGATGCTCATGCTCCCATCGCTGATCAAGTCCGCGATCGGTGCGTCGGACCTCGAGTACCAGGTCGCGCCCGGCCTATCGGAGTCGCCGACAGCGATGTACCCGGAGCTCGATCTGGAGGGCGCACGAGTGGTGTTGCTCGTGGATGGAGACCAAGGAGGGAAGGATCGACGCGCTGCACTCATCGCTGGCGGCGTGCCTGAGGGGCGTATTGCAGAACTCGGTGCGTTGACTCTCGAGAATCTCCTGGATCCTGCACTGTATCTCGAGACCATCCGGGTCTTGCTCGGTGAATGCAATCCGGGGACAACCATTCCCGAGCTTCCCAGTTTGGTCGACCCGATCGTCGAGGTCTGGCCGAACGAGCTTGAGCGATGGGCTGAACAGCACCTACTCAAGATGCCCGGCAAGAGGGTCGTCGCGAGCCGCCTCGTTGAGGAAAGGCGTGCTCAGCCCAGCGCGTATGGTGCCCTAATCCTCCGGGAGCTTCACGAAGAGCTCGAACGCATTTTGAAGCCTGACGTCGCGTCGGCAGGCTCGCTTGTAGATCAGGTAGACAGCGAGGGGCTGCATGCAGACGGAGACTGATAACCAGACGGAGCTTAGGACTGAAGATCCTCGGTCGGTCCTTGCTCGATGGGCGAACAACGGCGATGAGTGGGTTCGACATCTCGTCGGGCGGGTACTCGCTACGGGCAAGGCGGTGTCCGAAGCTGACGCTGCCTACGCGGTCGAACTCTTCCGGCAAACCAAGGGGCTCGCCAAGCGAACGCTCCCTCCAGAGCCCGAGCTCGCGGTTGAAGAAGTTGCCGATGACGCCGAAGCGCCGCTGTCGATTACCCGGCTGAGCGGCGTGACGGGCGTGAACGCGCTGGTTCCTGGCGCGGTCATCGAGCCGCACGAGGGGCTCACAATTCTCTACGGTGAGAACGGAACCGGGAAGACCGGCTACTCGCGTATCTTCAAAGCGCTCGCAGGGAGTCGTACTGCGGACGAGATCCTCGGAAACGTCACTGGCGGTGAAGACTCGCCCATCGCCGCCGCTCTCGAGTACACCGTCGGTGACGCGACCGCCGAGTTGGCGTGGACTGGCGATTTCAGCGTTACTCCCTTCACGCGCATGTCGATCTTCGACAGCCCGGCTGTCAACTTCCATGTCGACGACGATCTCGACTACGTCTACGTCCCGACGGTGCTTTCGCTTTTCAATCACGTCGCGGCAGGGATTCGACAGGTGCAACAGCACTTCGACGAGTACCGCAAGGAGCTCACAAAGTCGGCTCCCTCGCTCCTTGCCCGGTTTCCGAAGGACGACGTTGTCTACCCGGAAATCGAGGCCCTAGGAGCGTCGACTGATCTCGGGGGCCTCAAGATCCACGTCGTGACTGGACCAGACACCGAGCAGCAAGTCGAGGAGCTTCAGACGACGATCGGCGCTCTTCAGTCGAACTCGCTCAGCATCACACTCGGCAATTTCCAGCGGCAGCAACGCGTACTTGCGCAGGCCGCCGAGGTTCAGGAGCGGCTCGCAGCGTTTGATGGTCACGCCTACAACGCCTCGCTCGCCAAGCTTGCGGAGCTCAAAGCGGATCGTGAGTCCTTCCGGACAACGTTCTTCGCAGAGGCTGATCTCCCCGCTGAACCGGACGACACCTGGGAAGGATTCATCGCCGATGGCGCCGAGTACGCGAAGTACCTCGTTGAGATCGATTCCCACGATGATTCACGATGCCTGTACTGCCGCCAGCCGCTTGACGATGCCGCGCGGGCGCTGGTCACTAAATACTCCGACTTCCTGCTCGACAAGCTCGGCCAGGACATCAAGACCGAACAGCAGACTGTCGCCACGCTCGCACGTCCCTTGGCCGGCGCGCAGGCGGATGAGCTGCGCGCCTACATCAAGGAGCTCACCGAGCAGGAGGAGCGGCCCGCGTTCTTCGGTCGAATTGACGCAATTGATGCTGCGTTCACCCTTGCCGAAGCCGCTATCAAGTCTTCGTCAGCGGTCGAGCTGACGCCCCTCGCCGCGGTCGACCCGCTCGTCGAGCCTCTCGACGCTGACGTCGCGACCGTTGATGCTGCGGTAACGACTACCCAGAGGCAAGTGACGAATCGCGAGAGCACGCTGCGTGAAAAGAAGAAGGAACTCCTCGATCTGCATGTCGGAGTGGAGCTCGGGAAATCGTGGGCAGAGATCGAGGCGGCAGTTGGTCGCGCGAAAGAGGCCGACAAACTTGGCTTGCTGACGAAGCGCGTCCCTCCCGTACTTCGTGCCCTGACTGACCTGGCCAAGAACGCGAGCGATCAGCTCGTCAACGAGAGCTTCGATGCACTCTTTAACGAAGAGTGCGAAGCGCTCCGGGCACCCATCCTCAAGGTGGAGTTCATCGGACGTCAAGGCAAGGCACAGCGTCGCAAGGTTCTCAGCGGGAAGCACCGTCCTTCCAAGGTGCTCTCCGAAGGGGAACAGAAGGTGCTCGCGATGGCGGACTTCCTCGCGGAAGCGCGTCTGAGCGGAATTAGCGCCCCTGTGATCTTCGACAACCCTGTTTCCAGCCTTGACCACCGCCGGATCGATGAAGTCGCGGATCGCGTCGCACGGCTGGCAGATCAAACGCAGGTCATTGTTTTCACGCACGACGTGCTCTTCGCCGCGGCGCTGATTGCTCGTTTCGAGAAGTCGAAGCGTTGTCGTTTCTACCAGATCAGCGATGAAGGTGGCAAAGGAAAAGTCACGCCCGCCAGCGGGCCGAGATGGGACAGCATTAACGAACTTGCGAAGAAGGTCAACGTCACCATCGAGACGGCACGAAAGGATGAGGGTGACGCACGCGACGCCCTCATCCGGACTGGTTACGGGTGGCTCCGATCATGGTGCGAAGTCTTCACCGAGATGGAGCTCCTCAAGGGCGTAACGCAGCGCTACCAACCGAACGTGCGCATGACCACGCTCACCGACATCAACGTCGCCGAACTTCCAGGCGCGATAGAGACGGTCACACGACTTTTCGAAGATGCGTGCAGATACATCGACTCGCACTCGCAGCCGCTGGCCGCGCTGGGCGTGACGCCTACACTCGCGGACCTCGAACGCGACTGGGATGAACTCAAGGCAGTTCGACAAAAGTACGCAAAAAAATGAACCAAGTGCGGCGACGAAATGGAAAGCGGGAATCCCCTTGACGCTGACTCTTGGCCCGATCTTGGTCGATGCGAGGATCGACGTCCCCGGCGCTTTGGTAGTCCGCCACGCCTATGTCCAGGAGCATGAGGACAACGGCTCTCCTGGCATTCACGCCGACTCCACTGACGCTGAGATTCTCGAGTACACAAGGCATCAGTCGGCGAATCCGCGGAACTTCCCGGCGGTTCCTCCCCGGTTCTGGGTCGTCTTCATCCGCGAGGGCGGCGAACAGGCGCGCCTCTGGTCGGTCATGGAGAACCAGGGCGAGCTAGTGAACGATGGCGTCCGACGTGTCTTCGACCTTGTTGAAACCGATCACATGGCGGATCTTCGACGACGCCTTGTGATCGGGTGGAGCTCTCCGCGCCGATGGTGGATGTACGGAGCTTCGGCTGCGAAGTATCCCGTTGTTGGCATCGCCGATGCAGAGCCCATCCCGTTCCCGGGCTTCGATCGACTTGTCCTCACCTATGCCCGGCTCCAGGCCGTGATGCGTGAGCACCGCTATGCGTCGTGGCGTACCGCGCTCTCGTCGGTCATCGGAATCTACCTGATCACGGATACCCGCGACGGGCGTCACTACGTTGGCAAGGCGGACGGCGCCGAGAACATTCGCCAGCGTTGGGACGCCTACGCCGCGAACGGGCACGGTGGCAATGTCGAGCTGCGCGGCCTCGACCCATCAACTTTTCGGTACTCACTGCTTCGTGTCTTCGACCCATCGACGCCCACGTCCGCGATTGATGCAGCGGAGAGCCACTTCAAGGTTGCGCTGGATACGCGGAGGCACGGGCTCAACCGAAACTAGGCCTATTCGTCGCCCGCCTGAGTGCGGAGGTGCCGCACTCACGACGGGATCCCTGAGCGAACGAGATGCGTGTTCGACGTCATGACTTGGTCTTCCGTCGCGGCGCACTCGCCCGCATCTTCGTGCCGACCCGGTGAAGCGTGCGGGATACCGCACCGTGAGACAGACCGTGATTCTTCTCAATGTCGCGCATCGTGGCACCGGCTTCATACTCCTTCGCGATGCGCTGAGCCTCCGCGTCGGTGACGGTGCGCTTCTTAACCACGACGTGTTCTCGCGTAGTAGACGTGTGACCGCTGACGGTGCGACCTTGTACTTTTCGGCGAGGGATCGGGCGCTTTCGCCCTCCTGGTAGCGACGGACGATGTCCGCGATCTTCCTCGGCCCGAGGCGCTCAGGCAGCGGATGCGGACGATAGATCGTTCGAACGCTAGGTTCGGTGTCTCTGTTGCTGGCCTGGGCGAGGTCCCGAAGTTCCTCGAGGCTGAGCCCTGTTCGCCAATGGTTCGAACAGAGATCGATTGCGCCAGCCAACAGAGAAGGCCCGGAAACACTGAGGAAAATCAGTGGTCCGGGCCTCTGTCGTTCCCGGCGGGGAGAGCACATCCTCGCTCACCGGTCGCCTCTCATCCCGTCGGCAGGGATAGCCATCGTCCTCGTTAGTTGGACCGCTGACTTAGTATGGTTAGGATCTTCGTGAGCTCGCCCGCAAGCGACTCGGGATGATCGGAGTGGCGGTGAGCGCGGGAAGGTCGCCTGGGGCATGTGGCGGCCGTGCCGGCGCTGAGCGGCAGGGGGGGTGTTGCCGCGCCGCCCGGAGTTCCCGTACCGATCGGGCGGTACGGGAACTCCTCCGCACGCGAGCGCGCGGCACGGGTCGCGTCATGCCGGTGATCACGGCATATCCGTGACAGGAACCTACGATGTACTGGGTTCGGCACACGGCCGACAACGGAGTGGCCCGGGAGGCGCGATGGAGGCGAAGGCCGCGAAGCGGGCCAATGGTGTGGAGACGCAGCGAGCCCTGCTCGTGGCGGCCGGCGCGGTGTTCTCGCGGATGGCGTACGCGGAGGCTCGACTGAAGGACATCGCTGAAGAAGCGGGCATCAGCCAGGGGTCTCTGTACTTCCACTTCGGGAACAAGGATGACGTGGCGCGCGCTGTTCTCACTGTTCAGCAGGAGCGCATGGCCCAGGTGCTCGCCGACGTGCAGGCCCGTCCGGGATCCGGTCTGGACAGCATCCTGGGGCTGTTCGAGGGCCTCGCCGAACTGATCGCGATGGATGAGCTCGTGCAGGCGGGGATCCGCCTCTCGATGCAGCCCGCGACGGGGTTGGAGGTCGACTCCAGCACGCCCTACACGGCATGGGTCGATATCGCGGCTGCCGTCGTGCGCGACGGGGTCGCGGACGGGTCGATGTCAGCCGATCTCGAGGTGCGTGCGACGGCCGAGCTGTTGAACGAGATCTTCGTCGGTGCGCAGGTCCTCTCCGGGCTCGAGGACAAATGGGCCTCCCTGCCGCGTCGTGTCGCCGCGGCGCAGGCGGGAATACGGATGCTGCTCACGTCACCGCATCGATCGGCGTGATCGTTCGCGATGGTTGAGTCGGGTCACGGCACGGTGGGAACCGTGCAGGTCAGCCCCGGTTGATACACGCCGTAGCCGCGGCCCTCAGGATCCATCGACATGCCCACGTAGTTCTTGTAGAACGCGACGTGCGCGGTGAAACCGGTGTGCACGTGCATCATGTCCGTCGGATCGTCGTACTCGGCGTAGGTGCCGAGCAGCGCCGCGCGGACGGGCTTGCCGGTCGCTGTCGCGAGCTGGGCGGCGAAGGCCGACGCGTTGGCCGCGCAGAACACGTACTTGAGGAACTTGAACTTCGTCGTGATCGTGGAGCGCGACGGGAACGGCGTCTTCAGGATCGGCAGCAGGAAACCCTCGATGTAGTCGACGTCCTCCTTCACGACCCGATCGAGCGTCAGTACGGTGTTGTCGCCGGTGCCGCTCGTCGCGTAGCCCTTGGCGCCCTCCATCGCCCACATCGCGTGGTGGATCACCCGCGGGAACGCACAGCCCCAGAGCCAGGAGAAGCCGTCCGTCGCGAACGCCGCTTGGAACAGCGTGAGCGCGGCGGCGTCCTGGGTCGGCGCGACGAAGTCGTACTCGCCCCGGGAGTCCTTGTCGTTCGGATCCCGCTGCGTCGGGCCGAGCGTGGCCGTGATCGTGGTCGGGGCGCCCCCCGTGGACGGCACGGGGATGATCGGGGCACGGTCGTTGAAGCTGTTGACGAGGATGAGGCCGCCCATCCAGCCATGACCGAAGAAGCTCACCTCCTGCAGCGTGCCGGGCGCGTTCTGGCCGATGTCGCGGATCGCGGCGTACAGATCGGTGATCGACATCACGCTGAACTGGCCCGGCTTGAACCCGGTGCGGCTCACCCCGGCGGAGTCGGTGAACGTGCCGATGCTGGAGCGGCCGACGGCCCCGAACGTCGCCACCACGCTCGAGGTCTCGGTCTTCGTTCCGCCCGGATACGTCACGTCGATGCGGGTGACCTGGCCGGCGCGGACGTCCATCATGAGGAATCGCAGATCCGCCTTCCCGGTGTTCTGCCGTGTCAGATACTTGCGGCGGTTCGTCGCCAGCACCTGGAAGTCCACCCCCTGGAACTCCCAGTCCACGCCGGCCATGATGATGTGGTTGCGCATGCTCGGCCTCCTGCCGGTCACTACGAAGCGTCGTCGTCCAGACGGATCTAGTTCGCCGGCTGCCAGTCCTCTCCGACCTTGGTCCAGGTCGGGAGCGCGTCGTCCGCGCGCAGCTTGGCGAGGGTCGTGGGGAGCCGCACGAGCCACGGGTCGCCGACCGGCACCTCGTCGCCGGGCGCTCCGGTGGCCTCCTGGATCTCCTTGACGATCGGCACGTACAGCGAGCTGGAGATGTCGGGCGCGGGTCCGCCGTTCCAGATCTCGCCGGTCTCCAGGTAGTGCACGACCGCGGCCTCGAAGCCGGGACGGACCGGGAAGACCACGCGACCGGCGCCCGCTCTCAGGAAGTCGGCGAACTCGGTGTCGACGTCGTCGAGCAGCATCCGGTGCGACCAGGCGGGCTTCCAGCCCCAGAAGTACGGGTAGAAGAAGTAGACGATGTGCTCCCACTCGAAGGCCTGCTCGAAGAAGCGCACGTACGGCATCTGCTGCTCGCTGCGCGGCAGATCCGGCTGCGGGTAGCCCTCGATGGAGGTCTGCAGCGCGCCGAACGCGTCGAACTGCTGCGCGGTCAGCAGGGTGAGGCACTGCTTGCGCAGCTCCGTCGTCACGATCCTCGAGTTCCACATCGGGTTGCGGCCGGAGATGACCACGCCGGCGGCGGCCGCCGCCTCGTCGAGCTGCGACTGGTAGGCCTGCTGCTTCGCGAGGTATCCCTGGGTGAGCGCGGCGTGCGTCTTCAGCTGCCAGGCCGTCATCGCGCGGGCGGTGCGCTCGCAGAAGATCTCCACGGTCGCCGCGAAGTCGCGCAGCTTCCAGCCATAGGTGGCCACCGACACCGCGCCGACCTCGCCGGCCATGTCGACGTAGGTCGCGTCGGCGAACACGTTGAGCGCGTTGTTCCCGATGAGCAGATACCAGGCCGCCCCCGAGTAGGTGTTCCATGCGGCCGTCCACAGGGCGTACTTGGCCTGATAGCCGTCGTCGATCGCGATGTCGGCCGACTTGCTGAACTCGTACGGATCCTGCGGAACCGTGCCGTCGAACGCCTTGCTGAACGTCTTCACCGGCGGGGGAGGAGCTTCGATTCCGGTGACGTCGTATTGATGCGCCCAGAACGCGTAATTGCCTTCCGTGACCTGGGTCGGGGTGAGCGTGAACGGCACCGGTGCGGTGAAGGTCTGTCCCTCGAGTTTGCCCTTGGTCTGCGCGACGACGAAGGCGGTGCCAGGCTCGGGCAGCGTGACGTCGAAGAGCATCCGCTTGCCGTAGTTGTAGACCTGCGCCTGCAGCACCTTGTCCACCCACTGGTACACGCCCGAGATGTTGCCGGTGCCCTTCGTGTTGTCGAAGCCGTGCGAATAGCGCTCCTCGAACTCGTTCAGCGTGGTGGTGGTGCGTCGCTCGAGCACGCGGTCGACGACCTTGCTGACGGAGCGAGCGACGACGTCCTTGCTGAATTCCGATGCCTGCTTGGTCGACTCCTCCGACGAGTGGTTCGTGGCGAAGTCGGCGTTGGCCTTCACCTCCACGAACGGGCCGTACTTCGCGTCCACGGACAGGCCCGCCTTGAACTGGGTGTCGTCCTTGATCGTGGAACTGGTCTCACGGCTGAGAGAGAACCGATCGGTCGACTGCGTGTCGCGCTCCTCCTCCTTCGTCGTCTCCTGCTCGGTGAGGATCGTGGTCTCGGTACGTTCGAGACGCCGTGTCTCGCGGTCGAGGTGCTCGGACTTCAGCACGTTCTCCACATGTGCGAGCTCGCCGCCCTCGTAGCGCAGGACATGCTCCTTGACGAGCAGCAGGTCGCCCACGCCGACGGGGCGGATGGATCCGTGCCCGGTGGGCATGCCGGTCGCGGGGTCGCCCACGAGATCGGATGCTCCCGGGGTCTGCACCAGGGCGCTGCCCACGAGCGAGACGGCGGAGACCGCGGAGATCGGCACGGTGAGCGACGTCAGCAGAGATCCTCGTGCCTCGTCCAGCGTCCGCAGCATGACGGGCAGCGGGGTGGCGGCGACGTCGAGCGTGAGCCCCCGCAGGGTGCTGCGCACCGCGGCGGGCAGCTTCTGGACGGTGGACGTGTCGAGGACCCAGGGGATCCCAGGGGTGACGGATCCGGAGTTCTCCGTCTCGGTGCGTGCAGCGCTCGTGCGCGCTGCGCCGCCGGCGTCGCCCGCCGCCCGCGCGGTGCGGGTCCGCGCCTGCGGCGCCTCGGAGCGGGTCTGGGCGGCGAAGCCGGAGGCGGAGAGCCCGCCCAGCGCGGCGATCGCGCGGTCCAGACGGTCGATCTCGGCGCGGATCCTGCCCTCGTCCGGGCCGGTGGGCCTCGGCCCTGGGTCCGTCGACGGCGGCTCGGATGCTAGCCTGTCCGCCTTCGGCAGGCTCGCTGGCATGACGAGCGGGCGCACGGCGATCTCGGGGTCGCCGTCTGCCGTCCGGGCGATGACGTCGAGACCCTGCGCGACCGTCGCGAGACCGCGCGCATCGGTGCCCGAGGAGTCGGAGAGCGCCTTCGCGGCGATCAGCGTGTCCTCGACGCGCTGATGGTACGCGGCGAAGTCCCCTCCCGACACCACCGCCGTCGATGCGCGTCCGGTCGCCGCCAGGATCACCGCCTCCGCGTCGGCGTTCGACATACGCGATACCCCGAGTGCGGCCGCGACGGCGCGGGCCGCGATGCCCAGCGGGTCCTCGGTGACCGTACGCACCGCGACGTCGGACTGGAGGAACGCCTTCGCCGATCGTCGGAGGGCGGGCGCGCCGTCGCCGATGTCGACTGCTCGCGCGTCGAGCGTGTGCACATCGGTCGTGGCGGGCAGATCCGCCGGACGCATCACCATGAAGCGGAACAGCTCGTTCATCCTGATCACCCTGATTCTCGTCGTGCTGGGATCCAGCGATGACAAGGAGCACGCGGCGCCGCTCCTGATACAGGACTCGTCCTCCGCGCGGCGATCGAGGTTGCGGCCGGCCTCTGGTTCACACCCTCCCGAAGACCTCAGGATCCACTGGGCGCTGCGCCCGCGGGAGCTTCGCGACCACGAGACGGTAGGCCTCGGTGACGAGCTCCTCGACGAGGCCCCGCTCGAGGCTGCCGTCGGCGCGCAGCGTGATCCAGTGCCGCTTGTTCATGTGGTAGCCGGGGATGATCGCGGGATACGTGGCACGCAGGGCCTCGGCGTCCTCCGGCGCGGACTTGAGAGTCACGCCCGTGCGGGTGGACGGMGAGAGCGCCATGAACATCAGTCCKCGCACGCGGAAGACGTCGACCTCGGGCCCGAACGGCTGGTCCACGGTGACGCCGGGAAGCTCCTCGGCACGCGCCTGCACCCAGTCCTGCATGTCGTCGCCTGTCATGCGCTGAGCCCTCTCGTCCGCAGGATCCGAGCCCGGATCCTTGCACCCATCATGCCGCGTGCGGGAGACGCCGAGCCGGAGTCGGTTCGCGCTGCGCCCCTGTACGCGCCGCGGATTTCGGCGGATCATGGGGCGAGGGCCGAACGAACGGGAGTCGAGCATGTCCGAGGACCAGGTCGCCACGTCGAGCATCATGATCGATGCGTCC
This sequence comes from Microbacterium sp. 01T413_2, assembly GCF_056398985.1. Taxonomy (NCBI): domain Bacteria; kingdom Bacillati; phylum Actinomycetota; class Actinomycetes; order Micrococcales; family Microbacteriaceae; genus Microbacterium; species Microbacterium sp. 01T413_2. Next base: position 14,512 of record NZ_JBFTQL010000021.1, read on the forward strand.
CCCGACCGCGTGTGGGAGGTGCTGACGGATCCGGACGCGGTCCGAGAGTTCATGTTCGGGACGACGGTCGTCACGGACTGGACGGTCGGGGCGCCGATCCGCTGGCAGGGGGAGTGGGAGGGGCGCGCCTATGAGGACAAGGGCGTGATCCTGGAGGCCGAGCCGGGGCGGCGTCTCGTCTGCACGCACTTCAGCCCTCTCACGGGGAAGCCCGACATCCCGGAGAACTACCACACGCTGACCTGGACGATCGCGGGGGACGGCCCGGTCGAGTTCACGCTGAGTCAGGACAACAACCCCGATGAGGCGGCCGCCCTGCACTCGAAGAGGATGTGGGACAGCCTCGTGCGTGCGATGAAGGACATCGCCGAGCGGCAGGGCTGAGCACCGGAACCGGAACGCGCCGGGGATCCGTTGCCCTCGGTCCAGAAAACGTGCCATCCTCGGTACCACGTCAGCACCGATGCTCCGAGCCGTCCTGCGACCCGCCCCACCGGTGACCACGGGTGAACGACAGGGGGATCGCATGTCGCAGACCGATGCCGGGAGTCTCACGCACGCCGAAGACCACGGCGCGGAGCACGATGCGGAGCAGGCCGGGTACAAGAAGAGCCTGAACCGCCGACAGGTGCAGATGATCGCGATCGGCGGTGCGATCGGCACGGGCCTGTTCCTGGGATCCGCTTCCCGGCTGCACAGCAACGGCCCCGCCCTCGTGCTCAGTTACGCGTTCGTGGGCGTGATCGCCTACTTCCTCATGCGCGCGCTCGGCGAGCTCGTGCTGTACCGCACCACCTCCGGCGCCTTCGTGTCGTGGATGCGCGAGTTCTTCGGCGAGAAGGCGGCGTACTACACGGGCTGGATGTACTGGACGAACTGGGCGCTCACCGGCATCGCCGAGCTCAGCGCCGTCGGCCTGTACATCCAGTACTGGTGGCCGCAGATGCCCACCTGGGCCACGGTGCTCATCGCGCTCGCCGTGGTGCTCGTGGTCAACCTGCTCTCCGCGAAGGCGTTCGGCGAGTTCGAGTTCTGGGCCTCCGTGCTCAAGGTCACCGCGATCATCGTCTTCCTCGTCGTCGGGATCGTCGTGGTGGCGTTCAGCTTCGACGTCGGAGGGCATCGCGCGGGGATCCAGAACCTCTGGTCCAACCCCGGCGGATTCTGGCCCTCGGGTGACGGCTTCGCCTGGTACGGACCGATCATCGTGATGTCGGGCGTCGTCTTCGCGTACGCCGCTATCGAGATGGTCGGCATCGCGGCGGGCGAGATGGAGGATCCGAAGCGCGAGGTGCCGAAGGCCGTGAACGCGGTCATCGTCCGTATCGGCGTCTTCTACTGCGGCGCGCTGCTGCTGCTGGTCTGCATCCTGCCGACGAGCGAGTTCACTCCGGGCATCAGCCCGTTCGTGACCGTGTTCGGGCGGATGGGCATCCCCTGGATGGCCAACGTGATCCAGGCGATCCTCATCGTCGCGGCGATGTCGTCGCTGAACTCGGGGCTGTACACGACCGGGCGGGTGCTGCGCAGCCTCGGCATGGCGAAGCAGGCTCCGGGCTTCACGCTGAAGATGAGCCAGTCCGGCGTCCCCTGGGCGGGGATCGTGATGACGGCCGTCGTCTACGTGTTCGGATCCATCCTGAACGCGGTGAGCCCCGATGCTTTCGAGATCGCGCTGGAGGCGGCCTCGATCGCGGTGGTGTTCACCTGGGGCACGATCTTCATCTGTCAGTTGCGTCTGCGAAGACTCAGCGACAGGGGAGTGCTGCCGGCGAGCACGTTCCGCGCACCGGGCACTCCGTGGACGAGTTACCTGGGCCTCGCGTTCCTCGTGTTCGTGATCGTCGGCATGGCGATCTCGGGGTGGCAGGCCTCCCCGTACTTCTGGCACAAGACCGGCTTCGTCGTGGTCGTCGTGGGGATCCCCGTGCTGCTCGTGATCTTCGAGCTCGGCTGGCTGATCGTAAAGGGGAAGGTCGCCGCGCACACCGACGGGCGGATGCTCAGCAAATGGACTGACAGCGGTCTGCGCTATCCGCCTCGGGAGCCCGGCCCGCGCACCGAGTCGATCGCCGCCCTCGGCACCGTGCAGTTCGACGTGCACGACCGGGATGAGGACCACGAGGACGAGGGCATCGATATCGGKCCSRTCGAGRTCGAGATGCACGAGTGGGACAACCTCGAGGAGCCGGACAAGAACCCGCATGATGGCGGCTCGGACAAGAGCGAAGGGGGACGGTGACATGCGCCGTCTCAGCCTCGTCGCGGCAGGCCTCGTCGCGGTGTCGGCGGTGCTCGTCGCCGGCTGTTCCTCCGCGACCCCGCAGAACACCGGGGACAACAGCGCGACCGGATCCGRCTCCCTCACGATCGGCATTGCGGACGACCTCCCCGGCGTGAGCCTGAAGACGGACTCCGGGTATGCGGGATTCGACGTCGACACCGCGAACTACGTCGCCGGCAAGCTCGGCGTACCGACGAAGAACATCACCTGGCAGCGCATCGATCAGGACGAGCGGGTGAGCGCACTGACCTCGGGCAAGGTCGATCTGGTGGTCTCGACGTTCTCGATCACCCCCGACCGGGAGAAGGAGATCGCGTTCGCGGGCCCGTACTTCGTGGCGCATCAGGATCTGCTCATCCGTCGCAATGACGACACCATCACCGGTCCGGAGACCCTCGACGGCAAGAAGGTCTGCGCGGCCGCGGGGACGACCTCGATCGACTACCTCACCGCGCATTACCGCGGGAAGATCACGGTGGTGAAGGTGCCGTCCTGGTCGGAGTGCGTGCGCGACCTCGCGGCGGGCACCGTCGATGCGGTGTCGACGGATGACCTCATCCTCGCCGGCTTCGCGACACTGCCCGAATACAAGGGCGTGCTGCGCGTGATCGGCAAGGGCTTCACGGATGAGAGCTACGGGGTCGGCCTGAAGCAGGGCGACGACCGGCTCGACACCGTGCGCACCGCGCTCAAGGACTACATCTCGTCCGGGGCATGGAAGAAGTCGCTCGACGCGAACATCGCCCCGTCCGGCTACGCGATCCCCGCGCCGCCCACTGTGAAGTAGAGGTGGCACGGCGACGCCCCTCCGCCCCGGGACCGGGACGGAGGGGCGTCGTGAGCGCTCAGAAGACCGGGGTCCCCGCGCGCGTGAGCTGCCAGTTCACGACGTGGAAGTCCTTCGGGTCGATCGTGCCGGCCGCCGAGGCGTACGCCACGATGGCCTCGCGGATCGCGACCTGCGCGTTGTAGACGACCGGGGCCGTCGCGATGTGCGGGAAGCCGCCGCCGCCCGACTGGCGGTAGTTGTTAACTGCGACCACGAACTTCTGCGCCGGATCGACGGGCGCGCCGTTCCAGGAGAGGTTCTGGATCCGGGATCCCTGTGGCTGCGCGATGTCGACGTCGTATGCCACGCCCGAGAACTGGTCGTAGTTGTAGTCGGGCGTGTTCAGCGCGTTGGTCCAGCTCGCCGGATCCACGGGGGCGCCGGGGGCCACCTGCTGGAAGTACTTCGCGGAGTACTCCAGGTAGTCCTTGATCTCCGCACCCGTGAGCACCGAGGCCATGAGCGTGTTGTCGTAGATGTACAGGCCAGCGACGTCGCGGATCGTGACCTCCCCGGCGGGGAATGTCGCCTGCCGGTTGAAGGGAGCGGCGATCGACACGACCGGCAGCGCGGCCTCGGGCGTGCCGGCGATCGCCTTCGTCACGGTGTCGACCTGCACCCTGTTGACGTAGTCGAGGATCGCGGTGTCCTTCCAGCAGGACTCCGCGGCGGAGAGCTCCTCGGTCGAGGTCGCGACCGGCTTGTTCACATAGGCGACCACGGCGTCGTGCTGCGCCTGGATGAGCGCGACGACGGCAGGATCGTCCTGAACCGTGTTCGTATTGACGTTCGTGGCCTTCTTCGAGACGACGGTCCACTGTCCCTTGACCTGCTGCAGCTCGATGTCGAAGACGCTCAGGCGCTGGCCCCAGCACATCGGCTCGCTGAGCACGACCTGCTGTCCCGTGGTCGCGTTGGTCACGAACCGCTGCGGGATGTCCTTGTGCGCGTGGCCGAACAGGATCGCGTCGACACCCGGCACCTGCTCAGCGATCAGTGCCGCGGCGTTCTCGTTGGGCAGCGCGTCGCCGTATGACGAGGTGCCGCTGTCGCCGGAGTGCACGCTCACGACGAGCACGTCGACGCCCTGGTCGCGGATCACGGGCACCCAGCGCTTCGCGGTCTCGACGATGTCCAGCACCTCGAGCTTGCCGCTCACGTTTGCCTTGTCCCAGATGACGATTCCCGGGTTGGTCAGACCGAGCACGCCGACCCGGATCGGCTTGGCGCCCTTCGGGTGCAACGTCTTGATCGTGTAGGGCGTGTACGCGGGCACGGTGGTTCCCGCGTGCACGGCGTTCGCGCCGAGCACGGGCGCATTCATCTGCGAGATCCACGTGTCGAGGAAGTCGAGGCCGTAGTTGAACTCGTGGTTGCCCAGGGCCACCGCGTCGTAGCCGATCGCGTTCATCTGCGCGGCCATGGGGTGGATCGCGCCGCTCGTGGTGATCGGGTCGATGGTCGCGTAGTAGAAGCCCAGCGGGGTGCCCTGGATGGTGTCGCCGGCGTCGAAGAGCAGCGTGCGGTCCCGCCCGCGATCGGCGCGGATCTGGTTGACGACGCTGGAGACGCGGGACAGGCCGACGACGTTGCCGGCCTTGTCGGTGTACGCCGCGTCCTTGTAGTAGTCCCAGTTGACCGCATGCGAGTGGATGTCGGAGGAGCCCATGATCGTGATGGTCACGGACTTGCCGACACCGCCTGCAGCCGCGGACGCCGAATCGGAGCTGGTGGCGACCCAGCCGGCCGCCGCGAGGGCGCTCGCCGCGGAGACGCCGGTCAGGAATCCGCGCCGGCTCAGCCCTGAGCGTCGCTCCTGCTCGATGTCATCGGGGACGGCGCAGGAGCACCACCGGGGCTGCGGGGCGTCGGCGTGGCGGTGGAGATGTGTTTCATCTGTCATGAGGACCGATGCAACCATGCCCGGGTGACGACGACAACAACGCGCGCGTTAACAATCTCCCATTGCGCGTACGAGCGGATCCGGTTTCGCGGCGTGCTCAAGCGAGCGGCGATCGGCGTGCGGACGCGGCTCCCGCGGTTTCCGCCCCGTCGTCGGTCCGCACGCTCCGAAGACGGTCCCATCCGATCCGCAGACGGCTCCGAACAGAGGGTGAGCGGCACCGTGCCGCACTCGAGGAGGAGCAATGCGTTCGTCACCGAACCGTCTGATCGCCGTCATCTTCGGCGCCGTCTACATCGTCGTCGGAGCACTCGGCTTCGCCGTGACCGGAGGAGTGTCCTTCCTGGCGACCCAGGGAGGAATGCTGCTCGGGATCTTCATGGTCAACCCGCTGCACAACGTCGCCCACCTGCTCATCGGCGCCGCACTGCTCGCTGCGGGCCTCGCGTCCACGCGTGCGGCGAAGGGCGTCAACACCGTCGTGGGGGCGGCATACCTGCTGCTCGGCATCGTCGGTTTCTTCCTCGTGGGGACCGCGGCGAACATCCTCGCGCTGAACACGTTCGATCACTTCCTGCACCTCGCGAGCGCGCTGCTGCTGCTCGCGGTCGGGCTGGGCGTCGAACGCGGCGCGTCCCGCGAGGCGATGGCCTGAGGTCGTCGTGCTGCGCAGCTGGCCCGCGCTCCTCGCCTGGGGCGCGGGTCTGATCCACCTGGCGATCGGGGCCGCGGTCGCCCGCGCATACGGCGATGGGAACGCCATCATGCTGCTGGCGCCGATGCTCGTGGTCGGAGCCGCGGAGATCGCCTGGGGTGTCGCCGTGCTCCGTGCCGGGCGGATCCGCGGGGGAAGAGCCGCAGCGGTCGGCGCGATCATCGCGGTGCTGATGGGGGCTGTCGCCCTCGTCGGAGGGGCACCGGTGATCGCGGTGGGGACCTCGTCTGCGCTGGCCATCGCTTCGGGAGCGATGGCGGCGCGGATGCGGGAAGCGGGGGTGGCCCGGACCGGCAAGGGGGAGGATCCGGTCCGGACATCCCGGTCGCGGGCGGCGGGGGTAGCTGTGGGGGCCCTCCTCGTCGCTGCGCTCGCGATGCCGGGCTTGGCGCAGACCGATGCCGCGACGAACGGGGATCCGCACGATCATGGGGTCGGTGCAGATCTGCCGCTCGTCGATCCGCACGCGCACCACTGAGCCACGGCCCGGGGTGCAGACGAGAAGAGGCCCCCGCCGGAGCGGGCGCCTCTTCGCGTGCGACGTCGGATCAGAAGACGTTGGACTGGAGCCACGCGAGCGGGTCGATGGCGCTGTCGTTGATGTGCACCTCGAAGTGCAGGCAGGATCCGACCGTCCAGCCGGTGTCGCCGACCCGGCCGATGAACTGACCCGCGGTGACGCACTCGCCGGCCTGGACCGCACGGCTGCCGTAGGTCATGTGCCCGTAGAGCGTGGAGACGGCGTTGCTGCCGCTCAGGGACGGGTGCGCGATCTCGACCGTCACGCCGTAGCCCTGGTAGCTCTCGGACGAGAGCGTGACGCAGCCGTCGGCCACGGCGTAGATGGGGGTGCCGATGCCGGCGGCGAAGTCCTGGCCCATGTGGCTGCGCCCGGTGCGGGCCGCGCCGAAGCCATCGGTCAACGTGTACGAGCCGGCGGCCATCGGGTAGATGACCTGACCGGGCTTGGCGATCGAGGCGACGCCGGTGCGCTCGGCGGCGGCGGTCGCCGCCTGCATCGCGCTGAGCTCGGAGGGCGTGGTCGCCGTGAACGTGCCATGCACCTGCACATCGGGAAGCACATCGCCTGCGGCCGTGAACGACTGTGCGCGGATGTCGGCGGATGCGCTGTTGGCAGGCTTGGCGTCACCCGCATGCACCATGCCGAGGGCGGGCAGCGCGGTGCCGACGACGAGCGCCGAGATCGCGAGGGCGGCGCCGGTGCTGCGCCCGATGTTCTTGGCGCCACGGCGGGGACGCTTGCCGGCTGGGACGATGTGCGCGGGGGCCGCGGAGCGGGTCGCCGGCTCGGGGGCCTGCGGAGGTGCGGGCACGCGCGCCTGGGGCGCAGTCGGGTCGAACAGCGGCTGCGGGGCCGGCTCGGYCGGGGCGCTCGAGGTGCCGGCGGGTGCAGAGATCTGCGCGGACGTGGTCGCCTGTGCGGCGGCCTCCCTCATCTCCCGGCGCGAACGGGGCGCGGTGGTGCCGACGGTCGCGGACGGGGCTTCTGTCGTGCGGGCAGAGGGGTGCGCGGTTTCGGGGGCTCGCGAACTGATGATGTGCTCCTCGGGCAGCGGAGGGTGTGACGTCTCCGCCATCGGGGGGAACGGAGGGGTGTTACAACTCCGTAATAATACGGATCGTTCCTGAGAGTTCCATACATTGGCCGTCAAACGCCGTCTCGGCGTGGCGCGATCGGAGCACGTCGTCAGCGCCCGCCGCCGCGGTTGGTGAKGGTCTGCRCGAGCGCCAGRTACTCCTTCGGCGTGGCCTCSGGRAGGTAGGCCTCGCCGATCGCGAGTCCGATGGCCGCGAGCTTGGCCGGATCCGCATAGGCCATGTAGATGGTCTCGTAGCGCGGGTTGAACTTGCTCTTGAACCGGAACAGCGACGTGAACCCGTAGGCGGGCTCGAGCATCTCTCCGAGCCAGCCGAGCAGGCGGGTCATGATGGTCGGATCCGGGGCCTGCTCGCCGGGCTTGGTGGCCAGCGGTGCACCGGACAGGCTGAGTGTCTGTGCGCCCTGCTCCTTCATATGCAGGGCCGCCGAGGCGATGATGAACTCCATGATGCCGGGCATGGATCCGTCGCTGCGGCGCATGAAGTCGATGGTCCAGCCGGTGACCTTCCCGTCCGTCCAGCTCGGCAGCCAGCTCGTGGTGGCCTCGATCCCGCCGTCCTTGTTGAGGGCGAGGAAGATGCCGACATCGGAGTCCTTGAGCTCCTCCATGCCGCCGAGGGTGAAGCCCATCTCSGGSAGCTTCTTGTGSGCGACCCACTCCTCRCTGACSGCGGTGATCTCYCKSGARTARCGGGTCGGCAGGTCGTKCCACGTCGACCASAGCGTSGTGATGCCCTCGCGTTCGCCGCGGTTCAGCGGCTGGCGCACCTTCTGCCACGCCTTGCCGGCGAGCTCGAAGCCCGGCAGGTCGATCACGGTCTCCTCGCCGACGGACATGTACTGCCAGCCGAAGGACTGGAAGATCGGCAGGTAGCGCTCGTGGAAGCTGTAGAAGCACGCCGACCAGCCCTGGGACTCGCAGTAGGCGATGAAGGCCTCGACGGTCTCACGCTCGGCTCCCTCGGCGCACACCGGATCCGACACCGTCAGGGCGACCTTGCGGATGACGCGGTATGCGACGGCACCCCGACCGTCGGCGGTGAACCAGTAGCTGTTGCCGGCCCAGGTGCCCATGAATCCGAGGGTGCCGCCGCCCCCTTCGCGCAGCAGCGCTCGGAACCGCGCCTCCTCGACGACGGCGCGGTCCACCTGGGTGGCGCGGAACAGCCGCACGCTGGCGACGATGAAGACGATCCAGAACGGCACGCCCACCCACTGGTAGACGAACAGCGCTGCGCCGTCGATCGGTATCCCTGCATCGGAGATGGCGGGTAGCAGCCCGCTGGAGACGAAGGGACGCACCATGTCGGCGAGCAGCTCGCCCACCGACGGCTGGCCGTCCAGGTAGTTGTCGCCGTCGATCAGCCCGATGGCGAGATAGAGCCCGGCGAACACAGCGAACGCACCGACCACGGTGAGGATGAAGTGTCGCACGGCGGCGGGAGGCGCGGCGACGCGGAAGTGCCGCCGGGTGAACAGCAGCAGGGCGATCACGCCGATCGGGACGAGGACGGCCAGGACCATCGCGATCCCGTCCTCGATGAGCAGGGCGCCGCGGAGCTTGTCGTCGAGCAGGTCGTTGATGCCCACCGACGTGGCCGTCAGCAGGGCGATCACGGCGTTGACCGCCAGCGCCATGATCCACGCGGCGCGGCGGCCCGTGCGCAGCCCCCAGGCGGCGACCAGCGTGAGCACCAGTGGGACGAGGCTCACCAGGAACGGCCCTGGGCCCGAGTTGAGGATCGCGTCGGCCTGGCGCACGCAGTCGGCGGTGAAGTCATCGACGCAGGACTTGGGCATGGTGGCGGCCTCGATCGGGGAGAATCCCGAGACCACGAGCCCGAGCGGCGAGTACCAGGCGCCCGAGATCAGCACGATGAACGGCCCGAGTCCCGTGGCGCCGACAATGGCCGCGACCAGGGTGCGCACCTCGCGATGGGAGCTGCGATGCCAGGTCGGCCGTATCGCGCCGCGCGCCAGCACGAGGCCGAGGAGCAGCCCGAGCGCCCCGGAGATGAGCCGGAACACGCTGTCGCTGTCCGCGGCGTACAGCGCGAACATCATCAGCAGAGTGAAGCCGACGACGCGGATGCGGCGCTGCCACAGCGCCGGGGCGAGGGCGCTCGCCGCCATCAGCATGCCGACGGTGCCGATCGTCGGATCCGCAACGGCGTCGTAGCTGGCGAGCAGGCCCCATTGCGAGCCCCACGAGACCAGCAGCCACTGGCCGCCCAGGCCGATGACCATCGCGAGGACGCCGGTCAAGAAGAAGGTCCACGCGGCGCGGACGCTGCCGAGCTTGCGCTCCGCGTACGCGCCGGCGGTCAGGATCAGCAGGATCGCGAGCACCCCGCCGATCACCGAGTCTCCGAACAGCAGCGCGGTGAGCGGGGTCCACCAGTCGCCGTCCTCGATCGTGGTGCTCACCGATGCGGCGAACTCCTGCGGGAACCGTCCGAGGAACGTCCCCGTGACGAATCCGGCGGCCAGCACGACCAGGGCCAGCGCCGCGCTGAACGGATTGCGCAGCAGATACGTCAGCACAGCGCGGATCCAGCGCGGCGTCTCGCGCGGTGCAGACGGGGGAGCGATGGTGCCGGCGGGGGCGTTGTCAGAGGCGGTCATACGCTGCTCTCTCTGCGATGATCGCGCGGTTCGTGCCGGATCCGCGCGGTGGCGGGCGGCCACCCCTTCAGAGTGCCCAACCTCCGCGACGTTGTACAGCCGGGCTGTCAGCGCGGCGCGGCGAGCCCCGAGCCGTCGCGGCGTTCGAACACGAGCTGCGTCTCGGTGGCGCGGACGACGTCGTGCACCGTGATGCGCTCCAGCACGATGTCGCGGAGCGCGGCCGCATCGGCGACGGCGACGTGCACGAGGAAGTCGTCGGCACCCGCGATGTGGAACACCTGCAGCACGCCCTCGGTCGTCTCCAGTGCGTCGAACAGCGCCTCCACACCGGTCTTGCTGTGGTTGCCCAGCCGCACCCGGATCACGGCCTGCACCGGGCGGCCGAGCGCGGCAGGATCCAGTTGCAGGCGCAGCCCGAGGATCACACCCCGCGTGCGCAACGAGCGCAGCCGGAATGCACAGGTGGAGGCGGGGATCCCCAGCGCGGCCGCGAGCTGCTTGATCGGGGCGTCGGGGTGCTCGGACAGGGCGGCGAGTATGCGCAGATCGAGGCCGTCGACGCCGTGCTGCTCCGTGCTCAAGATCCACTCCTCGTATCGCCCGTTTGTTGTGTTGAACACAAGACTGACATCATCTGCGGATCCGTGCAGCAACGCAGATAGCAGTTTGCTGTGCGTGGAGGGATCCTGTGTGCATGAGCGACGACGATTCCCTGCGTGACATGCCCCTGCGTCCCGAGACCGTCGCGGTGCACGCCGGCCGGGCAGACCTCGCCGCCCTCGGCGTGCACGCCGCGCCGATCGACCTCTCCTCGACCAACCCGCTGCCGGATATCGCGCACGGCGGCGACTCCTACGAGTCGATGGCGACCGGCGGGCAGCCGCTGCCGGACGGCGGCAACGTCTATGCGCGGCTGTGGAACCCGACGGTCGCGCGCTTCGAGGAGGGCCTCGCGGAGCTCGAGCACGCCGAGGCGGCCGTCGCGTTCTCCAGCGGCATGGCCGCGATGACGGCGGCGATCCTGTCGCACACCATGGCGGCCGGCAAGCACCACATCGTCGCGGTCCGTCCGCTCTACGGCGGCACCGATCACCTGCTCGACTCCGGGCTCCTCGGCGCCGAGACCACGTTCTGCGCCGAGCACGAGGTGCACGCGCACCTTCGCTCCGACACGGGCCTCGTGGTCGTCGAGACGCCGGGCAACCCCACCCTGGACCTGGTCGACATCGCCGCGGTCGTCGCACAGGCGGGTGATGTGCCCGTGGTCGTCGACAACACGTTCGCGACCCCGCTGCTGCAGAACCCCCTGGATCTCGGCGCCGCCATGTCCTTGCACAGCGCGACGAAGTACATCGGCGGGCACGGCGATGTGATCGCCGGCGTCATCGCGTGCTCGGAGGAGACCGCGCGGGCGCTGCGTCGCGTCCGTGCGATCACCGGTGCGCTGCTGCAYCCGCTCGGYGCSTACCTGCTGCACCGCGGKCTCGCGACGCTGCCSGTGCGSATGGAACGGCAGCAGCGYTCYGCCGAGCGCGTCGTSGCGTGGCTSGCCGARCAYSMSGCCGTGGCCGAGGTGTTCTACCCCGGCATCGGCGACGAGCGCGGTCTCATCCCGCGGCAGATGCGCGGCGGGGGCGCCATGATCGCCGTGCGACTGCGGGACGGCTATGACGCCGCCGAGGCCCTCACCGGTTGCGTACGGCTGTTCACGCACGCGGTGTCGCTCGGCGGCGTCGACTCCCTCGTGCAGCACCCGGCGGCGCTCACGCACCGGCCGGTCGCGGCGGAGGCTCGTCCCGGTGCCGACATCGTTCGGCTCTCGATCGGGCTGGAGGATCCGGAGGATCTCATCGGCGATCTGGCGCAGGCGCTGGCCAGGATCGCCGTCCGCGCGGAGTGATGTCCGAGGCACCCGGCAGACTTGGCGGGTGACCGGAATGAGAACCTTCTGGACAGCGCTGCCCACGACCGGGCGCTGGCTGCTGTCGACCGTCGCGATCCAGACGCTGGGCCGCGGGCTGACCCTCCCCTTCACGATCATCTATCTGCACGAGGTGCGCGGGTTCGACCTGGGCGTCTCCGGTGCGCTGATGAGCGTCATCGCCGTGACGGGGCTGGTGGTCACCGCACCCGCCGGCACCCTGATCGATCGCTACGGCGCCCGGCGGATCCTGCTGGCGGGCCTCGCGTCGATGATCGCGGGCTGCACCCTTCTCGCGTTCGCGACATCGCCGGTCGTGGCGGCGATAGCGCTCGTGCTGATGGGAGTGAACTTCGGCGTCTCATGGCCCGGGTTCAATGCGCTGATCGCCACGATCGTCGCCGGTGAGCTGCGCCAGCAGTACTTCGGCGTGAACTTCGCCCTGATCAATCTCGGCATCGGCGTGGGCGGGATCCTCGGCGGCTTCTTCGTCGACGTGCACCGGCCCGAGACGTTCGTGGCGATCTTCCTGATCGACGCCGCGAGTTCGCTGATCCCGATGGCGTTGCTGCTCGGGCCGCTGCGGCATGTGCGCACGCATGCCGAGCCCGGCGACGAGCACGAAGAGCCGGCGGAGGGGTACCGGCAGATCCTGCGCCGTCCGGCGGTGCTCTGGCTCACACTGCTGACCTTCCTCGCGGTGTTCATCGGCTACGGGCAGATGGAGGGCGGGTTCCCGGCCTTCGCCCGCCAGGTGTCCGGCGTCTCGACGCAGGTCATCGGCTTCGCATTCGCGGTCAACACCGCCGTCATCGTGCTTCTGCAGTTCGCCGTCCTGAAGCTCATCGCCGGACACCGACGCACCCGCGTGATGCAGGTGATGACCCTGGTCTGGGGGTTCTCCTGGGTGCTGCTGGGGCTCACCGGCTTGCTGCCGAAGACTCTGGTCTCAGCGATCGGCGTGCTGCTGTTCATGGGCGTCTTCGCCTTCGGAGAGACCATGCTGCAGCCCACGGTGCCCGCGATCTGCAACGATCTGGCCTCCGACCGCAGCCGCGGGCGATACAACGCGATCAACGCCGCGGCTTTCCAGGGCGGGGCGATCGCCGGACCGATCGCGGCCGGCATGCTGCTCGGCGAGGGGCGTCAGATCTGGTTCATCGTGGCGATGGTGGCGGGTTCCCTGCTGATCTGCGCTCTGACGATCGCGCTCGAGCGGCGGCTGCCCGCGGCCGCGAACGGTGTGCCGCAACCGGAGGAGATCGCGGCGCGCGAGGCCTGAACGCGCGTGTGCGTGCTGCGCCCGGTCGCAGCGGAGAACACCGTTGCGCGGTCGCAGCGCTGCCTCCAGGATGGGGAAGTGTGTTTCGTTCGGATCGATAACGATCCCGCGACGAGCGCGCGCGGCGGTCGGTGACACAGGCGAGGACGATGACGTTTGCGGTGAGGCGGGCGCGGCAGCAGACCGCGCGACTCGTGCTCGTGCTGCTCGCCGCCGGACTCGTCGTGCTCGGCGTCGGGGCGACCGAGGCGCTGTCGGTCCGGCTCGTGGGCGACGGTGCGCGCCAGGTTGCGGAACACGCCGAACCGGGAACGCGCGTCACGAAGGTCACGGCGCTGCGTGCGGAGGATCCTGACGCGCAGGACCGCGCTGTGCGAGCGGCGATCACGAAGGCGTTCGCCGGCACCCCGATCGCGGTCAGCCGGATGGCCGTGAGCGAGATCTCGGTCGGCAACCCCGATGCGGTGCAGGCGATCGGCGGGGAGGGCATCGCCGATCGCGGCGAGCTCGTCGACGGCGAGTGGCCGAGACGCTCCGGCGAGGCGGCCGTGCTGGCGGCCGCCGCGGAGACGCGCGGGTGGCGGATCGGCGATCGGATCCCGCTCGGTCCGGATGCGTCCGGGGGCATCGTCGACGTCACCGTGGTCGGCACCTGGACGGCGAAGGATCCCGCCGATCCGACCTGGGCGGGAGACCCCGCGGTGGGTTCCGGTGATTCCGAAGGCGCGGCAGGGCCGGTGCTGATCACTGCGGACGACATGGCACGGCTGTGGACCACGCCGACAATCACCTGGACCGTCCAGCCGACCTCACTGACCGCCGACAGGCTGGACGGATACCGCGCGGGCCTGGCCCGGCTGGTACAGCTTCCCGCCGAGGTCGACGCGGACAACAGTTCCAACACCGCGGTCGAGGGCGCGCTCGGCGACCTGCTGGACCGCCAGACCCGGGCGGTCGCGGTCGCCCGCGGCATGATGGCGGTGCCCACTGCGATCATCGTGGCGCTCGGGGCGATCGCGATCGCCGTGATCCTGACCGCACTGGCGGGAGCCCGCCGGGAAGAACTGCGTCTGATCCGCGCGCGCGGCGCCGCAGCCACCRGCGTCGCCGCTGCGGCTGCCGGTGAGGCCACGGCGGCGACGGGCATCGGCGCCGTCCTCGCGCTGGTCGCCCTGCTCCCCGCAGGAGTCCCTGGCGCCTCGACGATCGTGGCCGCCGCGCTCACCGTCCTGATCGCCGCCGGTGCCGCCGCCTTCACCGCCGTACGTGCGTCCGCGCCGGCGGCGGTGGCACGCTCCGATGCCGGTCGGGGGATCGTGCTGGGACTCCTGCTGCCGGCGCTGGTCGTCACGGCTCTGGCGGGGTTCGCGCTCTGGCAGCTCTTCACGCGGGGCGGCGTGGTCGCGGACGACGGCACCGCGGATCCGGTCGCATCGGCCGCCGGTGCCGCATCGCTGCTCGCACTCGGCCTGCTCGTCCCGGCGCTCGCCGTGCTCGTCGCAGCGATCGCCGAACGCGTCGCCCGCCGGGGTCGCGGCATCATGCCCGTGCTGCCGCTGCGCCAGATCGCGCGGCGGGCGGGTATCGCGGCGGTCGCGATCCTGTGCCTTGCCCTCGCCGCGGGATCCGCGACGATGGCGGTCGGCGTGGGCCCGCTCGCCGCCGCTGTCGACCACTCGGCCGTCCGGGCCGCGCTCGGGCTGGATGTCCGTGCGTCCGTCGGTGCACAGCAGACGGTGCCGCTCACCGCAGCGGAGACCGCCGCGCTGCCGACGGTCACCGTTGCCGCCGAGGTGCTGAGTCGGGACGCGGAGGTCGGTGCGGACACCGTGGCATTCGTCGCCGTCGACCCGTCGGCCGTGGCGCTGCCCGCGGCGGACCGGGCGGCGCTCACGGCCGGATCCGGTGGCCGCCTGCCCGTGGCGATCACCACGGCTCTCGCGCAGCGGCTCGGCGCCGCGCAGGGGACGCGGTTCGCGATCACGCTGCGACCCGAGGGTGCGCGCCTGGAGGCTGAGGTTTCCGCGATCGTTCCGACGATCGCGGGCGTCGGATCCGGCCCCGGGATCCTCGCGGACCGCACCGCCGCCACGTCGATGGCCGAGGGGCTGCCCGCCAACGAGCTGTGGGTCGCGACCTCGGATCCGTCATCCGTGGCCGCGACGATCCGCTCCCGGGCGAAGACCCCGTTGCGGATCCTCACCCCCGCCGCGGTGAGCGACGCTCCGATCACGGGGTCGTCCGCGATCCTGCTCGCCCTGGGATCTGCGGCCGCCGCCCTCCTGGGCCTGCTCGGCTTCCTCTCGGCCGTCGCCGCGGATCGGTCCCGCCGCACGGAGGAGCGCACCGCGCTGCGCGCCCTCGGGCTCAGCACCGTACGACAGCGGTCCGCGAGGTTCGCCGAGGTGACGGGCATCGCTATCTTCGGCGCGCTCGGCGGCGTGGCGGCGGGGCTCGCCGTCGTGGCCGTGGTGCTGCCGGTCATGTGGGGGAGCGGCTCATGACGCGCCATCCCGCCGCGCCCACGGTGATCCTGCGCACCGTGCTCACTGCGCCGCTGCTCTCCGCTTTCCTCGTGCTCGCGATCGCCGCGCTGACGTTCGTGGGCGTGCTGGTGCCCGCGCTCATCGACCAGGCCCGCACCGCGACGGTGCAGCACCAGATCGACGGGATCCCCGACGTGGGTCGATCCCTCACTGCGGCGTACTCCGGCATCGCCGGCCTGGAGGGGACGTCGACAGTCGATGCGTGGTCAGGGCCCCTGGGCGTCGTCGCAACGGCCCGGGACAGGCAGCCCGAGCCGCTGCGGAGCGTTCTCGGCGCTCCTCGGATGATCGGCGCCTTCGGCGCGACCGGCCTCTTCGCCGACCGGGCCGTTCCGAAGAACCTGGTGCAGCTCGTCATGGATCCGGGGCTCGCGCGGCGCAGCGTGCTCGTGCAGGGCGAGTACCCGAAGAGCACGGATCCGGCAGAGGGGATCGAAGTGGTGCTCACGGCGCAAGCGGCCCGGGCGCTGGACTGGAAAGTCGGCGAGACCCGGCACCGGCAGGATCTCGTCGTGCGGCTGACCGGCCTGGTGGCACCGAACGGCAGTGACGAGCTCGACTGGAAGATGTTGGTCGGCTCGGTCGAGCCCGCCATCAAATACACGTCGGACGGCGACATCATCCTGCAGACCGTCGGCTTCATGGCACCGGACGAGGCGGGGATGCTCGGCGAACTGCGTGCGGAGACCTCCACCTTCTCCTGGATCCCCGTGCACAAGGAGGCGATTGATTCGGGCAGCGCCGCGAAGGTCGGCGCGCAGCTGCGACTTTTCCTGGCGAACCCGATACACGTCGGGGCGGTGGGCTCGTTCTACGACCGCGGGTTGGTCTACGTCACCCCGGTGGCGGATGCGCTCGATCGCGGAGTGGCGAGGGCTGATGCGCTCGATGCGGTCGTCGCGGTCGCTGCCGTGGGTCCTCTCGCGGTGGCTGCGGTGGTGCTGAGCCTTGCCGGACGGCAGCTGGCACTGCGTCGCTGGCGGGCCGCCGCGCTCGCCCGCGCCCGGGGCGCGTCGTTGTCGCAACTGTCCGCGGTCCTCGGCGGGGAGGCGCTCGTGCTCGGGGCGCTCGGCGCGGGAATCGGGCTGGCGGTCGGGGCGGCGCTGTCGCCGCAGGGACCGCACGCTCTGGCCTGGCTGGTGGCAGCGGTGCTGGTGCTCGTCCCGGCCTGCACCGTGCCGCTCACCGTCATCGCGGACCTGCGCCGTGCTGAACGCCGTGACGGGAGTGGACAGCGGGCGCGGCCGTGGCGGCGCATGCTCGCAGAAGCCGTCGTCGTGGTGCTCGCCGTCGCGTTCGCCGTCCTCCTCCTGAGCCGTGGCGAGGCGGTCCGGGCGGATCCGGTGCTGCTCGCRATGCCGGTGCTGATCGGCGCGGTGGGCACGGTGGTGGTGCTGAGGCTGCTCCCGCTGCTGCTGGACGGGCTGCACCGCGCCGCCGGGCGCCGCACCGGGCTGATCGCTCTTCTGGGCCCGGCCCGGGCTCTGCGCGATGCCGCGCTGCGCACCGCGCCGGCGCTCGCCGCCGTGATCGGCATCGCGGTGGCGGTCTTCTCGGTGTCGTTCGCGGCGACCGTCTCGGACGGCATCAGCCGCACGGCGCGGGACGCCACCGGCGCGGACGTGGCCGTGTCGATGCCGTACTTCGAGGACGCGCAGATCGAGGCCGCACGGAAGATCCCCGGCGTCGAGGCGGTCGCGACGCTGGACGCCGACGAGATCGGTCAGGGCGCCTCGTCCGGTGCTTCCGACCGGGTGCGCGTCTATGCGGTCGACCGGGATGCCTTCGCGCGAGTGCAGCGGGGCTCCGACGGCGCCCTGCCGCTGCCCGCGTCGCTGGCGTCGGCATCGGGTGGATCCGTGCCGGTCGTCGCCTCGGAGCAGCTGCTCGCGCAGTTCGGCGACGCGCTCACGGTGAACGGGCACGCGGTGCAGGTCGTCGCGCGCACCGCGCAGCCGACGCCGTTCGGGAGCGCGGAGAAGTGGGTGATCGTCGACCGTGCGAACATCGACAGGCTCGGCGTCRCCTCGCCCCTGGTCACGAGACTGTTCGCCTCCGTGGCGCCCGGCCACGACCCGCGTGCGGTCGCGAAAGCGCTGACGGCGCGGCTCGGCGCGACAGCCACCGCCACGACGGCCGAGCAGATCATCGCGCAAGCGGCCTCGGATCCGGCGTCGTCCGCGCTGCGCGTCGCGCTGTTCGTCGCGACGGCGATCGTGGCGATTCTGCTCGTCTTCGCCATCATGCAGACACTCCTGCTCGGATCCACGCCGCGCGCCCGGCTGCTCGCGCTGCTGCGCGCCGTCGGGTATCCGCGGCGGGCGGAGCTGCCGCTCGTGGCCTGGGAGGTGGGGCCGGCGCTCGTCGTGGCTCTTCCCGTGGGCGTCGTCTGCGGCCTCGCGATGTCGTGGCTCGTGGTCGGGGCGCTGGACCTGCGTGGTTTCACGGGAGGGCAGAACGCCCCCGCGCTCAGCCTCCCCGTGACCTGGCTGGCCGCGACGGTGCTCGGCTTCGCGGCGGTCACCGCGGTGGCCGTGCTCCTGGCGACGGCTGCGGCGATGCGGCTGCGCAGCGCGGATGCGATCAGGGTCGCGGATGACGAGGGATGACGGATGACGGCCGAGGAGAAGGACGCCACGGCGACGAGGGACGAGGGATCATGACCGCACGGAGAGGGAGCTGGCGATGACCGATGTCGACATCGCATGCGAGGGACTGGTGCGCATCTTCACCGCCAAGGGCGTGGAAGTGCAGGCGCTGCAGGGCCTGGACCTGCGCGTGGGGGCCGGGGAGATGGTCGCCCTCGTCGGCGCCTCCGGATCCGGCAAGTCCACGCTGCTCGGCATCCTCGCCGGGCTCGACGCGCCGACCGCCGGCAGCGCCCGCGTGGCCGGGCACGACCTGGTGACGATGCGCGCCGCGGAGCGACTGCGCTATCGCCGTCGCAGCGTCGGCTTCGTCTGGCAGCAGTCCGGGCGCAATCTGGTTCCGTATCTGACAGCGCGGGAGAACATCGCGTTGGCGCACGGCGTCGCCCGCACCGTGCCCGCGGGGGAGCGCGCCGGTCGCGCGCAGGCGCTGCTGGAGCTTCTCGACGTCGCAGAAGTGGCCGACCAGCGGCCTGCACAGCTGAGTGGGGGCCAGAAGCAGCGCGTCGCGATCGCCGTCGCGCTCGCGAACGAACCACGCGTGCTGCTCGCCGACGAACCCACCGGCGAGCTGGACGAGCGCACCAGCGCCGATGTGCTCGCCGCGATGCAGGCCGTCAACACCGAGCACGGCGTCACGACGCTCATCGTGACCCACGACGCCGCGGTGTCCGAGCACGTCGACCGGACCGTGCGGATCCGCGACGGCCGGACCTCGACCGAGACGCTGCGCAGCACCCACACCGACGACGAGGGGCGCGAGGTCCGCACCGCGCAGGAGTTCGCGGTGCTCGACCGGGCCGGCCGCATGCAGCTGCCCGGCGAGTTCGTGAGTGCGCTGGACCTGCGCGACCGTGTGCGCCTGACGCTGGAGCCCGACCACGTGCGGGTGGCGCCGAGTGCGGCGTCCCCGCAGGAGGAGCAGTCATGACCGAGGTGCTGCGCGCGGAAGGGCTGACTCGGGTGTTCCCCGCGCCCGGCGGCGATGTCACCGCCGTCCGCGACGTCGATCTGACGGTCTCGGCGGGGGAGCTCGTCGTGATCACCGGGCGCTCCGGATCCGGCAAGACCACGCTGCTGACGATGCTCGGCGGCCTGGACCGGCCGACCAGCGGACGGGTGCTGCTGGATGAGCACGATCTCAGCGCCGGCGACGCGAGCCACGTGCTGGGGGAGCGGATCGCCTCGATCTTCCAGACCGCGGGTCTGCTGCCGGTGCTCTCCGCAGCGGAGAACGTCGAGGTTCCGCTGCGGATCCGCCGCACGCCCGTGGCCGAGCGCGAGCAGCGCGTCGCCCGGGCGCTGGAGGCGGTGGGACTGGCGGATCACGCACGGCAGCGCCCGGCCGAACTCTCCGGCGGGCAGCAGCAGCGCGTCGGGATCGCCCGCGCACTGGTGATGGATCCGGCAGTGCTGATCGCGGATGAGCCCACCGCGCAGCTGGACAGCGAGACCGGGGCGCAGATCATGGATCTCATCGCGGGCCTCGTGCACGAGCGCGGCACCGCCGCGATCGTGGCGACGCACGATGCCGCCATGCTCACCCGCGCGGACCGGGTGCTGGATCTGCACGACGGCGTGCTGCACGAGCTCGGCCCCCGTGCGCTCGCGGCGAAGACGGGGCACCGCTGACCGACCCGGTCGTTACTGACAGCGAGACTGCATCTGAGTCACGAGACTGCAGTTCTGCCACGCAGTCTCGTCGCACAGATGCAGTCTCGCGGATCCGAGGTGCGTATGGAATCCGTGCATAATACTTGTGCACAGATTCTGTGCGTGCAAGCATGAGAGCATGGACACTCCGGAACACCCCGTCGGCATGCGCCTCGACGAACGCGCGGTGCGTGTGCTCGCCCATCCTCTGCGCTCCCGCCTCCTCGGTGAGCTGCGCGTGCACGGCCCCGCGACCGCGACCGAGCTCGCTGCGGCGCTGAGCACGAACACGGGAGCGACGAGCTATCACCTCCGCGCCCTGGAGGACGTCGGTCTCGTCGCCGACACCGGCGATGGCGCCGGGAAGCGACGGATCTGGCGAGCCAGCACCGACTACCACTCCTGGAGCAACTCCGACTTCGCCGACGGCGAGGACGCGCAGGCCGCGTTGGGCTGGCTGCGCCGCGACTACGTGCGGCAGTTCGCCGCGCGTGCCGAGCGCTGGCTCGACGCTGAGGGCTCGTGGCCCGCAGCGTGGGTCGACCGCCTCGGACTGGAGGACGTGCTGCTCACGGTGACGCCGGATCAGCTCGCGGAGTTCCACGCCGAGTTCGAGGCGCTGGCCGAGAAGTACCGTCGCATCGGGGAGGGCGACCGGGCGTCGCGACGGGTGCACGTCGTCGTGCAGTCCACGCCGATCGACCTCGACCCGCCGGAGGAGTCGTGACTGCCGGCGTCGTGGGCGCCGCGGCCGGAATCGCGATCGCCGCGGCGCAGCGGCGTCTGCTCCTCCTCTCGGCGCTGCGCTGRCTCCCGGTCGGCGTGACGCTCGGGGTGACGGTGCTGCTGCCGCTCGAGCGCGGCCTGTCGATCGCCGAGATCGGATCCATCCTCGCCATCCAGGGTTTCGTGGCGCTCGCGCTGGAACTGCCCACCGGCGCCCTCGCCGACACGCTCGGCCGTCGCCCGGTGCTCGCCGCGTCCGGAGTGCTCGCGGTGGTGGCCGCCGTGCTGTTCCTGCTCGCCGACTCGTTCGCGCTGTTCGCCGTGTCGCTGCTTCTGCAGGGCGTGTTCCGCGTGCTCGACTCCGGGGCGCTGGAGGCCTGGTTCGTCGATGCCGTGCACGAGCACGATCCGCACGCCGAGGTGGCGCGCCCCCTCGCACGCGCCGCCACCGTGCTCGGCGTCGCGATCGCCGGCGGTGCGCTGGTCGGCGGCCTCCTGGTGGCGTGGCACCCGCTCGCCGGACTGTCCGCGCTCGTGCTGCCGCTGGTCGTGGCGATCGGACTGTACGCGGCCTACACGGTCCTCGTCATCGCGCTGGTCCGGGAGCCCCCTCAGGAGGGGGCTGAAACGATGCGGGTGCTCCCGGCCATGGCGCACGCCGCGCGGCAGGCCCCGCGGACGATCGCGGACGGGCTGCGCCGCGCGGTGCGCTCCCGGGTGCTGGCGGGTCTCGTGCTCGTCGAGGTGTTCTGGTCGGTCGCGATGATCGCCTTCGAGACGCTCACCCCGGTGCAGCTGGAGGACCTGCTCGGCGGAGAAGCGGCGGCCGCCGCGGTGTTCGGGCCGGCATCGGCCGCCGCGTGGGGCTTGTTCGCCGTCGGATCCCTGCTCGCCAGCAGGCTGAGCGGCGTGATCGGAGTGGCCTGGACGGCGATCCTGAGCCGGATCCTGAACGGAGCCTTCGTCGTCCTCATGGGGCTCTCCTCGGGGATGGTCGGCCTGCTCATCGGCTACGGACTCACCTATCTCGCGCACGGCGCCGCCGGCCCCATGCACGCAGCTCTCCTGCACCGCGAGGCGGATCGGTCCACCCGGGCCACGGTGCTCTCGTTGAACTCCATGGTCTCCGGCGGGGCCTACAGCATCGGGCTGCTGGTGCTGACCGCGTTCGCCGGAGCGACGTCGGCGGCGACCGCGACGATCGTCGCCGGGGCGTTCAGCATCCTCGGCGCGGCCTGCTATCTGCCTGCCCTGCGCCAGGAGAGGGCGTCCGCTGTTAGCGTGAGCGGATGATCACCCGTGCTCCGCTGACCGCCACACAGGTGGCCGAGAGGATGTCCCGCGGCGAGAGCAACGTCATCGACTCGCGCACGAGCCGCAGCTTCGGAGAGATCTTCCGGGCGAACGCCTTCACCCGCGTGAACGGCATCTACCTGGTGATGTTCCTGCTGATCCTGGGCACCGGCTACCTCATCGACGGACTGTTCGGACTGCTCATCATCGTCAACAGCGTGGTCGGCATGGTGCAGGAGATCCGGGCGAAGCGCACGCTGGACCGGCTCGCGCTGCTGAGCAAGGCTCCGGCCCGTGTGGAGCGGGCCGAGGGTGTCTCGGAGATCGATGTGGAGCACCTCGTGCTCGACGATGTCGTGCTCGTCGCCGCGGGAGATCAGATCCCGGTGGACGGCGAAGTGCTCGATGCGACGGGCTTCGAAGTGGACGAGTCACTGCTCACGGGGGAGTCGGAGCCGGTTCTCGCCGGAGCCGGATACGAGCTCAAGTCGGGCAGTTTCGTCGCCGCGGGATCCGCGAGCTTCCGCGCGACGGCCGTCGGGGAGCACGCATACGCCGCGCGGCTCGCCAAGGAGGCCTCGGAGTTCCGCAAGCCCTCCTCGCAGCTGCGCGCCGGGATCGACCAGATCCTCAAGTACGTGACCTGGGCGCTGATCCCGGTGGGCGTGCTCACGATCATCAACCAGATCTGGGGGCATGCACAGGACTGGCGCAGCGCGGTACGGGGGCTGGTCGCCGCGCTCGTGCCGATGGTGCCGGAGGGCCTCGTGCTGATGACGAGCGTCGCCATGGCGGTGGGTGTGATCCGCCTCGGCCGTCGGCAATGCCTGGTCCAGGACCTGCCTGCGATCGAGCAGCTCGCCCGGGTGGACGTCGTGTGCACGGACAAGACCGGGACGTTGACCGAGGACGGCATGCGGGTGGGGGCCGTGGAACGGCTCGGCACCGACGGCGCCCGCATCGAGGCGGCGCTCGCTGCGATCGGGCGCGCGGAGGGCAAGCCCAACGCCAGCATGACGGCGATCCTCGAGCATGTGGGCGACGTGCCGGCTCTTCCGGTGCAGACGTCGATCGCGTTCTCCTCGGCGCGCAAGTGGGCGGCGATGCAGACGGCGGATGCCGAGACCGGCGCGGTGGAGAGCTGGGTGCTCGGCGCGCCGGACGTCTTGCTGTCTGTCGGCGACGCCGCCCGCACCCGTTCCGACGCGCTCGCCTCGGAGGGGCTGCGCGTGCTCGCTCTCGCGCGCACCGCGTCCGCCTTGCCGGGCGCCGAGGCCGCGGGAGACGGTCTCCCCGACGGACTCACCGCCACCGCGCTCGTGATCCTCGACCAGCGGCTGCGCGCCGAGGCGCCGGGTGCGATCGCCTACTTCGCGGAGCAGGACGTGGCGATCAAGGTCATCTCGGGCGACAACGCGGCCGCGGTGGGCGCCATCGCCGCCGAAGCCGGAGTACCCGACGGGCGCAATGCCGTCGACGCGCGCACCCTGGATCCGGACTCCGCGCACTTCGACGCTGAGGTGCAGGGCCGCACGGCGTTCGGCCGGGTCACCCCCACGCAGAAGCGCGCGATGGTGCATTCGCTGCAGGGCGACGGTCACGTCGTGGCGATGACCGGCGACGGGGTCAACGACGTGCTCGCGCTCAAGGACGCCGATGTGGGCGTGGCGATGGGATCCGGCTCGCCGGCCGCGCGCGCTGTGTCGCGCATCGTGCTGCTGGACAACTCGTTCGCCACGCTGCCGCACGTGGTCGCCGAGGGGCGCCGCGTCATCGGCAACATCGAGCGGGTCGCGACGCTGTTCCTCACCAAGACGCTGTACTCGATCCTGCTGGCGCTGCTGGTGGCCGTCACCGCGGTGCCGTTCCCGTTCCTGCCTCGGCACGTCACGCTCATCGCGTGGTTCACGATCGGGATCCCGGCGTTCTTCCTCGCCCTCGCCCCGAACACGGCGCGCGCGCAGGACGGCTTCGTGCGCCGCGTGCTGGATGCGGCGGTGCCGGGCGGAATCGGCGCGGCACTCGCGTCCTACGGTGCGTATCTGACCGCGCGCTCGGTGTTCGGGACGGGGCACGCCGAGGGCAAGCTGACCTCGTCGACGGCGTTCCTGGCCCTCGTGATCGTCGCGTTCTTCGTACTGATCAGCGTGGCTCGCCCGTTCCGGCCGTGGAAGATCGGGCTCGTCGGCGCCATGATCGGCGGCATGCTCGTCGTGATCCTCACCCCGTTCGGATCCAGGGTGTTCGACGTCGATCTGCATGATCCACGGGCGGTGCTGATCGCGTGCGCGTTCGGCGCCGCAGGGATCGCCGCACGGTTCGGCGCCAGAACCGTGCTGCGCGCGATCTACGGTGCCGTGTCCCGCCGCCGGCAGCGGCGCGAGGCGGCCGTCCGCTCCTGACCTCGGGGGCGCGGGCCTACTCCGCGCGGGCGAGCACTGCTCGTCGGGCCGCGCGTATCCGGCTGACGTGCGCACGCTCGGCGAGCGCCGCCCCGATGCCGCCCACCTGCCGGGCGAGATCCTGTGCCTGCCGCTCCACGAGCGCGTGGAAGAGTGCGGCCGCGACGAGACTCAGGGGGATCCCGACCAGGCACGCGAGCCACCACTGCTCCGCGCCGAGCAGGTAGCAGAGCGACGCCAGGATCGGGGCGTGCACGAGGTACAGGCTGAACGACACCTTCCCCAGCCACTGCATCGTCCGGGTCTCGAGCAGCCGGTGTGCGCCTGGCCACACGATGGCGAGCACGACGAGCAGCGCGGCACCGGCACCGGCGAGCGCCCACAGCACGTCCGCCACGACCGTGTCCCCGGTGAGCGGACGCGCCAGCCAGCTTGCGATGAGCAGGACCGAGGCGGCCGCCGCAAGCCAGGGGAGGGTCCGGCGCACCCGCGGTCGGTCGGCCCAGGTCTGCAGATCCGCGAAACGCACGGCGATCAGGGTGCCGAGCAGGAACACGGGCAGGTAGGCGAGCGCGGAGTTGCCCGTCGTGCGTCCCAGGAACATGAGGACGACGGCCAGCGCGGCCGCGGGCATCGCGAACCGGCGCACGCGCAGCGCGACCCAGAGGTACAGCGGCAGCAGCAGCGAGAAGAACAGCTCCCAGCGCAGCGACCACAGCACGTTGTCGATCGGATAGTCCGATCGCAGCAGGGTCATCTGCGAGAGCACGTCGCCGGCCGACACGCTGGTCGCCTGCGCGTCCTGCATCCACGAGTCCTCGGGCATCGTGGACGCATCGCGCGGGATCAGCTGGACCAGCAGCGCGGCGGAGCCCAGTGCCGCGATCACCGGCACGTACAGCCGTACCAGGCGCGCCGGGTAGTACCGCGCCCAGGAGAAGCCCGTCCGCAGTGCAGGCAGGGCGACGACCATCCCGGACAGCACGAAGAACACCATGACGGCCTCGGATCCGGCCAGCAGCAGCTTGAGCGGGGACTGCGTCAGCAGGGCCCAGCCGGCAGGATCGATCCATGGCTCCGCGATCAGCGAGGCATGGTGGATGAGGACGATCCCCGCGGCGAGACCGCGGAGTCCATCGAGAGACCTGATCCTGCTGTTACCGTTCCGTGACATCCCTTTCCACGGTAGGGACCGAGTCTGGACGCCTCCTGGATCGCGCCTCAGAGCCCGCAAAAGGGGCGGGTTCAGTCCTCCGCGACGACCACGACCTCGCCGCCCGTGAGCGCGACGAGCTCCGCAAACGACAGGGGCATGACGGTGTGCGGGGTGCCTCCGGCGGTCCAGACGATGTCGTAGTCGCGCAGCGCGGCGTCGATGACGGTGCGCACCGGAGCGGGGTGGCCGACCGGCGCGACGCCTCCGATGGCCTGCCCCGTCACCTCCCGCACGGTCGCCGCGGGCGCCATCGCCACCGACTTCGCATCCACGGTCTCAGTGAGCAGGCCGAGATCGACGCGGTGCCGGCCGCTGGTCATCACGAGCAGGGGCTCGCCGTCGGCGAGGAAGAGCAGGCTGGAACCGATCGCCCCGACCTCGCAGCCCAGTGCCGCGGCGGCCTCGACGGCAGTACGTGCGGAATCGGGCAGCTCCCGCACCTGCGCAGCGAGGCCCGCGGCGCGCACGTGTTCCTGCACGATCCTGCTCCGCTCGGGGAGGGCGGCGGTCTGCTCTGTCGTACGACCAGGCTGCTCTGTCATGCGACCATGCTGGCACAGCGTCCGCGCGCCCCGGCACCGGCTCGGGGCATGGAACGATGGAAGCATGAGCACCGCCAACCTCACCCGCACCGAGACCGCCGCGCGATCCGCGGCGGTCGACCTGCACCGCATCCGGCTCGAGCTCGACGTCACCGGCGCGCTCGACGCGGCGAACACGGGGTTCCCCGTGACGACGACGCTCGAATTCGATGCGACGACCGCCGAAACCTGGGCGGACTTCCTCGGCGAGGCCGTGCACGAGGTCGTGGTGAACGGGCAGTCCCGCGACGTGGAATGGGATGGCGCACGGATCCGGCTCCGCGGTCTGGCGGCGCACAACACCGTCGTCATCCGCGCGACCGGCGCATACAGCCGTTCGGGGGAGGGGCTGCACCGGTTCGTCGATCCGGTCGACGCCGGTGTCTACCTGTACACGCACGACGAGCCGGCCGACGCCCGACGGTTCATGGCGTGTTTCGAGCAGCCCGACATGAAGGCGGCGATCACGGTCGTGGTGACCGCGCCGGAGGGCTGGGAGACGCTGTCGAACCAGTCGCCCGTCGCCACCAGCACCCGCGACGGAGCGCAGACGGTCGAGTTCGCGCCGACGCTGCCGCTGTCCAGCTACCTGACCTGCATCGCGGCTGGTCCCTATGCGCGCGTGTCGTCGGAGTGGCGCCGTGACGACGTCGTCGTACCGCTGTCGGTGCTCAGCCGGGCGTCGATGGCCGAGCACCTCGCCGCCGACGAGATCCTCGAGGTCACGCGGCAGGGCCTGGACTTCTTCGCCGAGGCGTTCGACTTCCCGTATCCGTGGGGCAAGTACGACCAGATCTTCGTGCCCGAGTACAACATCGGCGCGATGGAGAACCCGGGCCTGGTCACCTTCACCGAGTCGTACCTGTACCGGGGCGCCGCGACCCGGGCCCAGCGGCAGGCGCGGGCGAACACGATCCTGCACGAGATGGCGCACATGTGGTTCGGCGATCTCGTCACGATGCAGTGGTGGGACGACCTGTGGCTCAAGGAGTCGTTCGCGGACTACATGGGCTCGCACGCGTCGGTCGCCGCGACCGAGTACACCGACGCCTGGGTGGCCTTCGCGAACCGGCGCAAGGCCTGGGCGTACACGCAGGACCAGCTGCCCAGCACGCATCCGATCGTCGCCGACATCCCGGACCTCGAGACCGCGAAGCTGAACTTCGACGGGATCACTTACGCGAAGGGCGCCGCCGTGCTCAAGCAGCTCGTCGCGTTCGTCGGCGAGGAGGCGTTCTTCGAAGGCGCCCGCCGCTACTTCGCGAGGCACGCGTACGGCAACACCACGCTCGAAGACCTGCTGGTGGAGCTCGAGCTGGCGTCCGGCCGCGACATGCGGGCCTGGGCACAGGCATGGCTGCAGACCACCGGCATGAGCACGGTGAGCATCGAGCGCGATGCGGACGGTGACGCCGTGGTCGTGCAGACCGACCCGCGACCGCACCGGCTGCAGATCGGCCTGTACGACCTGCAAGGCGACACGCTGGTGCTGCGCGAGCGCATCCCGGTCGATCTCGCCGAGGAGCGGACTCCCGTCGCCCTTCCCGATGCCGACCTGGTCCTGCTCAACGACGGCGACCTCACGTATGCGAAGGCGCGGCTGGACGAGCGCTCGCTGTCCGCCGTCGAGCGCGGGCTCTCCTGGATCGACGACCCGCTCGCGCGCGGCCTGATCTGGTCGGCGCTGTGGAACGCCACGCGCGACGGCGAGCTCGCCGTCGCGAAGTACCTGGAGATCGTCGTCGCGCACGCGCCCCGGGAGACCGACAGCTCGCTGCTCGGCGGGGTGGTGCTGAACGCCCCGTCCGCGATCGGGCACTATCTGCCCGAGTCCGAACGGGCGGATGCGCGGCGCGACTGGCTGGATGCGACCTGGGCGGCACTCGGCGGTGCTGCGGCCGGCAGCGACGCCCAGCTGATCTGGGCGCGCGCGTTCGCCGCGGCGGCGGCGTTCGACGACAGCAGACGTCTCGACGTCTCCACCCTGCTGATCGGAGCGGGGCCCCAGGGACTCCCCATGGACGCCGATCTGCGCTGGGTGCTGCTGACCGCACTCGTGGCCACCGGCCACGCCGGGGCGGAGGAGATCACCGAGGAGCAGCTGCGCGACCACACCGCGAGTGGACGCACGGCGGCACTCGCCGCGGCGGCGTCGACGCCGAGCGTCGCGGTGCGCGCCGCCGACTGGCGGGCGGCCTGGGGCGACCTGACGCTCACGAACGATCACCTCGACGCCACCATCCGCGGTTTCGGGGCAGGCGGGCGCCGCGATCTCGTCGAGGTCTTCGATGTGGAGTACTTCTCGCGCATCGAGGAGGCCTGGAGCGAGCGCTCCATCGAGATCGCCCGGCGCCTCGTGATCGGGCTCTACCCCGAGACGGAGACCACCGAGCTCGTGGACGGCTGGCTCGACACGCACCCTGAGGCCCCTGCCGCCCTCCGACGGCTCGTGCTCGAGCAGCGCGACCATCAGCAGCGCGCGATCCGGGTGCGCGAGGCGCAGGGTGTCCTCGCGGGCTGAGCGTCGCGGCGTCAGGGCGGCAAGTCGCGGCCTCCGGATGCCGGAGCGCTCGGACCGGCGGATCTAAAGTGTGCGCATGACGTTCGCGACGCTCGCGCTGCTGGTGCTGGTGGGACTCGCCGGTCCCCTGCTCTCCACGAGGCGCGCCTGGCGGATCCCGGTGATCGCCGGAGAGCTCGCCGCAGGACTCCTGATCGGATCGACCGGGTTCGGCTGGGTGGACGCCGCGGAGCCGACGTTCACGCTGCTGGCCCAGCTCGGATTCGGTCTCATCATGCTGGTGATCGGCTCGCACATCCCCGTCCGGGATACCGTCGTGCGCGCGGCGGTGGGGCGCGGGGCGGGCGGTGCCGCGATCGTGGCCGCGGTCGCCGTGGCGCTGGGCGTCGGGACCGCCTTGCTGTTCGCGACGTCGCACGGCGCCGTCTACGCCGTGCTCATCGCATCCTCGTCCGCGGCGCTGGTGCTGCCCATGCTGCAGTCCCTGGACATCTCGGCCGATTCCGCCGCGCAGCTGATCGCCCAGATCGCGATCGCCGATGTCGCGTGCATCGTCGCGCTCCCTCTCGTGCTGCAACCCGAGAGGGTGCCGCTCGTCGCACTCGGCGGGTTGGGCATCGCCGTGGTCGGGGTCCTGCTCGTGGTGCTGCTGCGCCGGGTCGGCACGCATCGTCTGCGCGTCCTGCACGAGGTGTCGGAGTCGCGTCAGTTCGCGCTCGAGCTGCGCTTCAGCCTGCTCGCCCTGTTCGGGCTGGCCGGGATCGCTCAGTTCACGCACGTCTCGGTCATGATGGCGGGCTTCACCCTGGGGCTGGTTCTGTCTGCAGTCGGTCAGCCTCGTCGACTGGCCCGCCAGCTGTTCGGCATGACCGAGGGATTCTTCGGGCCGCTGTTCTTCGTCTGGCTCGGCGCCTCGATCAATCTGCGCGATCTCGGATCCCACCCGCAGATGATCCTGCTCGGTCTCGTGCTGGGTGCTGCGGCGGTCATCGCCCACCTCGCAGGGCGCATCACCGGCCTGCCCTGGGCGCAGGCGGTGGCCTCAGCGGGACAGCTCGGCGTCCCCGTCGCCGCGGTCGCGCTCGGCGTCGAGACCCGCGCACTGCTGCCCGGAGAGGGAGCCGCGATCCTGCTCGGAGCTCTGGTGGCGGTTGTCGCGTCCTCGGCGGCGGTCGCCGTCGTCTCGAGACGGAACGCCGCAGCGTCCCCGCGCGCCGGCGCGGAGGGATGACCGCGGTCAGACCTCGAGGTCGTCGCCGGGATTCAACTCGACGAAATCGCCGCCGTCCTGCTCGGTGGCCCATTTCAGGCGTGCGCGGTGCATGGTCGCACCGATCACCGAGAGCGTCATGTCGTGCGTGCCGAATGCGCGGCGCGGCTTCACGGCGAGTACGAAGTCGATCGCATCCCCGATCTTCAGCCAGGGGGCGCCGAGAGGTGCGGCGAGGGTGCCAACCGTGACACCCTCCGGGACGGCATACGAGTCACCGGGGTAGTACAGCTCGTCGTCCACCAGCACGCCGACGTTGTCGACGAGCGGGATCGAGGAGTGGATCTCGGCGTGCACGCCGCCGAAGAAGCGCAGCGTGAAGTCTCCCACGGTCACGGTGTCGCCGGGAGCGACCTCGGTGATCTCGTATCCCTCCGCGGCGCGCACGACGCCGGCGGGCGCGAAGATCGGCGTTCCGGCCGCGTCGCGCAGGATGCGATCCAGGTGGTCGGGAGTCCAATGGTCGGCATGCTCATGGGTGATCACGATGCCCACGAGGTGCTGCAGGTCGCCCAGGGGGAGCGTGAAGCTCCCCGGATCGATGAGCAGAGTCTGCCCGTGGTCCTCGACGCGGAGCGCCGCGTGCTCATGCTTGGTGATGCGCATTCCTCGAGCGTAATCCCGTGGGGCCGCGACACACCCGGGGTTCGCGTCGAGCCGGGCTCGATTTGGCGGGTGCTGAGCGTCATGTCATACTTGAACGGTTGTCGCGAGACGGAAACGGATCGCCAAGACGGCCCCATCGTATAGCGGCCTAGTACGCCGCCCTCTCACGGCGGTAACGCGGGTTCGAATCCCGCTGGGGTCACAGACAGCACACGAAAGCCCTCGGTTCGCCGAGGGCTTTCGTCGTCTCCGGATCGGGTGCGCCTCGGTATCCTCGAAACGTGGCTGAGCGACAGGGCATTCTCGCGTCGATCGAGAACGATTTCCCCCAGTGGTACCAGGACGTCCTGGAGAAGGCGCAACTGGCGGACAACGGTCCGGTGCGCGGCACGATGGTCATGCGCCCGTACTCCTACGCGATGTGGGAGGGGATGCAGTCCGCCATGGACGCGCGCATCAAGGCCACCGGTGCGGAGAACGTCTATCTTCCGCTGTTCATCCCGCAGTCCTATCTGGAGCGCGAGGCCGAGCACGTCGAGGGCTTCAGCCCCGAGCTCGCCGTGGTGACCCACGCCGGAGGCAAGGAGCTCGCCGAGCCGGTCGTCGTCCGTCCGACGAGCGAGACTCTGTTCGGCGAGGTCATGGCGAAGTGGATCCAGTCGCATCGCGATCTGCCCCTGCTGCTGAACCAGTGGGCCAACGTCGTCCGCTGGGAGATGCGCCCCCGGGTCTTCCTGCGCACCACCGAGTTCCTCTGGCAGGAGGGGCACACCGCGCACGCCACGCGGGAGGATGCTGCGGACTATGCGCGCCGCATCCACCTGGACGTCTACAAGGACTTCCTGGAGAACGTGCTGGCCATCCCGGTGCTCCCCGGCTTCAAGACCCCGTTCGAGCGCTTCGCGGGAGCGATCAACACCATGACCTGCGAGGCCATGATGGGCGACGGCAAGGCCCTGCAGATGGCGACCTCGCACGAGCTGGGGCAGAACTTCGCGAACGCGTTCGGCATCACGTTCTCCGACGCGGAGGGCGTCGCGCGGACCGCCTGGACCACGTCGTGGGGCTCGTCCACCCGCATGATGGGCGGGCTCATCATGTCGCACGGGGACGCGTCCGGCCTCGTCCTGCCGCCGCGCATCGCGCCGCACCAGGTCGTCGTGCTCGTCGTGAAGGAGGACGCACGCACCCTCGCGGCGGCGCAGACGATCGTCGCCGACCTCACGGCCGCCGGTGTCCGTGTGAAGCTCGATGACCGCACGCAGACGGGGTTCGGCCGGCGCGCGACCGAGTGGGAGCTCAAGGGCGTGCCGGTGCGCATCGAGGTGGGGCCGCGGGATCTGGACGCCGAAGAACTCACCGTCGTGCGCCGCGACCGTGCCGGCAAGCAGCGGTCCCGCTGGACCGAGGCCGTCCAGCGCGTACCCGCACTGCTGGACGAAATCCAGGCCGACCTCGTCGCCGCCGCTCGCACCCGCCTGGGTGACCGCACCGCACGCGTGTCCACCATCGCCGAGGCCCRTGAGGCCGCCCGGACCGGGTTCGCCGTCATCGACTGGAGCGCACTCGGCGAGGCGGGAGAGAAGGAGCTGAACCGGGATGCCATCACGGTGCGCTGCCTGCAGACTCGCGACGGCCGCCTGCCCGACCCGCAGGCGTCGGAGACGGATCTGGTCGCGGTCGTCGCCCGCGCTTACTGACTGCGGCTCACTCGGGCGTGGGTCGAGGCCCGCGAGCCCGCGCGCGGAAGCGCCCTGACCAGCATCAGGGCGGCGATCGAGGCGGCCAGCGCGCACGCGGCGAGCGGCAGGTCCAAGCCGTAGGCCGTGATCGCGAGGATCGGCAGCAGGAAGACGACGACGGCGGTCGCCGTCCGGCCACGGGAGGGTTCCGCGCCCATCGCCGGTGCCTTCTCAAAGTGCACGAGCCAGAGCGACAGCAACCATACGGCCGCCAGCACGACGATCAGGAACGGCGCCCTGGTCCACCACCATGCCGCGCTGCCCGGAGTCGGCATGGGCACCGGCAGCAGCAGCTGCACCCCGATCAGGACCATGATCATCGGCAGGTGCCAGAGGTACACGGTCATCAGGCGCGATCCGATCAGCAGCACCGCGCCCTGCGCGCCGCGGGTGCGCATGAGCGCAGCCAGCGGACGGTGCAGCAGCGTCAGCGCCGCCGCCTGGACCACGGCGAGGATCGCGAGTGGAGTCGTCGGCGGCCATTGATTGCTGAGCATGTTCCAGGAGTATCCGCCGAGCGACACCAGCCCCCAGATGCCGAGATAGCCGAGCGCGATGAGGCCGAGCAGCTGCCGGGACTTGCGGCGGGTGAACCAGCCGTCGAACAGCAGGAAGCCGATCTGCTGCGCGAACAGCCACACGAACGCCACATTGGGAATGCCGAACAGTTCACTGCCGACGCCATAGCCCGTCGGCGGCACGTGGCCGAGGCCGAGGAAGTCGCCCGCCACGAGGAAACGCAGCGCGTCGGTCGCGACGGCACCGACCAGCAGCACCAGAGGAACACGCATGCCGAAACGGGCATGCAGCCCGATCATCCATGGGGCCAGAGCCTGCACCAGCAGATACGCGGCGAGGAACCACAGCGGCGAGCCGACGCCGATGGCGATCGTGTCGACCAGGGCGGGGCCGATCCCCAGCAGCCGTGTCGCCGCGAGTGCAGCCGTGAAGAAGAGGAACACGGGGATCGCCGGGCGCACGAGGCGGACCAGACGCAGCCGCACGAAGCCGGCTGCGTCCCCACCGCGGCTCCGGGCGGAGCGCCAGCCGGCCCGCGCCGCGTAGCCGCCGACGACGAAGAACAGCGGCATGATGTTCAGGATCCAGCTCGCCGCGTCGAACCAGGTCTGGCCCTCCACCGTCCGCTCGATGAGCAAGGAGCCGTCGGGTCGCCGGCCGACGCCCGTGAACAGGATGTGCACGAACACCACGAGGACGACGCACGCGACACGGGTCAGATCCAAGGTGAGATTGCGTCCCTCGGGGGCGACGCGGGCGGGACGCACGGCAGCGCTGCTCATGGCGACGGCCCTAGTCGCGGACGCATGCCGAGTCCGGCATCGGACGAGGCGGCGAGCCGCGCGATGAGGTCCGTGCGGCGATGGGCATGGACTACGGGTTCTGAACGTCCTCGCGGAAGCTTGCGGACCGGCCTCGCACGGTCGAGGCCGGTCCGCAGGGTGGGTAGATCGGAGTGCCGGTCAGAGAGTCGGGATCGGTGCGGTGCCGACGTCCGCCTGCCGGTCCATGAGCGGCGTGCGCACCGTCTCGGCGCTGAGGAGCAGGCCGATCAGCGATAGCACACCGACGAGGATGAGGAAGAACGCCGGCGAAGACGGATTGCCGGTCACTGCGATCAGCCAGGTGCCGATGAACGGGGCCACACCGCCGAACAGCATCGCTCCGACATTGAACGGCAGCGCGAAGCCGAGGTAGCGGGAGCGGGTACCGAACATCTCCGTGAAGAACGACGGGAACACTGCGTCGTTCATGGCGAAGAAGATCAGCGAGAAGATGAGCACGCAGGTGGCCAGCACCACGCCGCCGAAGGAGAACAGCGTCATGATCGGATAGGCGAGAACGATGAACGCGACGCTGGAGAAGATCAGCGTGCGCTTGCGTCCGATGCGGTCGGAGAAGATTGCGGCCAGGGGGATCAGCGCGAGGTAGACGACCAGGGCGATGGTGACGACGAGCGTCGAGCTCGCCTCACTCATGTGCGCCTGCTCGATCAGGAAGGTGGGGATGTAGCTGAGCAGCAGGTAGTACGCCCCGGCGTTCAGGGACATCACCAGGAGCATGCGGATCATCGCCGGCAGACTCCGTCGCACCTCGCGCCAGCGGCGAGCGCGACTCTGCGTCGCGTGGTGTTYGACCGCCGCGCGACGCTCCTCGGCTTCAAGCTCCTGCACCCGGCGGAACTGCGGAGTGTCCTCCACGCGGGTCCGCAGCCACAAACCCAGGATTCCGAGCGGGCCGGCGACGAAGAACGGGATGCGCCAACCCCAGCTCTGCATGAACTCGGGCGACATCGTCGCGTAGAAAACGGTGGCCATCAGCGAGGCGATGAGGAATCCCGCCGCTGCCGCCATCGGCACGACGCTGGTGAGCAGGCCACGCCGGCGCGCCGGAGCGTACTCCGCGATGAAGGTGCCCGCGCCCGCGTATTCGCCGGAAGCGGAGAAGCTCTGCGACATGCGCAGGAGCAGCAGAAGCAGAGGAGCCGCGACGCCGATGACGGCGTACCCGGGGATGAAGCCGATGAGGAAGGTGGATCCGGACATGATCAGAATCGTGGTCGCGAGGATCGTCTTGCGTCCGATCCGATCGCCCAGACTGCCCCACACGAACGCGCCGAACGGTCGGACCAGGAACGATAGCGCGAACACAGCGAAGGTGCTCAGCAGGGCGACGGTGCGGTCCTCTGCCGGGAAGAAGGCGACGGCGATGGTCGTCGCCAGATAGCTGTAGCTGGCGTAGTCGAAGTACTCGAGCAGCGTGCCGAGCCCGCTCGCGATCAAGACTCGCCGCAGGACGGAGGCGTCCTGCGTGCGGTCGGTGGCGGGGGAGAGGGTCATTGATACTCCTCGTCGAGGATCAGGGCCGGACATTCGGGAGAGCTCCGGCGTCACTGGTCATGATCTCAGGCCGAACTCTGCACTCGAATGGCCACCATGTACAACAGTGGATCCTCTAGATGTACATCATGGCGCCCGCGGATCGAGTGGTGGTTCATGGCCGCGGGCCTTGAATGCGAGCCAGAACTCGGTCTGCGTGTCGATGCTGTCCAGGTCGTGCCCGGTCAGCTGCGCGGCACGTTGAATCCGATTGCGCACGGTATGCCGATGCACCCCGAGGCGCTCGGCTGCGGCCTCGATGGATCGGTGTTCGACCAGCCAGACGTGCAGGGTACTGAGCAGTGCATCGCCGCCCGACGTGTGCTCGATGGGGCCGAGCACGGCGTCGGCGAACGCTGTGAGGTACTCGGGCGACGCGACGCTCAGCAGGAAGCTGTGCGCCGCGCCATCCCGATACTCGATCGGGGCTCCGACCCGGCGACTCGTCTCGAGGGCCAGGGCCGCCTGGCGCATCGAGAGGGCGGCCTGGTGCGGAGGCTGGGGCGTACCCACCCCGAGGGGCCCTCGCAGCCCGTAGTCGGCGAGCGCGGGCAGCGGGTCGGCAGGCAGCATGGCCTCGACGACCCGTCCGCGGTGCCCGACCAGCGGTGCGGAGAACATCGCGGCGAGATCATCGACGAGCACTTCGGCGTGGGTATCGTCGCGCGCTTCGATGCGCAGCGCGCGCAGCGCGGATGCCTCGATGGCGAGCCCGCGCAGCAGTGCGGTCGCCGCCGCCTTCTCGGTCAGCGTTAGCAGTCGGGCGAGGTTCTGCTCGCGACGGCGGCGTGCCGGCTCGTCCATGAGCCAGTGCCGCTCGTACTCGAGCGCGAGGAGCGCGCGCAAGGCGGGCGCAGCGAGACCGGCGACGGCCTGGTCCGACAGCACCCTGGCGAGGAATCCCCGCACGATGTCGTTGCCGGCGAAGGGTGTGATCTCGATCCTGCGGGAATTCTGCGGATCGCCCAGGTCGTGCGTGATCGTCTGGCCGAGCCTGGGCGGTCCAGCCTGCAGGGTTTCCCGCGTCGACTCGAGGTCCTCGTCTGTGAAGCCGTCGTCGCGGGCGAGCGGGGTGCCCAGACGGTCGAACACCGCGGCAGCTTCGCCCGTCTGCCGGCGCCATCCGCGCAACAGCCGCTCGACACCGCGCCCTCGCGCCAGGATCGCGGTGAGCTCGATCTGCAGCGCGAGCGCCTGCTGTTCCGGAGTGCGGACCGGTGCCTCGGAGGGGCTCGGGGAATCGGTGGGAAGTGGTGCGGTCATCGCGTCAGAATATAGCGCGCCTGATTCGACATCAGGGCGATGCGCGCGCCCTTGAAATATACGCAAGGGACATGGCGATGCGAGGAATCCGCTTCCTAGTCTGGCCGTGTCGTGCTCGCCTGCCGAGCATTCCACATCCGCAGACACGAGGAGTCATCGCATGATCGGTCAGAACGAATACTTCGACGGCCAGGTTCGCAGCCTGGAGTTCCAGAACGAGCAGGGCAACTTCACGGTGGGCGTGATGGAGCCCGGAGAGTGGACGTTCGACGCCCCGGTCACCGAGTGGATGCACCTGGTCCGTGGCAGCTGGGATGTACGGCAGCCTGCCGGGCAGGGAGAGTGGAAGACCTACCACGAGGGCGAGCTCTTCGAGGTTCCCGGCGGCACCGACTTCACCGTCCGAGTGACCGACACTGTTGCCTACCTCTGCCCCTACACCGGCGAGTTCCTCGGCTGGATCGGTGCCGACGCCTGAGTCACGACCTCCCCGCTGCAATGGGCATCGGGCCCGGTCGAGTGCCGGGCCCGATCCATGTCTCCGACCCGGGCTCAGTCCTCGGCCGCCGGATCCGTGCCGGTGACGCGGCGGCGGATCCGGCGCATCCGCACTCCGGCCCAGACGATCAGCGTCACCACCACCGCGACGGCGAGCCACGGCAGGAGGAAGCCGAGCGCGATCACGAGGGCGTTCAGGGAGATGATGAGACCCTTCCAGCCGGCTGCGAGACCATCGCCGAAACCGGCGGGGTCGGCCGCCGCGGGAGCCTCGCGCACCAGCGTCACCTGTACGGAGGACATCGCCACCTGCGACTCGAGATCCTTCAGCTGCTGCTGGGCCGACTGCAGCTGGGTCTGACGGTCGGTGAGCGCGGTCTCGGCGGTGAGCAGGTCCGCCACCGAGGTCGCCTGCGACATCAGCTGGGTCAGGCGCGTGACGGAAGCGGTCAGCGAATCGATCTGGGCGCGCAAGTCGGTGGTCGCGGTGGTCACGTCGTTCGTGCCCACCGAGGTCGCCAGCACCGTGCCCTGCGTCCGCAGTGCGTCCATCACCGCATCGAGGTCCGCGGCCGGCACGCGCAGAGTCACCCAGCCGTCTCCTGTGGCCGGCGGAGCGATCCCGCCATCGGTCGGCACAGGTGCCTGCGCGGAGCCGATCTGCTGGCTCTCCACGAAGCCGCCGTGCTTCTTCGCGAGAGCGGCCAGCGCATCGGCCGCCTTGCGCACGTCGTCGACCTGGACAGTGGCGGATCCGGTGCGGATGACGTCGCGCGGTGCGTTTGCCGCGGGGGCGGAGCCACCCGCCACGCCGGACGTGGCGCCCTCCGAGGTCTGCGCCAGATCCTTGGCGGCTCCGGTCAGCGGCTTCGCCCCCGACGACGCGTCATACGGCGCGGACGCGGCGGAACCGGATGATCCCGAGGAGAGGGATCCGGTGGCGTTCAGGATCGCGGGGGTCACCAGAACGCCGACCAGGAACGCGGCGGCGATGCCGCCCGCGGTCAGCCATCCACGGCGGCGAGTGCGGTGACGCGCCGCGGCGGAGCGTGCCTTCCCGGCGTCGCGCTCCTCGGCGATCCGCGCGAAGACGGCCTCCTCGATGCGGTCCACGCTCTCGTCGGACAGCGGAGGCAGCTCGGTCGGGGTGATGGTCATGATGCGGGCTCCGTTTCGGTCACAGCGCCGCGCAGGCGGGTGCGCACGCGGGAGAGACGGTTGCGGACGACGCCATGCCCGACGCCGAGCTCGGCGGCTGCGGCGCGGTAGTCCCAGCCCTCGGTCGCGCAGAGCCGGAAGATCTCCCGGTCCAGCACGCTCATGCCGCCCAGCTCAGCGGCGATGCGGTCGGCGAACTCTGCGGCGATGACCTGCTGCTCGACGTCGATCAGCGCGGGGACCTGCTCGTCCACGCCCGCGGCGGTGTGCGCGGCATCCCGCTGACGCCGGCGCAGCCGGTTGGCCGCCTGGAACCGGCAGATCGTCGCCAGCCACGGCAGCAGCGATTCGCCGGCCAGCTCGAGGCCCGGCAACTTGCGCCAGGCGACGACGAACGCCTCCTGGGTCACGTCCTCGGCATCGCCGGCGTCGCCGAGGATGCCGTAGGCGATCCAGTAGACGGGGCGGACGTACGCGCGGTACAGCGTGCGGAAGGCGGTCTCGCTCCCCGCCGCCGCACGTGCGACGAGCGTTCTGTCGTGTGCGTCGTGTGCCATGCCGGCTCCGTTCGGTGTCTCTCACTGATCAGTGTCGACACCGGCGGAATCGTCTCAGCCCTTGCTCACGATCGGCACATGCGGATCCTTCTGATGCCGCAGCCAGATCGTGGACAGGGCGGGGATGGTCAGCGTCGCCTGCGGCGAGCCGTTCTCGACATCCGTCGCGTACACGAGCCCGAGATTGCCCTGGCCGTGCCCGCCGAACTCGGAGGCGTCGGTGTTCAGGACCTCGGTCCAACCTCCCGCCAGCGGCAGATCGAGCCGCACACCGTGCCGAGTGGAGCCCGCGAAGTTGCTGATCACCGCCAGATGCCCGCCGTGCGCGTCGCGGCGTACGAACGCGACGATGTTCGGATCCCAGTCCGGCGCGCCGATCCGGGTGAACGAGCTGCTGTCGTGATCACGCTCCCACAGCGGCGCGTTCTGCCGGTACGTGCTGTTCAGCGCGCCCACGAACTCCTGCAGCTGACGATGGGACGGCTGATCGAGCAGCCACCAGTCGAGGCCCCGGTCCACGGACCACTCGGAGAGCTGGCCGAACTCCTGGCCCATGAACAGCAGGTTCTTGCCCGGGTGCCCCCACATGTAGCCGAGATACGCGCGCACGTTCGCGAGCTTGGCGGCATGGT
The DNA here is from genome assembly GCF_056398985.1 of Microbacterium sp. 01T413_2. Taxonomy (NCBI): domain Bacteria; kingdom Bacillati; phylum Actinomycetota; class Actinomycetes; order Micrococcales; family Microbacteriaceae; genus Microbacterium; species Microbacterium sp. 01T413_2. Next base: position 53,904 of record NZ_JBFTQL010000021.1, read on the forward strand.
CGCCCGGCATCTTCGAGAGCAGGCTGCCCTTGCCGTGCACGACCTCATCGTGACTGATCGGCAGGATGTAGTTCTCCCCGAACGCATACACGAACGAGAACGTCATCTCACCCTGATGGTGCGAGCGGTACAGCGGGTCGCGCTCGATGTACACGAGCGAGTCGTTCATCCAGCCCATGTTCCACTTGAACCCGAAGCCGAGGCCGTTGTGGTCGGTGGGCGCGGTCACGCCGGGGAAGCTCGTCGATTCCTCGGCGACCATCACGATCCCGGGATGCTTGCGGTAAGCGGTCGCGTTGACCTCCTGCAGGAACCGGATCGCCTCCAGGTTCTCCCGCCCGCCGTGCACGTTGGGCTCCCACTCGCCGTCGTTGCGGGAGTAGTCCAGGTACAGCATCGAGGCGACCGCGTCCACGCGCAGCCCGTCGGCATGGAACTCGTCCAGCCAGAACAGCGCGTTCGCCACGAGGAAGTTGCGCACCTCGTTGCGGCCGTAGTCGAAGATGAGCGTGCCCCAGTCCCGGTGCTCGCCGCGCCGCGGGTCCGGGTGCTCGTAGACGGGCTCGCCGTCGAAGCGGGCGAGCGCGAAGGCGTCCTTGGGGAAGTGGCCGGGGACCCAGTCGATGATCACGCCGATGCCCGCCTGGTGCAGCCGGTCGATGAGGTACTTCAGATCGTCCGGCTCGCCGTAGCGGTGCGTCGCGGCGTAGTAGCCCGTCACCTGGTAGCCCCAGGAGCCGGTGAACGGATGCTCGGCCACGGGCATGAACTCCACGTGGGTGAATCCGGTCGCGGTGACGTGCTCGATGAGCTCGTCGGCGATGTCGCGGTATCCGAGACCCGGACGCCAGGAACCGAGGTGCAGTTCGTAGACGCTCATCGGCTGTGCGACGGCGTGCGTCGCGGCTCGGCGGGTCATCCAGGCGCCGTCGCCCCAGGAGTACTCGGAGCGGGTGACGATCGAGGCCGTGGCGGGCGGTGTCTCGGCCAGCTGCGCCATCGGATCCGCCTTGAGGATCCAGTCGCCGTGCGGGGTGAGGATCTCGTACTTGTAGTGCGCGCCGACGTCGATGYCGGGAAGGAACAGCTCCCAGACGCCGCTGGAGCCCATCGAGCGCATCGCGTCGAGGCGTCCGTCCCACTTGTTGTGGTCGCCGACGATCCGCACCGCCTTCGCGTGCGGTGCCCACACGGCGAATGCGGTGCCCTGGTCGCCGTCGATGAAGCGGGGGTGCGCACCGAGCGCCTCCCAGAGGCGTTCGTGGCGACCCTCGCGGATGAGGTGCAGATCGAGTTCGCCGATGGCGGGGGCGTGCCGGTAGGGGTCGGCGGAGATCCAGTCGGGACCATCGCCGTAGGTCGCCTTGATCCTGTAGGCGCCGGTGGGGCCGGTCACCTCGCCCTCCCAGATCCCCTCCGCGAGATGCGTGAGGGGAACCTCGACGCCGCCGTCGAGCAGCACCGAGACGCCCTTGGCAAGAGGTCGCAGTGCGCGCACGATCGTGATGCGTCTTCCGCCCGACTCGGGTTGCGGATGCGCTCCGAGCACGGAGTGCGGGTCGTGGTGCGAGCCCGAGGCCACCGCCTCGAGCACAGCCTCATCGATCGCAGTGGTGATCATGGCTGCCCCTTCACATGGAGGATGTGCACCGGCTCCGTGAAGGCGTCCAGGCGCACGAAATTGTGATCCGTCCAGGTCCAGACGGATCCGGTGACGAGGTCCTCGACCTCGTACGCCGTTCCGGGCTCGACACCCCAAGCGAGAGTGTCGAGATGCACGGTGGTCTGCCGCACGGAGTGCGGATCGACATTCGCGACGACGACGATCGTGTCGCTGGAGCCCGTGCCGGTGAACGGCGCGTCCAGGCGCTTGGAGAACACCAGGACCGCGTCATCGTCGCTCCAGTGCAGCTGCAGATTGCGCAACTGACGCAGCGCAGGGTGCGCGCGACGGATCTCGTTGAGCCGGGTGAGGTAAGGGGCGAGCGAACGCTCCTCCGCCTCGGCCTTCGCCCAGTCGCGCAGTTTGTACTCGTACTTCTCGTTGTCGATGTTCTCCTCGGAGCCGGGCCGGGCCACGTTCTCGTACAGCTCGTATCCGGCGTACACGCCGTAGAGCGGAGCGCCGGTCGCGGCGATCGCGGCACGGATCTTGTATGCCGCGCGCCCGCCGAACTGGAGGTACTCGGTGAGGATGTCAGGGGTGTTCACGAACAGGTTCGGACGCATATAGTCCGCCGTCTCGTGCGAGACCGAGAGCAGGAACTCCTCCAGCTCCGCCTTGGTGTTGCGCCAGGTGAAGTAGCTGTAGCTCTGCTGGAATCCGACGGCGGCGAGACCTCGCATGGGCGCGGGGCGGGTGAACGCCTCGGCGAGGAACACCACATCGGGATGCTTCGTGTTCACGGTGCGGATCAGCCACTCCCAGAACCGCAGCGGCTTGGTGTGCGGGTTGTCCACTCGGAAGATCTTCACGCCCTGCGCGATCYAGTGCTCGACGATGCGCAGCACCTCCGTGTACAGGCCCACCGGATCCCGGTCGAAGTTCAGCGGGTAGATGTCCTGGTACTTCTTCGGGGGATTCTCCGCGTAGGCGATGGTGCCGTCGGGCAACTCCGTGAACCACTCCGGGTGCGCCTTCACCCAGGGGTGGTCGGGGGCCGCCTGCAGCGCGAGGTCGAGGGCGACCTCGAGGCCCAGTGCTTCCGCCTTCTCGACGAACGCGCGGAAATCGGCGAGAGTGCCGAGATCGGGGTGCACGGCGTCGTGTCCGCCCTCTGCGGCGCCGACGGCCCAGGGTGAGCCCGGGTCCGCGGGCCCGGCGGTGAGCGAGTTGTTCGGCCCCTTGCGGTTGAGGCGCCCGATCGGGTGGATCGGGGGCAGGTACAGAACGTCGAAGCCCATCGCGGCGACCGCGGGAAGACGCTCGGCGGCGGTGACGAACGTGCCGCTCGCGATCGTGCCGTCGGCCCTGCGTGCGGCGCCCTCGGAACGCGGGAAGAACTCGTACCAGGCTGCGGCCCCGGCGATCGTGCGCTCGACGAGGAGTGTCTGCCAGGGCGTCGCCGAGTCGTGCGCGGTGAGCGGACGCTCGGCGAAGAGGGCGGCGAGCTCCGGGTCGGTCGCGACGGCGAGGGCGTCCTCGGCGGTCTCGTCGGGGGAGCGCAGCCCCTCCGCGACGGCGGCGAGGCGCTTGCGCTCGGGCTTCGGACGGGACTTGTCCTTCGCCGCACGCGTCAGCAGCTGCGCCCCGAGCGCGCGCATCACCTCGACGTCCACCCCCGCGGCGATCTTCAGCTCCGCGGCGTGCGCCCAGGTGGCGAACTCGTCGGCGAACGCCTCGAAGCGGAACGTCCACGCGTTCGTCTCGTCGAGCGCGACGTCGACCTGCCAGCGGTCGGTGCCGTCGCCTCGCGGAGTGAGCCGATGCAGGCTCTCCTGGTGGTTCGGGGTGCGCAGCCGCAGATGCACCCCGATGATGTCGTGGCCCTCGCGGAAGRCCACGACCCGGAAGGGGATCACCTCGCCGGCGAACGCCTTGGGATGGAAGCCCTCAGGGGCCGCGGGGGAGGGATCCGCGAGCGGGATGCGCGTGGTCTGCGCATCCGCGGCATCGTTGTCGGGCAGGGCGCGCACCGGGATCTGCGCGGTGCTGCGGAGAGCATCGGATGAGGACTGTGCGGCAGATCGTTCGGACACACCCCGAACCTACCGCGCTCCGAGGTCGGAAGAGGTAACGGGCGTGTCACTCCGCGCGGAACAGTCGCATCGACGTGCCGGGCAGTGCGATCACATCGCCCGGACGGTGCACGGTCTCGACCGCCGAGGGACGCTCATCCGCGCTCGACCACAGGGAGACGTAGCGCGTCACGCCCTCGAGGGCGGGCAGGCGAACATCGATCGGCGACTCCGTGCCGTGCACCATCAGCAGGATGCGGTTGAACGCCTCCTTGTCGGGCGTGGAGGCTGCCACGTACTGCAGCGTGCGGTTGCGGGGGTCGTTCCACTGCTCGACCTCCATCGTCTCGCCGTCCTGATCGAACCAGTCCATGACGGATGCGTTTGGGATGTGCTCACCGAGACGGGCGTAGAGCAGCGGGCGCAGCGCCGGATTCTCGTCCCGCAGCCGGGTGAGCAGCGACGCGTGCGCAAGAAGGTCCTGCTGCCACGGCTCGTGCTCCCAGTTCAGCCAGCTGAGCGCCGAGTCCTGGCAGTAGGCGTTGTTGTTGCCGCGCTGGGTGCGCCCGAACTCGTCTCCGGCGGTGAGCATCGGCACCCCGGCGGAGAGCATCAGGGTGCCCAGCAGGTTGCGCATGGCTTTGCGCCGCGCGGCGAGGATGGCCGGGTCGTCGGTGGGTCCCTCCGCGCCGTGGTTGAAGGCGCGGTTCATGTCGGCGCCGTCGTGATTGTTCTCGCCGTTGGCCTCGTTGTGCTTGACGTCGTAGGAGACCAGGTCGTGCAGGGTGAAGCCGTCGTGCGAKGTGACGAAGTTGATGCTGGCGAGCGGGCCGCGCTCGTCACTGAACGTGTTCGCGGATCCGGCGAGGCGGTTCGCGAATCCGCCGATGCCGGTCGGCGCCGAGGCGCGACGGGCGTAGTCGATGTCGCTGAGCCAGAAGTTGCGGACGCGATCCCGGTAGCGGTCGTTCCACTCGCTCCATCCGGTGGGGAAGTTGCCGGTCTGCCAGCCGCCGAGGCCCACGTCCCAGGGCTCGGCGATGATCTTCGCACCGGCGAGGACGGGATCCGTCCTGATCGCCTGCAGCAGCGGATGCTCCGGGGTGTAGGCGTTGCCCTCGTCCCGTCCCAGCGCGGTGGCCAGATCGAAGCGGAACCCGTCGACCTGCATCTCGGTCGTCCAGTAGCGCAGGGAGTCCAGCACCAGGCGGGCCGCCGCGGGCGTCGCGGTGTTCAGGGTGTTGCCGCAGCCCGTGGTGTCGATGTAGCTGCCGTCCGGCTGCTGGCGGTAGTACAGGGCGTTGTCGATGCCGCGCAGGCTCGTGCGCGGACCGCCGATGCCCTCCTCGTTCGTGTGGTTGTACACGACGTCGAGGATCACCTCGATGCCGGCTTCGTGCAGCAGTTTCACCATGCCCTTGAACTCGCGCAGCACGGCTTCCGGGCCGCCCTTGCGCGCCTCCTCGGTCGCGTAGGCCGTGTGCGGCGTGAAGAAGTTCAGGGTGTTGTAACCCCAGTAGTTCGTCAGGCCGCGGTCCAGAAGTCGCGGCTCCGACGCGAACGCCTGCACCGGGAGCAGCTCGACCGCGGTGATGCCGAGCTCGCGGTAGTACTCGATCATCGCGGGGTTCGCGACTCCGGCGTAGGTGCCGTGGAGGGCGGGAGGGACGCCGGGGTGGCGCTTGGTGAGTCCCTTGACGTGGCCCTCGTAGATCACGGTGCGGTCGAGGGGCGTCTTCGGCTTGGCGACGTCGCCCCAGTCGAATCCGTCGGCGATGACGACCGAGCGCCATTCCTCGTAGCCGTCGCCCTGGGCGAGGCCTCGGCCGTACGGGTCGAGCAGCAGCGTCTCGGGGTTGAACGTGTTGCCGGGACTGTGGGCTCCGTCCACGCGCAGGGCGTAACGCGTTCCGGGCTGCAGGAGCTCGGTCGTGATCTCCCAGACGCCTCCCGGCCGGCGCTCCAGCGCGAGCTGAGCGGTCTCCCAGTCCAGGTCGGTCTCATCGAAGATCACGAGCTCGATCGCGGACGCGTTCTGCGACCAGACGCGCAGCGTGGCGGTCCCGTCGTGGAGGCGGACGCCGAGGTCGTCCAGGGACGGGCTGCACAGGGAGCAGCTGTCGCCGTCGGGTGCCGGCGTCTCGTCCTCTATTGCATGCGGACACATGAGGGACAGAATACGCGGCACCAGCCGGTCGGGATGCCACCGCGTTCCGCGATCCGTGCCACCGAGTCCCGTCCCAGGGCGAGGTGCGAGAGTGGTGGTGTGCATTACCTGGATCATGCGGCCACCACCGACCTGCGGCCCGAGGCCGCTGAGGAGTGGCTGCGCGTCGCCCGTCAGACCGGGAACGCCTCCTCCACTCACGGCGCCGGGCAGCGGGCGCGCCGGATCCTGGAGGAGTCGCGCGAGCGCCTCGCGGCCGCGCTGGAGTGCGATCCGATCGAGGTCGTGCTGACCTCGGGAGGCACGGAGTCGGTCAACCTCGCCGTGCAGGGGCTGTGGCGCTCCCGGCCCGCAGGGCACGAGGCGATCCTGCTCCCGGACGGAGAGCACCACGCGACGCTCGACACCGTCGCCGCACTCGCCGCCGAGGGCGCCAGGGTGACGCCGGTCGCGCTGGACGCGGTGGGGCGGATCCCCGCCGCCGCCTTTGCCTCGGGGCTCGCATCGGACGACGTGGCCCTGGCCACCGCGCTCGTCGCGAACAACGAGGTCGGCACCGTCAATGACGCCGCCGCGCTCGCCGCCTCCGCCGCGTCGGCTCGCGTCCCCCTGCATCTGGACGCGGTCGCGGCCTTCGGACACCTGCCGCTGTCGTTCGTCGCTCTCCGGGGCGACGCGGCGGCGGGCGTGGGGCTCGTGGCGCTCAGCATCGCCGGCCACAAGATCGGCGCACCCACAGGCACGGGGGCGCTCGTCGTCGCCCGGACGGCCCGCCTCGCCCCGCTTCAGCACGGCGGGGGGCAGCAGCGCGGACTGCGCTCCGGCACGCAGGATGTCGCCGGGGCCGCCGCGTTCGCGCTCGCCGCAGAACTCGCCGTCGCCGAGCGGGCCACGGAGGCCGTGCGGCTGGGCGCGTTGCGCGATCGCCTCGTCGCCGGGATCCGCGAGCGGGTGCCTTCCGCCGAGCTGCTCGGGGATCCTGATCCGGCGGGGCGGCTGCCGGGCAACGCGCACTTGCTGTTCCCCGGCGCGCCGAGCGAGAGCCTGCTGTTCCTGCTCGACGTGGCCGGGGTGTCGGCATCGGCCGGATCCGCCTGTCAGGCCGGGATCGCCGAGCCCTCGCACGTCGTCCAGGCGCTCGGACGCAGCCAGGTCGAGGCGCGCAGCGTGATCCGGTTCACGCTCGGGCGGACCTCGTCCGACGCCGACGTGGACGCCGTGCTCGCCGCGATCGGCGATGCGTACGAGCGGACCTCCGGCGGCGCCCGCTGACCTGCGGCGCCGATCCTCTCGAAGCGCCTGCCCAGCCATCCGCTCGTACACTGGATCCATGCGTGTTCTGGCGGCGATGAGCGGGGGAGTCGACTCCGCCGTGGCCGCTGCGCGAGCCGTCGAGGCCGGGCACGACGTGGTCGGTGTGCATCTCGCGCTCTCGCGGGCGGGCGGCACCCTGCGCACCGGCAGCCGCGGCTGCTGCACGATCGAGGATGCGATGGACGCCCGTCGTGCCGCGGACCTGCTCGGCATCCCGTTCTACGTCTGGGACTTCTCCGAACGGTTCCGCGAGGACGTGATCGACGACTTCGTCGCGGAGTACCGGGCCGGTCGCACGCCCAATCCGTGTCTGCGCTGCAACGAGAAGATCAAGTTCGCCGCGCTCCTGGAGCGCGCGATCGAGCTCGGCTTCGACGCCGTGTGCACCGGGCACTACGCCACGCTCGTCGACGGCGAGGAAGGCCTCGAGCTGCATCGAGCTTCGGACGCGGCGAAGGACCAGTCCTACGTGCTGGGCGTGCTGAACGCCGACCAGCTCGCGCACACATACTTCCCGCTCGGATCCACGCCGTCCAAGGCGCTTGTGCGCGCGGAAGCCGCGGAGCGCGGGCTGAGCGTGGCCCAGAAGCCGGACAGTCACGACATCTGCTTCATCCCCGACGGCGACACCCGCGGCTGGCTGGCCGAGAAGGTCGGCGCCGAGCAGGGCGAGATCCTGGACCGGGGCGGCAACGTCGTCGGCAGCCACGACGGCGCGCACGCGTTCACCGTTGGCCAGCGCCGTGGACTGCGCCTCGGTGTGCCTGCTCCCGACGGCAAGCCACGGTTCGTGCTCGAGGTGCGTCCGGTGTCCAACACTGTCGTGGTCGGCCCCAAGGAGGCGCTCGCGATCGCCGAGATCTCGGGGGAGCGGCGCTCGTGGGCGGGAGCCGCGCCCACGACCCAGGAGTTCGTCTGCGAGGTACAGATCCGAGCCCATGCGGATCCGGTTCCCGCGCGCGCCTTCGTCTCGGAGGACGGCGTCCGGGTCGTGCCTGACGCCCCGCTCGACGGCGTCGCGCCCGGTCAGAGCGCCGTGCTGTACGTCGGAACACGGGTGCTCGGCCAGTTCACGATCGATCGCACGGTGTCGGCGGTGCCGGCCGGCGTCTGAGCCCGCTGTCGTCCGAGCCCGCTGTCGTCGCGGACGACCCGGGTTGTCGCCGACGTCATGTCGTGGTCGGCGCGCGCGGGACTCTGTGATGATGGGTGCACTGCCCGACGGAGGAGCCGCCATGACGAGGACGTACATCCGCGATTTCCATGGGGACGATCTGGACCAGATCGTCCGGCTGTGGGGGCAGGTCACGCGCGAGAACGAGTGGCCGATCTACTCGCTCGCCGAGGTGATCGCCTCGTGCCAGCAGGATCACGCCGTCGTCGCGGTGCAGGGTGAGCTGCTCGTGGGCGCCGCCGTCGGCCGCGGCGCGCACGCTCAGGGCTGGATCGTGTTCTTCGGGACGCTCGACGACGCCGGATCCGAGGTGAGCTCGTCACTGCTGCACGCGCTGGAGAGAAAGATGGCGCCGTTGGGCCTGGCGAAGCTCTCGGTGCTCATCCCCGAGGCTGATGGGCTCGGGGCGTTCACCGAGAACGGTTTCCATGTGCACCATTCCGTGCGCTACCTCGAGCGCGCGATGCCCATCCAGCGGCGCGAGATCGACGCCCTCAAAGAGGTCGGCGGACGCATCCTCCCGCCGCATCTGTGGGATCGCGTCGCCGGGATGACGCACGAGAAGACCCTGCTCGAGGAGCGTCTGGTGACTCCGCTGGCTCGACCGGATCTCGCCGAGAGGTTCGGGGTGGTGCCCCCGCGTGCCGTCATGCTGTTCGGCCCTCCGGGGACGGGCAAGACCACGTTCGCCCGAGCGGTGGCCTCCCGGCTGGACTGGCCGTTCGTGGAGCTGTTCCCGTCGCGACTGGCCGATGGCGGCGCGGGTCTCGCCGGGGGTCTGCGCGCCTCGTTCGAGACCATCGACGAGCTCGAGCACGCCGTGGTCTTCATCGACGAGGTCGAGGAGATCGCCTCACGCCGCGGCGGCACGCCGCCGTCGCCCACGCAGGGCGTCACGAACGAACTGCTGAAGCTCGTCGCCGACTTCCGTGACAGGGAGGGACGGATCCTCATCTGCGCGACGAACTTCGTGCGTGCGCTCGATGCGGCGTTCCTCCGGCACGGGCGCTTCGACTACGTGATCCCGATCGGCCTGCCCGATGCCGATGCGCGAAGGGCGATCTGGGCGCGGTACATCCCCGTGGAGTCGGCCGGCGACGTCGATCTGGACCGGCTGGTCGCGGCCAGCGACGGGCTCACGCCCGCCGACATCGAGTACGCCGCACGGCGTGCATCCCAGGAGGCGCTGGCCCGGGCGCTGAGCGATGGTGCGCAGGTATCCGCGCTCGACACCGACGATTACGCGCGGGCTCTCGGGAGCACAAGGGCAACCGTGTCGGCGGACGAGATCGCCGAGTTCAGGGCGGACATCGAAGCGATCGCCCGGCTCTGAGGATCCGGTGCGGCCGCCCGCAGATGTCGGCGCCCGCTCGTAGACTTCAGGGGTGTCGGAGAACATCTCGCTGGAAGCCGCTCGTGTCGAGGCCGAGGAGCTGACGACCCGCATCCTGGAGGCGAAGGACGCCTACTACGGGCRCGACACGTCGCTCGTCGACGACGCCACCTACGACGGCTGGATGCACCGGCTCGAGGAGATCGAGCGCCTGCACCCCGAGCTGCAGGGACAGGACTCGCCCACCCAGATGGTGGGTGCGGCCGAGGCGACGGGGCTGCAGACGATCGAGCACGCGGAGCGCATGCTCAGTCTCGACAACGTGTTCTCGCTCGACGAGCTGCGCGAATGGGCGGCCAAGACCCGGGCTGCCGCGGGCCGAGACGTCGCCTGGCTCACCGAGCTCAAGATCGACGGCCTTGCGATCAATCTGCGTTATGAGCACGGCGTGCTCACCTCCGCGGCCACACGCGGCGACGGACGGGTCGGCGAGATCGTGACCGAGAACGCCCTGCGCGTCGCCGGCATCCCCGAGCGGCTGAGCGGATCCGGTCATCCGGCGATCGTGGAGGTGCGCGGCGAGGTCTTCATCCCGGTTGCGGCCTTCGAGCGGCTGAACGCCGCACAGGCCGCCTTCCGGGACCGTGCCTACGCCGAGGCCCTGGAACGGTGGGAGGCGCGCGGCGGCGTCAAGAAGCCGTTCGATGAGGAGAAGGCCCGTACCGCGGCGGCGCGGCGCTTCCCGTCGTTCGCGAACCCGCGCAACGCCGCGAGCGGGGGCCTTCGCCAGCAGCTGGACAAGAAGGACGGCATGGAGCTCGAGGCGGGGCTGCTCCGCGTCGACTCGCTCGCCCTGTACGTGCACGGGATCGGCGCCTGGCCGGACCCGCCCGTCGCCGCACAGAGCGAGATCTACGAGCTTGTCGCGAGCTGGGGTCTGCCCACGAGCCCGCACACCAAGGTGTGCGCCTCGATCGACGAAGTGGCGGACTTCGTCGCGTACTTCGGCGAGCACCGGCACGACATCGAGCACGAGCTGGACGGCATCGTCGTCAAGGTGGACGAGCTCGACCTGCACGATGAGCTCGGCGCCACGAGCCGCGCACCGCGGTGGGCGATCGCTTACAAGTACCCGCCGGAGGAGGTGCAGACGACACTGCTCGACATCGTGGTGTCGGTCGGCCGCACCGGCCGCGCCACGCCGTTCGCCGTCATGGCGCCCGCCCACGTCGCCGGCAGCGTCGTCCGCCAGGCCACCCTGCACAACAAGGACGTGGTGAAGGCCAAGGGAGTCCTCATCGGCGACACGGTGGTGCTGCGCAAGGCCGGCGATGTGATCCCCGAGGTGCTCGGCCCGGTGGTCGAGCGGCGGGACGGCTCCGAGCGCGAGTTCGTGATGCCGGAGCGCTGCCCCGAGTGCGGGTCGATCCTGGCTCCGGCCAAGGAGGGCGACATCGATCTGCGGTGCCCGAACACGCGATCGTGCCCCGCGCAGGTGCGCGGCCGCGTCGAGCACATCGGCTCGCGCGGGGCTCTCGACGTCGAGGCGCTCGGCGAGGTCACCGCAGCCGCGCTCACGCAGCCGAGCCACCCTGCGGTGCCGCCGCTCGAGACCGAAGCGGGCCTGTTCACCCTCACGCTCGAGCAGCTCGTGCCCATCGAGGTCGTCGTGCGCGACGCGGAGACGGGACTCCCGAAGGAGGACGAGGACGGGATCGTGAAGACCCGTGCTCCGTTCCGGCGCAACCCCACCGCCGCGGAGAAGAAGGAGGGCGTCAATGCCGCCCAGCCGTCCTCCCAGGCGGTCAAGTTGCTCGCCGAGCTCGAGAAGGCGAAGACCAAGGACCTGTGGCGTCTGCTGGTCGCCCTGAACATCCGCCACGTCGGCCCCGTCGCCGCACGTGCGCTGGCGCAGTGGTTCGGATCCCTGGATGCGATCCGCGCGGCCTCCCGTGAGGAGCTCGCGGCCGTCGAGGGGGTCGGCGGGATCATCGCGGACTCGCTCCTGGACTGGTTCACCGTCGACTGGCACCAGGACATCGTGCAGCGCTGGGCCGACGCGGGTGTGCAATGGGCGACGCCTGGACATCCTGGACCCGGGGCCGCGGCCGCGGAGGGCGGTGTGCTCGAAGGTCTCACCATCGTCGCGACAGGATCCCTCGACGGCTACACCCGTGAGGGGGCGCAGGAGGCGATCATCAAGGCCGGGGGCAAGGCCGCGTCGAGCGTCTCGAAGAAGACCGACTTCGTGGCCGCGGGACCCGGCGCCGGCTCCAAGCTCGCCAAGGCGGAGGAGCTCGGACTGCGGATCCTCGACGCGGCGCAGTTCCACCTCCTCGTGACGGAGGGGCCGGACGCGCTCGATTGACGGTGCGTTCGCGGCGGAGTTCCGCGGATTTACGCGGTTCGGCTCTTCCGTGGTTCGAACATAAGTGCTAGACTTGGGGGAATGGAACGCCCCACCGCTGCACTGTTCGAGGAGCTGGCTGTTGCCGATGCTCCTCAGGTGGTGGTGGATGAGACGTTCGTCGCGGCGCGGATCCTGGATGGGTTGCAGGAGGATGATGTCGCGTTGAATCAGCGGGCGGCGCAGCGTGCGGAGCGGGTCGTGGAGGTTGTGGACCTTGCTCGCCGGCACCCTGAGATCTACACGGTCGGGGATGGTCCGGATGATGCGGATCATGCCCGCCGGTCGGTGTTCTTCGATGTGGCGGTGCGGTTGCAGATCTCGGAGAACGAGGCCCGCTCGCTGGAGTGCACCGCGTCGACCGCGGCGGAGTGCCTACCGTTGTTGTGGGAGCACGCCCGGGATGGGTTCGTGTCGCTGCGGTTCGTGGAGACCGCGGTGTCGGCGGTGTTGCGGTTGCAGGCTCCGGTCGGGGCTGACCGAGCCGCCCGGGAGTATGCGGCGGAGGCGATCGCGTTGATCGATGAGACCGCGGCGAGGTGGGCGCTGCACCTGCCCATCAGCACCTTCCGGCGCCGGGTGACGATCCTCACCGACCGGCTCGACCCCACCCCGCCCGAGCGCAAACACGCCCGGGGCTTGGTGGACCGGCGGGTGGTCGTGGAAGACGCCGGTGACGGTATGTCCTGGTTGACAGCCCTGATCCCGACGGTGAAGGCGGTTGCGATCAAGCGACGCCTCACCTCGACCGCGAAACACCTCCAGAAGGACCGCCGTGGGGGCCGCACGAGGGATCAGGTTCGCGCGGACTTGCTGTGCGATTGGCTGCT
>NZ_JBFTQL010000022.1:0-73469 GCF_056398985.1 Microbacterium sp. 01T413_2
GAACAAGGTGCGCCAGGTGATCGCGAACCTGCTCGGCAACGCGCGGCGATTCTCCCCCGGCGACTCCCCCATCGAGGTGGTCGTGGGCGCGGACCGGCGCCGGGACGTGGGCTGGTTCGCGATCGTGGATCACGGTGAGGGCGTCCCCGAGCAGATCCGGGATCAGATCTTCCAGCGCTTCTGGCGCGCCGACTCCTCGCGCACGAGAGACACCGGCGGCGCGGGCCTGGGGCTCGCCATCGTCGCGTCCATCGTGCGTGCGCTGAACGGCTCGGTCCAGGTGACCGAGACACCGGGCGGCGGTGCGACGTTCACCGTGTCGCTGCCGCTCGCACCGGCGCAGGCGACGCCGGAGCACCTGCTGCAGGACACGCAGCCCATCGAGCCGCTCGACCTCTCGCGCTGAGCCCGGCGGCCGCTGGACCTGTCCCGCTGAGCCCGGCGGCAGCTGGCGTCCTCGATCGATCCGCACAGTGCGGACCCCGCGAAGGTTCCGCACCGGTTGCGCGACCGGCCCCTATCGACAGGCACCGGATCCCTAACGTCGGATGCATCCGATGCACCACGACGAAAGGATCCTCATGTCCGTTTTCACCGTCGACACTGACGCCGTCTTCACCACCAGGCTGTCCGTGCAGGCCACGAGCGAGCGGCTGCAGAGCGACTCGGCCGCCATGACGTCGCAACTCACTCAGCTGCAGTCGTCCTGGAGCGGGGGCGCCTCCGTCGCGTGTCAGAAYGCCGTGGAGCAGTGGCGCGGCGCACAGGCKCAYSTCGAGCAGGCGCTCGCGGCGATCGCSCAGGCCCTCGGRTCCGCCGGCCAGCTCTACGCGCAGGCCGAGAACGACTCCACTGCGCTGTTCCACTGAGTGTCCCCCTGCCGAGGACGCGCTTTCGTGGGCGGCTCCGCAGACGGAGAAGGCCCCCGGGACGAATCCCGGGGGCCTTCTCGAAAGGGGGCTGGACTCAGAAGTCCATGCCGCCGGACGGGTCGGCCGGCATGGCCGAAGCCTTCTCCGGCTTGTCGGCGACGACGACCTCGGTGGTGAGGAACAGGCCGGCGATCGACGCGGCGTTCTGCAGCGCCGAGCGGGTGACCTTGGCCGGGTCGATGATGCCCTGTGCGAACATGTCGCCGTACTCGCCGGTCGCGGCGTTGAGGCCGTGACCCGTGGGGAGCTCGGAGACCTTGTGCGCGACGACGCCCGGCTCGAGACCGGCGTTGAGGGCGATCTGCTTGAGCGGCGCCTCGATCGCGACGCGCACGATGTTCGCGCCGGTCGCTTCGTCGCCCGTGAGCTCGAGGCCGTTGAGGGCCTTCGTGCCGGACTGGATCAGGGCGACGCCACCACCGGCGACGATGCCCTCCTCGACGGCGGCCTTCGCGTTGCGGACGGCGTCCTCGATGCGGTGCTTGCGCTCCTTGAGCTCGACCTCGGTGGCCGCGCCCGCCTTGATGACGGCCACGCCGCCGGCGAGCTTGGCGAGGCGCTCCTGCAGCTTCTCGCGGTCGTAGTCGCTGTCGGTGTTCTCGATCTCGCGACGGATCTGGGTCACGCGACCGGCGATCTGCTCGGCGTCTCCGGCACCCTCGACGATCGTGGTCTCGTCCTTGGTGACGATGACCTTGCGCGCACGGCCCAGCAGGTCGAGGGTCGCGTTCTCGAGCTTGAGACCGACCTCCTCGGTGATCACGGTGCCGCCGGTGAGGATCGCGATGTCCTGCAGCTGCGCCTTGCGGCGGTCACCGAAGCCCGGAGCCTTGACGGCGACGGACTTGAAGATGCCGCGGATCTTGTTCAGCACCAGGGTCGCAAGGGCTTCGCCCTCGACGTCCTCAGCGATGATGACGAGCTCCTTGCCGTCCTGGATCACCTTGTCGACGACGGGCAGAAGATCCTTGATGTTCGAGATCTTCTGGTTCGCGATGAGGATGTACGGGTCCTCGAAGACAGCCTCCTGGCGGTCCGGGTCCGTGACGAAGTAGGGGTTCAGGTAGCCCTTGTCGAAGCGCATGCCCTCGGTGAGCTCGAGCTCGGTGCCGAAGGTCTGGGACTCCTCGACGGTGACCACACCCTCCTTGCCCACCTTGTCGATGGCCTCGGCGATGAGCTCGCCGATCTCCGGGTCGGCGGCGGAGATCGACGCAGTAGCGGCGATCTGCTCCTTGGACTCGATCTCCTTGGCGGAGGCGAGCAGCTCGGCGGTGATGGCGGCGACGGCCTTCTCGATGCCCTTCTTCAGGCTGATCGGGTCGGCACCGGCGGCCACGTTGCGCAGGCCCTCGCGGACCAGCGCCTGGGCGAGCACGGTTGCGGTGGTGGTGCCGTCACCCGCGACGTCGTCGGTCTTCTTSGCGACCTCCTTGACGAGCTCCGCGCCGATCTTCTCGTACGGGTCGTCGAGCTCGATCTCCTTGGCGATGGACACGCCGTCGTTCGTGATCGTGGGGGCGCCCCACTTCTTCTCGAGCACGACGTTGCGGCCACGCGGGCCGAGGGTCACCTTGACCGCGTCGGCCAGGATGTTCAGGCCGCGCTCGAGACCGCGACGGGCCTCCTCATCGAAAGCGATGATCTTTGCCATGAGTTCTGTCGTCCCTCSTGGACGTAGACATTGGGTTTTAGCACTCAGATCAGTCGAGTGCTAAACCCAGTCTGGCACTCGACCCCTGTGAGTGCAAGCCGTAGAGAGAGCGTCCGGGCTCAGCCCGCCGAGCCGTCGCCCGACGTGTCGGCGGGGGTCGGCTCCGTGGTCGGTGCGTTCTTCGCGAGATCGAGCCCGAGCACCACGGTGAGCTGCTTCTGGCCGGTCACGACGTCGTCGCCGTACCGATCGCTCAGGGCGACCTTCGTCGCGCCGATGAGGGCAGCCAGCGCCTGGGCCGCAGGCTTGTCCGCCTCGGTCTTGTAGTAGACCGTGGTCGCGGGGAAGTCCTGGGTGTCGGCATCGCTCGCCGCCACGGAGCCGCCGGCGAACCCGGCGTTGACGATCGTGTCGCGCGTGCTCGCGGCGAGCCCGTTCACGCCGGTCGCGTTCAGCACCAGGACGGCGTACGACGTGTCCAGCGTCGGCGCCGCCACGGTAGCGGTCGGCGATGCCGTGGGCACCGGCGCACCGCCGTCGAAGCTGATCCGGCCCATGGCGAGCATCGCGGCGAAGATCCCGACGGCGATCAGCACCGCCGTCGCCACTGCGGCCCACAGCAGCACGAACCAGCCGCGCATCCCGGGGTTCTCGGCACGGTGGGCGCCGACGCGTCCCTGCGCGTGCGGGATCACGTCGAATCGGTCGCGGGCGGATTCTGGCATCCCCCGATGTTATCCGGGGTCCTGCTGCGGTTTCGGTGAACGACAGGCCGTCGATCTCGAGCGCGGCTGCGCCTCAGCCGGCGGACAGCGCGGTGCGACCCGATCTCCGCGCTGCCGCGTCGTCTCGGATCCGGCGCAGTCGACGCACCAGCATCGGATCCGCGATCAGCGCCTGCTCAGACTCGATGACCCGGTCCAGCAGCTGGTAGTAGCGCGCCGGCGTCAGCTCCAGCTCGGCGCGGATCGCCTCCTCCTTGGCGCTGGAGTGCCCGGGGCGCCGCGCCTCGAACGCGAGGATCACACGCTCGCGGTCGCTGAGGAGGTCGGTCACCCCATCAGGCTACGTCGCCGTCGGCGCCCGGCCCGGACGGCGCGCCCGGCCGCCGCCCCTCCACGGCCAGGAACGCGCGAGAATGGATCCGACCCCGGGAGGATCCATGTCGCACCGCGTGACCAAGACCGACGCCGAATGGCGGGCCGAGCTCGACCCGCAGCAGTACGCCGTGCTGCGCGAGGCCGCGACCGAGCGGGCGTGGACCGGCGAGCTGCTCGACGAGCACCGTGCCGGCCTCTACACCTGCGGCGCGTGCGGCGCCGAGCTGTTCCGCAGCGGCACGAAGTTCGACTCGGGCTGCGGCTGGCCGAGCTTCTACGAGTCGGTCCGGCCTGAAGCCGTGGAGTTGATCGAGGACAACAGTCTCGGCATGCTGCGCACGGAGGTGCGCTGCGCGAACTGCGGTTCGCATCTGGGCCACGTCTTCCCGGACGGATTCGGCACGCCGACCGGCGACCGATACTGCATGAACTCGATCGCGCTGTCGTTCCAGCCGGACGATTCCGCGACCGGGGCATGAGCGCACTCGAAGCCGTTCGCCGTCGGCAGTCCTGGTCCAAGGTGACCCCGGACGCGCCGACCCGCGAGCAGCTGCTGCCGCTGATCGCGGCCGCCGGCCGCGTCGCGGATCACTCCTCGCTGCGGCCCTGGCGCCTGATCGAGCTGCGTGGACAGGACCGAGAACGACTGGGTGCGGCCATCGCAGCGACGACGGGCGACGACTCGCCCTCGTCCAAGCCTCTGCGCGCCTCCCTGCTGATCGCCGTCGTCGCCAGTTACCGGGACAGCGAGAAGGTGCCCCGCTGGGAGCAGGAGGCCGTCGCCTCCGGTGTCGCGCACGTGCTCAGCCTGYTGCTGGATGAGGCCGGCTGGGGAGTCATCTGGCGCACCGGCGGCTACACCCGCACCGCAGCCGTGGCCCGAGCGCACGGACTCGGTCCGGACGAGGAGCTTCTGGGCTGGCTGTACGTGGGCGGCAAGCCAGGCAAGGAGCCGGGGCGACGCCAGGTGCTCGACGCGGAATCGGTGCTGAGCCGGATGCCCGTCCAGAGCGCGCCCGACGACGCTGCGCCGTCCGACAGTGCGCGCGAACCCGCCGACTCCACCGAACCCGACAAGTGCACCAAGAAGAAGGTGAAGAAGAAGGCCAAGAAGGCGGCCAGGAAAGCCCGGAAGAAGGCCGAGAAGACTGCGAAGAAGCAGCGGCGGCTCAGGAAGACCGAGGAACAGGGCTGACCCGGCGACGCCCCCAGGGCAGCGCCGCCAGCACGGACAGCACCGCCGCGAGCACCATGACGACCACCTGCCATGCGGCAGGGCCGGCCGCGGGCGGCCAGATCATGTCGATCAGCACCGACACCACGAGCTGACCGAGGACAGCACCGAGCCCCATCAGCAGCACTCCCGTGCGGGCCACGATGATCACCCCCAGCAGGATGTAGGACGCACCGAGCAGCCCGCCCAGGTACAGCCACAGGTCTGCGGGGAACACGGCGGGGAACGGCTCCGGAGCTCCGGTCACGAGCAGGCTCGCACCTGCTGACACCGAGAGCACGAGCACGCCCCCGAAGAAGCTCATGTAGGTCGCGCCGAGCGGCGAGGCGATGCGCTGACCGAGCCGGCCGTTCACGGCGGACTGGAACGCGATGCCCGCTCCGGTGAGGAACGGCAGCACCAGCATCCACAGCGGCGCCCGGGCGAGCACGTCGCCGCCGAGCGAGACGCCGACGGCGACGAGCGCGAACGCACCGCCGAGCAGTCGCCCCGGGGTGATGGCGACGACGCCGGCCGGGCCGAATCCGACCCGATCCAGCAGCAGTCCGTGCAGCGTCTGGCCGGCCACGACGCCCACCGTGAAAAGGGCGACGCCGAGGATGCCCGCGACCAGGCCCTGGGTCGACACGGTCAGCGCACCGCAGGCGCCGCCGAGCAGCATCCACCAGCGCACGCCGCCGGTGCGGATCCCCCGCCAGAGACGCCCGAGCCCCGCGCGTCCCGAACGAGTGAGCAGCACGGGGAAGCTCAGCAGCACCAGGCCGACAGCGAACGACACCCACCCGGCGAGTATCCCGTTGTCCAGACGCACTCCGAGCTGCCCGTTCACGCGCGCCTGGATCGCCGTCATCGCACCGATGGCGACCGCGCCGCCGAGCGCCAGCACGGTGCGCCCGCGGCGCGGCTTCGGAGGGGGCACAGTCACCGTTATGAGCCTACTCGGGCGCGGAATCGCTCTCGAGCACACCGACGTCCCCCGCCCGAGGTACGCTCCMKCCATGTGCGCGAGCTACGGYCTGGATCCSCGRTTCAGCGATCAGCAGCTGATCGARGARGCCGAYGACGAACTCATGGAGGGGATCCGCGCGTGGGCGCGGCGCAACGCGGAGGAGACTCTGCGCCCCACCGGACGGCTGCTGCGCAACCTCAATCCGATCCTGCTGCCCTCGGAGTCCGCGCAACCGCAGCTCGAGCAGGCCTGGTGGGGATTCCTCGTCGACGGCCGGCCGTCGCGGTTCCCCTCGATCAACACCCGCTCCGAACGGCTGCAGGAGCGTCCCGGGAGCCTGAAGGGGCGGGCGCTGGTCCCCGCCACGAGCTGGTACGAGATGCAGAAGCCGCAGAAGGCGTGGCACGAGTTCGGGCTGGACGGCGCCCTGTTCGGCATGGCCGCGATCACCCAGCGCGGCCGCGCCGAGGACGGCTCCTGGTACACGTGCTACTCGATCGTGATGCAGCCGGCGCCCGAGCGCCTCGCCGGGATCCACGACCGCATGCCGGTGCTGCTGCCGGCCGCATTCGCCCGGGACTGGCTGAACGGCGACGCCACGCGCGAGCTCATCGACGAGGCGCTGCTGGCCTCCGCCGCGATCACCGCGCGGGTGGCCGCGACGCCGCGCGCGGATGACAAGGGCACGGATCGACTGTTCTGAGCACCGCGGATGCGTCATGTCCGCACCATGATGCCCGCGGAGGAAGAATCGGAGCCTCCTGCCGGACTCGAACCGGCCACCTGCGGTTTACAAGGCCGCTGCTCTACCAGATGAGCTAAGGAGGCGAGGAATGGCCGGCGCCGTGAGGGCGCGACCGCTCCACAGCGTAGCAATTCGCCGCGCTGTCGGCGTGCACGCCGTCCGGAGCCGGACGGCCGCACGCGCTACTTCGCGGCGGACGGCGACGGCGTGGGCGAGAGCGTCGGACCGGGCGTGCCGTAGTACGAGTCGCTCGCGACCGAGAGCACGAACTGGCTGAACTCGGCGGCGTCGGTGAGCGATCCGGCGTAGACCTGGCCGTTCACGACGATCGTGGGCGCGCCGCTCAGGGCCCCCTTCTTGGAGCCGGGCAGCGGGCCGTCCACGGCGCGCTGCGTGACGTCCTTCACCCAGGAGTCGTAGGTGCTCTCCTCGACGCAGGTCTGGAGGCCCTTGGCATCCTTCACTCCGCTCGAGATCGCGAGTGCGATGAGCTCCTTGTCACTCTTGCCGTCGGTGTCCTGCTTCGGCTGGTCGACGAGCAGGGCGTGGTTGAACGCGTAGAAGACCTCGGGCTGCATCGAGGCGACGCAGGCGGCGGCGGACGCGGCGCGCAGCGAATACTTGGTGCCGTTGGAGTTCGCGGTCAGCAACGCGACCGGGTGATAGGTGACGGTCGCCGCGTCCTGATCGACCCAGGTCGCGAGCTGCTTCGCGTTCGCACGCTCGAAGTCGCTGGCGCCGGGCGAGAGGTAGTCGACGTAGACATGGATGTCGACAGCGTCGGCCGTGGCGGTCGGATCGGGAGTCGGCGAGGCGGATCCGGTCGGCGCCGCGCTGCCCGCCGTGCTCGGCGAGGGCGTGGGCGTGCTCCCGGATCCGGCGCGCACCGAGGCCAGATCCTCCTTGGTCACGACGACACCGTCGTCCTGCAGGTTCGACGGTGTGAGCGACGGCTTCGACACGGCGGAGCCCACAGCCCAGGCCACGGCGCCTCCCGCGGCGCCGACCACGATGACCGCGACCGCGGCGATGATCACACGTCGGATGATCCGGGCGCGGGACTGCTGGGCGTTCACCTGCTGGGCCTTCTCCCGCACGGCCGCACGCGAATGCGGCGGAGTGGGGACGTTCGGCGTTTCGTCGCTCGACATCGTTCCTCTTGGTTTCTCGGGACTGGCGTCCCTGTGGCCTGCTGCCGACGGGCGCGGCGCGGCACGGGTTCGATGCTAGCCAGGCAGGCTGAGAAATGACCAGACGGCCCCTGGCCGGACCCTGCGAGATCTGACCCGGAAAGCGCTTCACCGACGATGCTGGACCTCGCCGGAGCTCTCATGTCATACTGATCCCGGCCCGATGGCGGGCCACGGCGGGTTCATCCTCGTCGCTTTTTCACTACGGATCGTCCGGCACGTACCTGCCGGTGAAGGAGAAGACAATGGCAACTGTGACCTTTGATGAGGCCACCCGTCTGTACCCCGGCGGCACCCGCCCCGCGGTCGACAAGCTGAACATCGAGATCGCCGATGGCGAGTTCCTGGTTCTGGTCGGCCCCTCCGGCTGCGGCAAGTCCACCTCGCTCCGCATGCTCGCGGGCCTCGAAGAGGTCAACGCCGGCCGGATCCTGATCGGCGACCGCGACGTGACCGACGTCCCGCCGAAGGACCGCGACATCGCGATGGTGTTCCAGAACTACGCGCTGTACCCGCACATGACCGTGGCCGAGAACATGGGCTTCGCGCTCAAGATCGCCGGCGTCGGCAAGGAGGAGCGCGCCCAGCGCGTCCTCGAGGCCGCCAAGCTCCTCGACCTCGAGCCGTACCTGACCCGCAAGCCGAAGGCCCTCTCGGGTGGTCAGCGTCAGCGTGTCGCCATGGGCCGCGCGATCGTGCGTCAGCCGCAGGTGTTCCTCATGGACGAGCCGCTGTCGAACCTCGACGCGAAGCTGCGTGTGCAGACCCGCACCCAGATCGCGTCCCTGCAGCGCCGCCTGGGCGTCACCACGGTCTACGTCACGCACGACCAGACCGAGGCCCTGACCATGGGCGACCGCATCGCGGTGCTCAAGGACGGTCTGCTGCAGCAGGTAGGCACGCCGCGTGACCTGTACGAGAAGCCGAACAACCTGTTCGTCGCCGGCTTCATCGGCTCTCCGGCGATGAACCTGTTCGCGGCCGACCTGGCCGAGGGCGGCGTCCGCTTCGGCACCGAGGTCGTCCCGCTGGACCGCGACACGGTCGGACGCGCGAACGGCTCGCAGGTCACGGTCGGCGTACGCCCCGAGGACATCACGGTCGGCCCCGCCGACGGCAAGGGCCTGTCGGTCGTGGTGGACCTCGTCGAAGAGCTCGGCGCTGACGGTTACTTGTACGGCCACACCGAGATCAACGGCAAGCGCGCCGACCTGGTCGCCCGCGTCGATGGCCGCAACCACCCGAACGCCGGCGAGACGGTCACCCTCGCCGCGAACCCCGGTCACGTGCACGCCTTCGACGTCGAGTCCGGCGCCCGCTTGAACGACAAGCCGATCGTCGCCTCCTGATCACCGTCTGATCGACGCGGCGCGGGGGATCTCCCCCGCGCCGCGTCGTCGTCTTCCCTGTCGATCCCCCGAGGAGCACCGTTGAAGGACGCTCTGACCATCACGGCGAGTGCCGTGGATCCGGGTCTGCTGTCGCTGCCCTGGTCGCAGCCGCTGTCGAAGTGGCCGTCCGACGTGATCGTGTCGCTGCCCAAGGGCCTGTCCCGGCACCTGGTGCGCTTCGCGGATCTGTCCGGATCCGTCGTCGCCGTGAAGGAGACCACGGAGCAGATGGCGCGCCGCGAGTACGACATGCTGGGCAACCTCGCCCGCCTCGATGTGCCCTGCGTGTCCCGCGTCGCCGTCATCGCCGGCCGCACCGACGGCAAGGGCGAGCACCTGCCKGCGGCGCTGGTGACCTCSCACCTGCGCTTCTCGATGCCGTACCGSGCGCTGTTCACSCGSGTGCTGCGGCCGGACACCGCGACCCGCCTGGTCGACGCACTCGCGCTACTGCTGGTGCGGCTGCACAACGTCGGCTTCTACTGGGGCGACGTGTCGCTGTCGAACGCGCTGTTCCGCCGTGACGCCGGGGCGTTCGCCGCCTACCTCGTGGACGCCGAGACCGGCGAGCTGCACGAGGAGGGCCTGACCGACGGTCAGCGCGCGTACGACCTGGATCTGGCCCGCACCAACATCGCCGGGGAGATCCTGGACCTCGCCGCAGGCGGGAGGCTCGAGCGCGGCGTGGACGCGGTCGCGATCGCGGACGGCATCGTGTCGTCCTACCGCGCCCTGTGGGCCGCGCTCACCGCACACGAGTCCTTCGCTGCGGGCGAGGCCTGGCGGATCACGGAGCGCGTGGAGAAGCTGAACGCGCTCGGCTTCGACATCGGCGAGATGTCGATCCAGACCACCGCCGACGGCACCAGGGTCGAGATCGAGCCCAAGGTCGTCGATGCCGGCCATCATCAGCGCCGCCTCATCCGCCTCACCGGCCTGGACGTCGAGGAGAACCAGGCCCGGCGACTGCTGAACGACCTGGACGAGTTCCGGGCCCGCTCCACCAAGCAGTGGGCGGACGAGGAGATGTACGCGCACGAGTGGCTCACCCGGGTGTTCGAACCGGTGGTGCGCGCGATCCCCTACGACCTGCGCGCCAAGCTGGAACCGGCCGAGGTGTTCCACCAGGTGCTCGAGCACCGCTGGTACATGTCGCAGGCGCAGGGCCGGTCGGTGCCGCTGGCCGAGGTGCTCACCTCGTACATCAACGACGTGCTGCGGCACCGGCGGGACGAGGCCACGATCATGGGGCCGCCCACCGAGACCATGTCACTGCCGGTGATCACCGGATCCGTCCCGGTCTCGGACGACACCGGCGACATCGACTGGCGCGATCTGGTCTGAGACGGCGCGGCACTGGCCGCGAGGCTCCATCCGAGTAACGAGACTGCAGCGCTGGCGTGCAGTCTCGTTACTCCACTGAAGTCTCGCGGTCAGGTGCGGTCGCCCGGGGGACGATGCCGTCAGTAGCCGACGGTGAAACGCTCGCGGCGGTGCTTGCCGTTCTCGATCTCGTCGACGACCGCGATCGCGAAATCGGCGCCGGAGATGGTCGAGTTGCCATCGGCGTCGCGCACGACCACGTCGCCGCCGTCCCGGTAGGAGCCGGTGCGCTCGCCCTCGGCCCACGGCCCGAACACCTCGGCCGGGTGCACGAAGAACCAGTCCAGCGACGCGTCGGCGTTCTGCAGCACGGCGAGGGAATCGATGCCGACCTGCGCCTCGTGCTTGTACTCCTCGGGGAAGTCGAGGTCGATCAGACGCGGACCGCCGGGCGCCGAAAGGCTGCCGCCGGCGCCGCCGACGACGCTCACTCGCGTGCCCGTGCCGCTGAGCTTGTCGACCAGGTTGGTCAGTGCCGGGATGACCGCCTGCTCCATGTCGCCGCGCGGGGACAGCGCAGACACGACCACATCGGCGTTCTCGAACACGTCGCCGAGCGCATCGAGGTCGGTCACCGAACCCTGCACGTTGGTGACACCGTCGACGGGAGCGGACGGCTCGGAGCGCGAGATCGAGACGACCTCGTGCCCGCGCGACGCGGCTTCCTGGACGATGTGGCGGCCGGCGTAGCCGGTCCCTCCGATGACGACGATGCGAGCCATGCGCGTTCCTTCCGTTCCGATCCCGGCTGTTTCTGCACCGGGTACGGCAGGTGAAAGGACCCACGGCCGTCGTCTATTCCGCCTCAGCCGGATCCTGCACGGATGTGCGCCTCCGGTCAACGGCATGCGCGGTCGGTCATGCGGAGCACCGAGCGCCAGGGCGCCGTGCTCCGCATGAACCTCAGCCCTTGGCGGCGCGGACCGTCGAGACCTGGTACAGCGCGACAGAGGCCGCGATGCCTGCGTTGAGCGACTCGGTCGCCGCGGAGATCGGGATCGACACGATCTGGTCGCAGGTCTCGGTGACGAGGCGCGAAAGCCCCTTGCCTTCGGATCCGACCACGATGACGACGGGACGGTCCGCGAGCTCGACCGCGGGCAGCGACACGTCGCCGCCGCCATCGAGGCCGAGCACGAAGACGCCTTGCTTCTTGAACTCCTTGAGCATGCTGGTGAGGTTCGCAGCGAGGGCGACCGGGATGCGGGCCGCCGCCCCGGCGCTGGTCTTCCACGCCGCGGAGTTCACGCTCGCCGAGCGACGCTGCGGAAGGATCACGCCGTGYCCGCCGAAGGCGGCGGTGGAGCGGATGATCGCGCCGAGGTTGCGGGGATCGGTGATCCCGTCGAGCGCCACGAACAGCGGGGTCTGGCCGCGGTCG
The DNA here is from genome assembly GCF_056398985.1 of Microbacterium sp. 01T413_2. Taxonomy (NCBI): domain Bacteria; kingdom Bacillati; phylum Actinomycetota; class Actinomycetes; order Micrococcales; family Microbacteriaceae; genus Microbacterium; species Microbacterium sp. 01T413_2. The sequence continues at coordinate 11,960 of NZ_JBFTQL010000022.1, forward strand.
ATGACCTCTTCCAGCAGATCCTGCGGGTGCGCGTACTCGTACGGCGGCACCTTGAGGGCGACGCCCTGGTGCACGCCGTCGAAGCCGGCCATGCGATCCAGCTCCTGACGGGTGACCTCGAGCACGGGGATCTCACGGTGCCGTGCGATCGCGAGCATCTCCTTGATGCGGTCATCCATCTCCACGCGCTGCGCGATGTACATCGTGGTGGCGGGGATCTTCGTGCGCAGCGCCTCGAGCACCGAGTTGCGCCCGGTGACGGTCTCGGTGTCGTTCGAGGCCGACGACGAGGACACGCGGCGGTTCGGATTGGATCCGCTCTGCGGCTTCTGGCCCGCGCCCGATCGCGCGCCGGGACGGCCCTTGCCGCCTGCGGCCGCATAGCGCTCCTGGGCCGCCTTGCGCTTTCCGGCGACGTGCCAGGCGCGGTCCTCGGCCTTCGGGGTGTTCCCGCGGCCCTCGAGCGCCTTGCGGCCGAGGCCGCCGGTGCCCTTGGTGGCGCCCTTCTTCTTGCTGTTGCCCGCTCCGGGCCTGCTCGGCTTAGCCATCGATACTCCAATGAGTTCCGTCTGGAGTGTCCTCCAGGGTGATGCCCGCCGCACCGATCGCATCGCGGATGCGGTCGGCGGCGGGCCAGTCCTTGTCGGCGCGGGCCTGCGCACGCTGGGCGATCATCGCCTGCACGAGCGCATCCAGCGCGGTGGTGGTCTTCGTGTCGGATCCGGCGGATGCCCACTCGGGCGCGAAGGGATCGATGCCGAGGATCCCGGCCATGGCCTGGACGTCCGCGAAGGCATCGATCGCGGCATCACGGTCGGAGCGGTCCAGCGCAGCATTGCCCACGCGTACCGTCTCGTGGAGCGCGGCGAGCGCCTGCGGCACGCCGAGATCGTCGTCCATGGCGGCAGCGAAGGCCTGTGGCACAGCACGGTCGGCCCACCCGATTCGCGGACCGTACGCTCGGATAACGCGCTCCTGGAACGTCCGGATCCGGCCCAGCGCCGCCTCCGCCTCGCGCCACGACGACTCGGAGAGGTCCAGGCTGGAGCGGTAGTGCGCGGCGGCCAGCGCATAGCGCACCACGAGCGGATCGTGCTGCGCGAGCACGTCGGCGGCAAGCGTGAAGTTGCCGATCGACTTGGACATCTTCTGCCCGTCGACGGTCACGAGGCCGTTGTGCACCCAGTACCGGGCGAACGCGTCACCGGCCGCGGTCGACTGCGCCAGTTCGTTCTCGTGGTGCGGGAAGCGCAGGTCGAGACCGCCGCCGTGGATGTCGAACTCGGCACCGAGGTAGCGCCGCGCCATCGCGGAGCACTCGATGTGCCAGCCGGGACGCCCGGCGCCCCAGGGCGAGGCCCAGGTGGCGTCGGCGGGTTCGTCCGGCTTCGCGCCCTTCCACAGGGCGAAGTCCTGCGGGTTGCGCTTGCCACGCGGATCCGCATCCTCCGCGGCCTCCATCGCGTCCACGGACTGGTGGGTGAGCTCGCCGTAGGCGGGCCAGCTGCGCACGTCGAAGTAGACGTCGCCGGACCCGTCGGCCGCCGGGTAGGCGTGACCGCGCTCGACGAGGCGCTCGATGAGCTCCTGCATCTGCGGGATCGACGCCGTCGCCCGCGGCTCGTAGGTCGGCGGCAGGATGCCGACGGCGGCGTACGCGGCCGAGAACTCCTGCTCCATCCGGTACGCCAGGCCCCACCACGCCTCGGCGTCGGTCGCATTCGCGAGCACCTTGTCGTCGATGTCCGTGACGTTGCGGACGAAGGTGACCCGCCCGTAGCGCAGCTGCAGCCAGCGCCGCAGCAGGTCGAAGCTCAGCGCCGCGCGCACATGCCCGATGTGCGGGCCGGACTGCACGGTGGGTCCGCACACGTACATCGTCACGTTCGAGTCATCGAGCGGAACGAACTCGCGCAGTTCCTGCGCGCGCGTGTCATGGAGGCGGATCGTCACCGCTCAAGCCTACCGGGGCGGCCCTGACAGTTTCGGGGAGCGATGTCGGCGCCGGAATCGGATCCGGCAGGGCGGACATCGCTCCTCGAAACAGGACGTGGTCAGGGCTGCAGCAGGATCTTGCCCTCGCGCCCCGCGCGCAGGTTGCCCTCCGACGCCTCCGCGATCCGCTCGAACGACAGCACGGCCTCGACCGGGAGGGTGAGCACGCCCTCGCGGATGCGCTGCAGCAGCTCGCCGAAGAGGGCTCCACGCTGGTCCGCGGGCATCGCAGCCGCGACCTTCGAGCCCCAGAAGCCGCGCACGGTCAGCTGCTTGAAGATCACGTCGCCCGAGGAGATCCGCATGGTCGGCGATGCCATCGCGCCGAACACCACGAGCAGGCCGCCTTCGCCGAGCATCGCGGCGACCTGGCCACTCGCGTCGCCACCGACCGAGTCGATGCCGGCGCGGATCGGCGCACCGCCGCTGAGGGCGCGCACCTGGTCCTGCCAGTCCTCGGCATCGGTCGCGACGACGTTGCCGACCCCCTGCGCGGCGAGCTCCGCGATGCCGTCCGCACGACGGACCAGGCTGACCACGTGCACGCCGCGAGCGGCGGCGAGCTGGGCGACCATACGGCCGACGGCGCCGTTCGCCGCGTTCTGGATCATCCAGTCGCCCGCGGCCAGCCCGAGCGAGTCCAGCACGCTGATGGCGCTGAACGGCATGGATCCGAGCTGGGCGGCCTGCTCGTCGGGGATGTCGTCGGGCACCGGGATGAGCCCGGCAGCGGAGGCGAGCACGTACTCGGCCCAGGCGCCGAACGCGCCGCCGACGGTGACGCGACGCCCGATCAGCGCGTCATCGACGCCTTCGCCGACCGCATCGACCACACCGACCGCCTCGGTGCCGGATCCGGCCGGCAGCTCGGGCTTGTACCCGTAGAGGCCGCGCACCGTGAGCAGGTCGTGGTTGTGCACGGCGGCGAGCAGCACGCGCAGCCGCACCTGCCCCGGACCGGGCTCCGGCAGCGGGACGTCCTGGACGGACAGGACTTCGGCGGGATCCCCGAAGGAGGAGTGGACGAGTGCGCGCATGGCGGTGACCTCTCTACGACGTCTGCTGGATGCGGCGGGTGGCCGCGTCCTCCAGCGTAGGCACGTGCGCGAGGAATCGGATCCGAATCCGCAGGACCCTGCGTTATGGATTCAGCCCAGCGCGATCGGATGCACGAGAGCCACAGCCGTGACGGCGATCCCCTCGCCCCGGCCGGGGAAGCCGAGCCCGTCGGTCGTGGTCGCGGAGACGGCGACGGGAGCGCCGCCGAGGGCCTCGGACAGCACGCGCTCGGCCTCAGCGCGGCGCGCACTGAACCGCGGGCGATTGCCCTGGAACTGCACGGAGACGTTGCCGATCGCGAATCCGCCCTCCGCGAGGATCTCCGCCGTGCGGGCCAGGAATACATCGCCGTGCGCACCGGCGTACTCCGGATGCGCGGTGCCGAAGTGCTGCCCGATGTCGCCGAGGCCCGCCGCCCCCAGCAGGGCGTCCACGATCGCGTGCGCCACGGCGTCGCCATCGGAGTGCCCCTCGAGCGCGGGCTCGCCGGGCCAGTCGAGCCCTGCCAGGCGAAGCGTGCCGCCCGGGGCGAAGGCGTGCACGTCGGTGCCGATGCCGATGCGCGGGATGGCGGGGCCGTCGGGCACCGTGGAGGACGTGAGGATCATGCGGGCGCGCTCCAGGTCGTGCGGAGTGGTGATCTTGAAGGCTCCCTCGGATCCGAGCACGTGCCGCACCGCTCCTCCGGCGGCGGCGAACAGCGCGGCGTCGTCGGTGTACTCGATGCCCTGAGCTTCGGCGTGCCCGTAGGCGGCGACGAGCTCGGTGCGGGGGAAGCCCTGCGGCGTCTGCGCGGCGGCGAGCTCTGATCGGTCGACCGGGGCGACGACCTCCTCCCCGTGCACGCGCTTGAGGGTGTCGACGACGGGCAGCGCGGGGATCACGCCCACGCCGGGGCGCACCGCTGCGGACACCGCCGCTAGCTGCGCGGGTGGAGTCAGCGCGCGAGCTGCGTCGTGCACCAGCACCGTGTCGATGCCGTCGGCGAGCACCGCGAGTCCGGCCGCCACGGAGCGCTGCCGGGTCTCGCCTCCGACGACCACCGCCACCGCCGGCGCCCCCTCGTCGCTCGCTGGTCGCGGATTGTCGCTTCGAACCTCGGATGGCGGCATTTCGCGACCAGTGAACGTCGTCTGCGCGGCCTCGAGGATGGTGCGCGCGTCGGACTCGAGTCCAGCCGGGACGACGAGGATCACCTGTGCCGGGGCCGCGGCGAGGACGCCGTCGAGCGCATGCTCGAGAATCGCGCGACCGCAGAGCGGCACGAACGCCTTGGGGGCTCCGGCGGCGAGGCGCGTACCGGATCCGGCCGCCACGACGATCACCGCGGTGTGCGCGAGGGGCGAAGGCGGGGGCAGGTCGTTCACGCTCTCACGTTAGCGCCGGATCCTCCGCTCCCCCGCGCCCGGATCCTTCTGCAAAAACCTTGCGTGAACGAGTACTTGATCTGATATAGTACTTGACATGAACGATGACGCCTTCTCCGCGGACCTCCTGCGCGGGCACACCGACACGATCGTGCTCGGCATGCTGCGCGGCGGCGATCGCTACGGCTTCGAGATCTACAAGACCATCCGGGACGCCACCGGAGGGGACCACGAGATCAAGGAGGCCACCCTGTACGCGACCTACCGCCGTCTGGAGAAGGACGGCCTGGTCGAGTCGTACTGGGGCGACGAGACGCAGGGTGGCCGTCGCAAGTACTACCGGATCACCGACGCGGGCCGCGCGGTGTACCGGCGCAACGTCGCGGCCTGGGTCGCCACCCGCCGCGTGATCGACACGCTTCTGGACGCGAAGGACTGAGCACATGAACACCGACATCCACCGCCTCCTGGACGAGGCCTTCGCCGGGATCGAGATGACGCCGGCCGCACAGGACCTGAAGGAGGAGATCCGCGCGAACCTCGCCGCACAGGTCGACGAGCGGGTCGCCGCAGGCGCCTCACCCGCCGAAGCCGCGCAGAGCGCGATCGCCGAGCTCGGCGACGTGCGAGCCCTGCTCGAGGATGAGCCGTCCACGGGCAGCACGCACGCGCCGGGCTGGGAGGCGCTCACCGCGCGCAACCGGGTGCGACCGAAGCCCGGCTTCGTGGTGCGCACGGTGCTGCTGAGCCTCGTCGCGACCGCAGCCCTCGTCGGATTCCTCCTCGTGGTGCTGCTCGTGCCGCCGTCCGCGCCGCTGGCGGTCGCCGGACTCGGCGCGGTCGTCGCGGTCGCGCTCGGCATCGTCACGGCGGACGCGCTGCTGCAGGAGACCACGACCAATCACCCGCTGCCTGCCGCCCGTGCCGTGGGGTTCGGCCTCGCGACCGGCGGCACCCTGCTCGCACTCGGACTCGGCGGCGCCTTCGCGCTGGCGCTGGATCAGCTCTGGCTCGTGATCCTCGCGGCGATGCTCCTGGTCGGCGCTCTCGCGCTGTTCTCCTACCTCGGCGCGACGCAGACGAATCGGCACAAGGCCTGGACCCGCAGCGCCATGACGCAGATGCCGCCGAACCGCTTCGAGACGGATCCGGAGTCCGCCGCCCGCTTCGGGATCTATACGGCGGCGATCTGGTTCCTCACCCTCGCCGTGATCGTCGTGCTCGTCTTCACCGTCGGCTGGTGGTGGGCGCCGGTGGCGTTCGTCGGCGGCCTCGCCGCGATGATGCTGCTCCTGGCACGCATGCTCTACGCACCGCGCAGCGGCGACCGCCGCTGACCGGTCCGGCCGGTCCGGGCTCTTCGCCTCGCTGAGTCCGGATCCGCCCTCCCTCATAACGCAGAGAACCCTCAGAACGGAAGGGATGTTCGTCATGCCCGCACACCAGCGCCTCGACGGCGACGCCATCGTCGCCGAAGACCTCGTCAAGGAGTACCGCGGCCGCGGCCGCCGCCCCRCTGTCCGCGCCCTGGACGGCCTGAGCTTCGCCGTCCCGGTCGGACGCGTCTTCGGACTGCTCGGCCCGAACGGAGCCGGCAAGTCCACCACCACCAAGATCCTCACCACCCTGTCCCGCCCGACCGCGGGCCGAGCTCGCGTGGCCGGGCATGACGTGACCGACGCCGCCGGCGACGTGCGCGCGGCGATCGGCTACGTCTCGCAGGGCACCGGAACGGATCCGAACCTCACCGCGACCGAGAATCTCGAGATCGCCGGGCGCATGCGCGGCCTCGGCGGCTCCGATGCCAAGGCCCGCGCCGCCCGGCTGCTGACCGAGTTCGGGCTCGCCGACGCGACCCGCCGGCCGGTGCGGACGTTCTCGGGCGGCATGCGGCGGCGCCTCGACGTCGCCGCCGCCCTCGTGCACCGTCCGCAGGTGCTCTTCCTCGACGAGCCCACCACGGGCCTGGACCCCGAGGCGAGAGCCGCCATGTGGGCCGAGATCCGGCGCCTGGCCGGCGAGGAGGCTCTCACGGTGGTGCTCACCACGCACTACATGGAGGAGGCGGACCGACTCGCCGACGAGCTGCTGCTGGTCAACCGCGGGCGTGCCGTCGCCCAGGGCACACCCGATCAGCTCAAGGCCGCGCTGCACGGCGACGCGGTCCGGGTGACCCTCATCGAACCGGATCCGGTCGCCGTGCGCGCCGCGGTCTCCTCGCTCCCGGGCCTGCGCGACGTGCTCGTCGAAGCGGCCGGGGTCGACGGCCTGCTCGTCGCCCGCACCGATGACGCCGGTTCCGCGGTCGGAGCGGTCATCGCCGCGCTCGACGGCGCAGGGATCCGCTACGGCCAGGTCGCGGCGTCCCACCCCACCCTCGACGACGTATACCTGCACTTCGTCGGCCACACCTTCGGCGACGCCCTGGCGTCCGCCCTCACGGAAGAAGTCGCAGCATGAGCACGATCGCCCTCTCCCCCGTCCCCGCCACGACGACGCGCCCCGCCGGGTGGTTCACCCAGACCGGGCAGGTGCTGCGGCGCTGGTCGATCGTCTCGATCCGCCAGGCCTGGGGCCCCGTGATGAGCCTCATCCAGCCGGTCATCTGGATCCTGTTGTTCGGGCAGGTCTTCCGCACGCTGGGCGCCCTTCCGCAGTTCGGCGGCCACGGCTACATCGACTACCTGGTCCCGGGGATCCTGATGATGACCGTGCTGTACTCGGGCGCCTGGGCCGGCACGGGCTACATCGACGACATCGAATCGGGAGTGATGGACCAGTACCTCACCTCACCCCTGCGGCGCTCATCGATCATCGCGGGGCAGCTTCTGCAGCAGCTCGTCATCAACGTCCTGCAGTCGCTCGTGGTTCTCGGGATCGGCTGGCTCGGCGGCGCACGCTACCCCGGCGGCGCGGGCGGCATGCTCGTGGCGCTCGGCATCGCGACACTGCTGGCGACGATCTTCTGCTGCGCGTCGACGGCGGTCGCGCTCACCGCCCGCAGCCAGATCGCGCTCATCAGCCTGTCCCAGTTGATCGTGCTGCCGGCGACGTTCCTGTCGACGACGATGATGCCCGCCGCCGCCATGCCGGAGTGGGTGCAGAACATGTCGCGGTGGAACCCGATGACCTGGGCCGTCGAACTCGGCCGCGGCGGCCTCACCGGTGCCTACCCCGCCGAAGGCTGGTGGCAGGCCGGGGGCCTCGCCCTGCTGGCGGCACTCGCGTTCGCCTGGGCGCTGCGCGCGATCCGCAGCTACCAGCGCTCGATCTGACCGGCTTCGATCCCGRCCGCAGACACGACGAAGGGGCGGATGCCATCGGCATCCGCCCCTTCGTCAGCAGAACTCAGGAGGCGAGGACCTCGTCGAGCAGCGCTCCGGCCTTCTCCTCGTCGATCTTCTCCGCGAGCGCGAGCTCGGAGGTGAGGATCTGACGGGCCTTGGCGAGCATGCGCTTCTCACCCGCGGAGAGTCCGCGGTCCTGGTCGCGGCGCCACAGGTCGCGGACGACCTCGCTGACCTTGATCACATCGCCCGAGGCGAGTTTCTCGAGGTTCGCCTTGTAACGGCGCGACCAGTTGGTCGGCTCCTCGGTGAACGGGGCGCGCAGCACCTCGAACACCCGGTCGAGCCCCTCTTGGCCGATCACGTCGCGTACGCCGACCAGGTCGACGTTCTCCGCAGGCACCTCGATGATGAGGTCTCCCTGCGTGACGTTCAGCTTCAGGTACTTCTTGGTCTCCCCCTTGATCACACGGTCCTTGACCTCGATGATCGTCGCGGCGCCGTGGTGCGGATAGACCACGGTCTCACCAACCTCAAAAAGCATAAAGTCGTGTCCTTTCGGCAACCTCCAGGATACCACAGCCGGAATGCGATAAGGTTCGCGCCCCCCGCGCCGACAGACCTGTCCCCCGCGCCCGTGAGGCGGGCCCTGCGGCGCGGACCCGTGCCCCTAGAATGGTGCTGGATCATCACGTGAATTTTCTGGAGGACCCGTGAAATCGCGCCTTGCTGCGTCCATCGCCCTCAGCGCCCTCGTGATCGTCGGCGCCACCGGGTGCGCCGGGATCACTCCGCAGGCGACCACCATCGACTACTCGGCCTCCGACGGCGCGAACGTTCCCAAGAAGGGCCCGATCGAGGTCCGCAACGCCTTCGTCGTCGTGGACGAGGCCGGCACGCTCGGCAACCTCGTCGCCGGCCTGGTCAACACCAGCTCCGATGCGCAGACGATCCACATCTCCATCGGCGACGGCCCGAGCCAGAGCGTCCGCATCGCCGGACAGAAGGCGGTCAGTCTCGGYGGCGATGACGCGAAGCCGATGACCTTCGAGGACCTCGACACCAAGGCCGGCGAGACCATCGAGGTCTACTTCCAGTCCGGTGACGCCGAGGGTGTCAAGTACGCGATCCCCGTGCTCGACGGAACGCTCCCCTACTATGCTCCGCTGGTCCCGACCGCGCAGCCGAGCCCGACCTCGACGCCGGTCGCCCCGGCCGTCGAGGTGACCCCGACGCCCAGCGAGACCCCGGTCGGCTGAGCCCCGCCGCACTCGCAGAGAGCCCCCGGAACCCTTGAGGTTCCGGGGGCTCTCGCGTGTGCGAAAGGCGTTCAGCCCTCGAACCGGTACCCGAGCCCGCGCACGGTGACGAGCATCACCGGCTCGGAGGGGTTCTGCTCGATGCGCGAGCGGATCCGCTTGATGTGCACGTCGAGGGTCTTGGTGTCGCCGAAGTAGTCGCTGCCCCAGACCCGGTCGATCAGCTGGCCGCGGGTGAGCACGCGTCCGGAGTTGCGCATGAGCACCTCGAGCAGCTCGAATTCCTTGAGCGGCATGTTGATSACMTCGCCGTCGACSGCGACSGTGTGCCGATCGATGTCGACGGTGACGCGGCCGCCCTCGAGGATGCGCTCGTCGAYGTCYTCCTCGGCCTGCACGACCCGCCGCAGCACGGCGCGCATGCGGGCGAGCAGCTCGCGCGACGAGTACGGCTTGGTGATGTAGTCGTCGGCCCCGAGCTCGAGGCCCACGACGATGTCCACCTCGGAGTCCTTCGCGGTCAGCATGATGATCGGCACCGCGGAGGCGGTGCGGATCTGACGACACACCTCGGTGCCGGGCATGCCGGGCAGCATCAGATCGAGCAGCACGATGTCCGCACCGCTCTCACGGAACAGGGCGAGGGCGGTGGGTCCGTCCTCGGCGATCTCGACCTCGTAGCCCTCCCGACGCAGCAGGTATGCGAGCGGGTCGGCGAGATCGGGCTCGTCTTCGACGAGGAGGATGCGGGTCATACGAGTTCTCCGGTATCGGCGCGGGTCGTTTCCGCGGGGTTCGCAGGCGACGGGGCGAGGCGCGAAGCCTTGCGCTCCTGGCGCTTCTTCTTGTCCTTCTTCGGCTTCTTGTTCTTGCGCGGGGCCATGTCCTCGTCGGCATCGGGGCCCGCGATCTGCGGCAGGCGCATGGTGAACGTGGACCCGCGGCCCGGGCGCGACCACAGCCGCACCTCGCCACCGTGACGCTGAGTCGCGTGCTTCACGATCGACAACCCGAGCCCGGTGCCGCCGGTGCGACGCGAGCGGGCCTCGTCGGCGCGGTAGAACCGCTCGAAGATGCGCTCGCGGTCGGCCTCTTCGATGCCGATGCCCTGATCCGAGACCGAGATCTCGACAACGCCGTCGTCGATGCGCACGCCGACGCCCACGCGGGATCCTCGCGGCGAGTACACGATCGCGTTCGCGATGAGGTTGCCCACCGCCTCGATGAGGATCTGTGCGTCTCCCCGCACCCAGGCGCCGCGGTCACCGCCTCGACTCAGCTCGACGCCCGCCGAGGCCGCCTGCACGGCGTGCCCTTCCACGCTCGTCGCAACGACCTCGTCGATCGCGACGGCACCGAACGTGCCGAACCCGTCGGAGGACTGCAGCCGGGACAGGCTCATGATGCGGCCGGTGAGCTGACCGAGACGCGCAGCCTCGGCCTGGATCCTGGTCGCGAACGCCCGCACCTGCGCGGGGTCGTCGGCAGCCGACTCGATCGCCTCGGCCAGCAGGCTCACCGCACCCACCGGAGTCTTCAATTCATGGCTGGTGTTGGCCACGAAGTCGGTGCGCATCTGCTCCAGGCGCTCCTGCTCGGTGATGTCGCGGATGATGAGCAGGTTCAGACGCGGCCCGATGCGCTTGGCCCTTGCGGCGACGAGGCGCGGGTCCAGCTGGCGCCCGCCGCGCGCGAGGCGCATCGTCGCGGTCTCGGATCCGCCCTCGCGCACCGCTCGCACGAGCTGGCGCAGCTCGGGGTTCTCCAGCGTGGCGCCGACCTCGATGCCGAAGCGCGCAGCCGCCGTGCTCGCGGCCGTGACGAGGCCGGACGGATCGACGGCGCAGGCGGCGTCGTCCATGGCCGCCAGCACATCGGTGAGACCGTCCGGAAGGTCGGTGGACGCCTGCTGCTCCGCCGCAGTCCTCGCCCGCATCGCCGCCACGATCATCGCCGCGATGCCCGCGCCGATCGCGACCCCCAGCCCGAGGGCGAGCAGCGCGAGCAGAGTGCTGTCCATGCCCCCAGCGTAGAGGGCGTTCGCCCTCCTGAACGGCGGGTGAACGCCCTCCGCACGCCCTCACGCGCTAGTGTTCACGAGCACGGCACCAGCCGTTAACCTTCGCCGAAGAGAATCGCCACGTGCGTGTCACGACCGTGACAGGCACCGTCCCGTGCCCGTTCTGCGGGCCGCCGTGCGACTCAGACCATCCGGTGCCCCGGGTCACAGAACGAAAGGTGCGCAGCCATGCGCGAAGTCTTCCACCAGTCCCTCGAGCATCTGCAGTCGCAGCTCGTCGAGATCGCCGACCTCGTGGCCGTGTCGATCGAGAAGGCCACCCGCTCGTTCGCGACCAGCGACGTCGCCCTGGCCGAGGAGGTCATCGCCGACGATGCCCGCATCGACGAGCTCGCCGTCGCCCTCGACGAGCAGGCCATCGAGATCCTCGCACGCCAGCAGCCCGTCGCCCGCGACCTGCGCATCGTCGTGACCGCGCTGCGCGTGAGCGCATCCCTCGAGCGCATGGGCGACATGTCAGAGCACATCGCCCAGCTGGCGCGCCTGCGCTTCCCCGAGCGGGCCATCCCGAAGGGCCTGAAGGGTACCTTCACCCGTATGGGCGAGCTGGACGTCGAGATCGCCCGCACCCTCTCGGAGCTGCTGCGCACGCAGGATCTGCGCTTCGCCGACGCGATCCGCAACGCCGACGACGACGTGGACGAACTGCACGCCAGCGTCTTCGAGAAGGTGCTCAGCGACAACTGGAAGGGCGAGGCGGGCGCGACGGTCGATGCCACCCTGGCCAGCCGCTACCACGAGCGGTTCGCCGACCACGCGGTCGCCGTCGCGAAGAAGGTCGTCTACCTGGCCACCGGCGACTGGGCCGTCGACGAGGAGGACATCGCCCTCGCCGTCGAGGCGCAGGCCGAGGCCGGATCCGGCCACGCCTGACCCCCAACCTTCGGAGATCCGCCCCTGCCGTTCCGGTCGGGGCGGATCTTCTCGTTTCCGGCGGGCTGCGATCAGCAGGTCCCGGCGCACGCCCGAAACGGCGGATCCCGCCCCGAGCCGGTCGGATGACCGGTTCGGAGCGGGATCGGTGTCGGTCCGGGGTTACTTCTTGCCCTGGTTCGCCACGGCTGCGGCGCCGGCCGCAGCGGCCTCGGGGTCCAGGTACCGGCCGGGGCCCGTGGGCACGTTGTTCTCGTCGAGCTCGTAGACGAGCGGAATCCCGGTGGGGATGTTGAGCTCGGCGATGTCGGCGTCGCCGATGCCCTCGAGGTGCTTCACGAGGCCGCGCAGCGAGTTGCCGTGCGCCGTGACGAGCACGGTCTTGCCGGCCTCGAGGTCGGGCACGATGGCCGACTCCCAATAGGGCAGCAGCCGGTCGATGACGAGCTTGAGCGACTCCGTGCGCGGAACGTCGCCGTCGATGCCCGCGTAGCGAGGGTCGTTCACCTGGCTGTACTCGCTCGCGTCATCGAGCGGGGGCGGCGGCACGTCGAAGGAGCGGCGCCACAGCTGGAACTGCTCGGGGCCGAACTCCTCGAGCGTCTGCGCCTTGTCCTTGCCCTGCAGCGCGCCGTAGTGGCGCTCGTTGAGCCGCCATGAGCGGGTCACCGGGATCCACAGCCGGTCCGCGGCGTCGAGCGCGATGTTCGCGGTCTGGATCGCGCGGCTGAGCAGCGAGGTGTGCAGCACGTCAGGCAGGATCCCCGACTCCGCCAGCAGCTCTCCGCCCCGGCGGGCCTCGTTCTTGCCCTGCTCGGTCAAGCGGACGTCCACCCAGCCGGTGAACAGATTGAGTTCGTTCCATTCGCTCTGGCCATGGCGGAGCAGGATGAGGGTGCGCGTCATGTTCTCAGCCTAACGGCGTGCGCCGTGCCGCTCCGAAGTCGGGTCTCCGCATGACGGAGATCGCTTATTCGACGCATAGCAGCCGCAAAGGTCGTGGTTCGACGGGCTCGAGAGAATCCTCCTGTCAGCCACGAGAGGATCCGGACATGAGCACCTTCCCCGACCCGACCCGCACTCCGCACGGTCCCGCGTATGAGGGCCGTCTGCTCGACCGCCCCGACGAGGAGGTCGTCGATCAGGGGGCGCCGTTCGACATCCGCACCCTGATGTCTCGCCGTGTGGTTCTGAGCCTCGTCGGGCTGGGTGCGGGCGGCGCGGTGCTCGCCGCGTGCGCACCGATGGCTTCGAACGCCGCGAGCACTGCCGCCGCGACGGCGATGCCCACCGTCACCAGCACGCCGAGCCCTTCCGCGACRTCGGCGACCACCGCGGTGCCCGCCGCGGAGATCCCCGACGAGACAGCGGGGCCGTATCCCGGCGATGGTTCCAACGGCCCGGACGCCCTGGCCGAGTCGGGCATCGTGCGCCAGGACATCCGCTCCTCGATCGGCRGCGGCACCACCGCAACCGGCGTGCCCTTGACGTTCTCCCTGAACGTCCTCGACGAGGCATCCGGCGACGCGCCGTTCGCGGGAGTCGCCGTCTATGCCTGGCACTGCGACGCCTCCGGCGGATACTCGATGTACTCGTCGGGCATCGAGGACGAGACCTACCTGCGCGGGGTGCAGGTCGCCGACGCGGACGGACGGGTGTCGTTCACGTCGGTCTTCCCCGGCTGCTACTCGGGGCGATGGCCGCACATCCATTTCGAGGTGTATCCGAGCGCCGCCGACGTCACGGACTCCGCGAACGCCATCGCCACCTCGCAGATCGCGCTGCCGCAGTCGGCGTGCGAGGCGGTGTACGCGACGGCAGGCTACGACGGGTCGACGGCGAACCTGGCGCAGACGTCGCTCTCCGCCGACAACGTGTTCGGCGACGACGGCGGTGCCCTGCAGATCGCGGCGATGACCGGCGACAGCGCGAAGGGCTACACAGCGACGCTCACCGTACGCGTCGACACCCGAACGGCTCCGACCGCCGGCTCGATGGGCGGCGGGCCGCGCTGACCGGCACGAGGGGCTACGGACCCGTCGGCAGCGTGTGGACCGTCGGGTTCAGGTCTTTCCGGTACCAGCGGTCGGCGTACGGCCCGGAGTCGAACGCCTCSACCGAGCGGAAGCCGAGACCCTCATACATCGCGCACGCCTCCACGAGATCGGAACGGGTGTCCAGCCGCAGTGCGCGAGCGCCCCGATCACGAGCGACCTCCTCGAGCGCCAGGATCAGCCGGCGTCCGATCCCCTGCCCCCGCGCGGCCGGCATCGTGAAGACCTTGGTGAGCTCGAGGTCGCCCTCCACGAAGCGCGCCCCGGCGCAGGCGACGACGGCATCCCCGTCCCGGGCCAGAAGCAGGATCCCGGTATCGCCCTGGAGGTCGTCGTACGGCTCGTCGGCCAGGGCCGTGTCGCGTTCGCCGTCCGTGGCGGGCCTGCCGTGATAACGCGAGACCACGTCGATCAGATAGGTGCGCACGATCYCGTCCGCSTCCGCCGTYCCSGGGAWCCCGACCTCGATCGTCACCACAGCGACAAGCCTAGGACGACGGGACCGGGCAGGATGGTCACATGGCGTCCTCTCCGCTCGGCAGGCCCACCCGGGGCACCACCGGCACCAACCGGCTGCGGCGCAACGACCGCTGGATCGCCGCCTCACTCGCGTTCCGCCGGGCAGCGGATCCGCTCGTCGTCGACCTGGGCTTCGGCGCCAGTGGCGTCACCGCGTTCGAGCTCGCCACGCGCCTCCTCCGAGTGCGCCCGGACGCCGAGGTGCTCGGGCTCGAACTGGACCCCGAGCGCGTGGCGACGGCGCAGGCCCAGCTCGCTGAGCTCCGCCACGGTGCGGGTCACTTCGCCGCCGACCTGCCGGTGTCGTTCGCACGGGGCGGGTTCGAGGTGCCGCTGCCGTCGGGGCGCAGGCCCGCGGTGATCCGCGCCATGAACGTGCTGCGGCAGTACGACGAGGCCGACGTGCCCGACGCCTGGGCGCGGATGGCGTCGCGCCTTGCACCGGGAGGGCTGCTCGTGGAGGGCACCTGCGACGAGATCGGCCGCATCGCGAGCTTCATCGACGTGGATCAGGACGGCATCCCGCAGCGCTTCACGCTGTCGCTCCGGCTCGCGGATCTGGAACGACCGTCGATCGTCGCCGAGCGCCTGCCCAAGGCGCTCATCCACCACAACGTACCGGGCGAGCGGATACACACCCTGCTCACGGACCTGGACCGCGAGTGGGAACGTGCGGCACCCTTGTCCACGTTCGGGGCGACTCAGCGCTTCCTCGCCGCGGTGTCCGCCCTCCGCGCCGCGGGATACCCGGTCCTCGGCACGCGAGCCCGCTGGCGCCTCGGTGAGCTCACCGTGCCGTGGAACGCGGTCGCTCCGAGCTGAGCCGCGCCCGCCGCGAACTCACATCCGCTCGTATCGCGCGCGTGCGATGCAGAAGACCCCGTACGCGACCAGACCCGCCCCCACGGCGCAGAGCAGCGCGGGGCCGCAAGGCAGAGCGGTGATCCCGCGCAGCGCGGCGTCGAGCCCTGCCGCCTTGTGCGGATCCTCCGTGACCGACGCGATCACGAACAGCACCCCCGTCAACGCCACGGCGACGCCCTTCGCAAGGTAGCCGACCACGCCGAACAGCTCGATCCCCGCCCTTCTCGTTCCGGGTGGCATGCGCAGCTCCTTCGTGAACGAGCGGGTGATGGCGCTCACCACGAACCCGCCGCCGACCGCGACGACCGTGAGACCGATCACCACGAGCAGGATCTCGCCGCCGGGAGCCGAGAGGATCCGGGCGCTCAGCGTCTGCGAGCTCTGGGAGGGATCCGCGCGCCCGCCGGCCGCGTACACGACCGCGATCCCTGCGAGCACGAGGTAGACCGCCGCGATGCCGAGATTCTTGAGCCGCCGTCCCCACTTCGTCGCGTCCTCCGCGGCGCTCGCGAGCATCGCGTCCGCGATCCGCCACACGGCGAGTGCGGCGAGGGCCGTGGCCACGACGACGAGCACCAGGCCGCCGATCGCGCTGTGCCGCAACTGCTCCATCGCCCCGCCCTGGTCGGCCTTCCCGCCGCCGCCGACCCCGATGGAGATCGCGGCCGCGCCGATCAGGATGTGCAGGACGCCGAGCACCACGAATCCGATCCGGGCGACCCGCCGGAGCGCCGACGAACCCTGCGTCATCCGCGCCGCGTCCCTCGCCCGGTCGGACGCGTCCTCACCCGTGCCCATTCCCGCAGAGTAGGTCACGTGATCCCGCGGCGACAGAGGGTTGCGGTGCGCCCGTCGCTGTGCGTCGCGCCCCGGGCTCAGGGCGCCGCCCGTCTCCCCCGCTGCGCTCGGAGCGCTGGGTGACTCTCAGCGGCGCACTCACTCCCCGGGAAATTTCGCGCTGGTGAGCCGCAGCAGCGGACGTGCCTTGACCACGGTCTCGGCGTACTCGTCGTCGGGATCCGACAGCGAGACGATCGCGCCGCCGACGCCGTAGTCGAGCCCCCCGTCGTGCACCACGAGCGTGCGGATGATCACGCTGAGATCCACGGCGCCATCGAAGGAGAAGTACCCGAGGGCGCCGCTGTACAGCCCGCGCGGGCCGCCCTCGAGCCCGTCCAGGATCGCCATGGTGCGCAGCTTCGGCGCGCCCGTCATGGAGCCGGGCGGGAAGGCGGCACGCACGCAGGCGACGGGCGTGTCCGCGAGACGGGAGCGCACCGTCGAGACGAGCTGATGCACGGTGGCGTAGCTCTCCACGCGGAACAGGCCGTCCACGCGCACGGATCCGAGTTCCGCCGTGCGTCCGAGATCGTGGCGGACGAGGTCCACGATCATCAGGTTCTCGGCGCGATCCTTCTCCGACGAAGCCAGTTCGGCGCGGATCCGCTCGTCCTCGTCCGCGTCCGCACCGCGCGGTCGGGTGCCCTTGATCGGACGGGACTCGACCGAGCCGTCCGTCGTGATCCGCAGGAACCGCTCGGGTGAGGTGCTCAGCACGCTCACCCCGCCGATGCGCAGGAACGCGCCGAACGGGGCCGGGTTCTCCGCGCGCAGTGCGAGATAGGCGGGGAGCGCATCGATGCGGACGTCCGCATGCAGCAGGTTGGTCAGACACGCCTCGTAGGTCTCCCCCGCCGAGATCTGCTCCTGCGCCTCGGCGATGAGCCGCAGGTACTCGGTGCGGGAGTGTCGCGCGGCGAGTAGGAGCGGCGCGGCAGACGGATCCGGATCCGGTCCGGTGACGTCGTCATCCCTGGCGGACGATGCCGTCTCGATCTCCGCGATCCGCTCCGCCGTCCGGGTGAGCCAGGCCTCGTCGTCGAGGGCGAGCAGGTGGATCAGCCCCTCGCGGTGATCCACGACGACGGCACGATCGAGTCGGACCATGGCGGCGTCGGGCGTCGCAGCACGATGCCGGTGCGGGGATCCGCATTCGGCGCGCAGCTCGTAGCCGAGCGCACCGACCCAGCCCAGGGCGAACGGCAGATCGGCTCCCGCCGTGACGGTGCCCCCGAGCTCGGCGTCGAGCCAGTCGAAGAAGCCCGAGCGGATCGCGTTCTCGGTCTCGCCGTCGCGCACGGTCACGATGCCTGCGTGCACGTCGGCGAGCACCGTCGGCAGGTCGTCCCCGCCGCCCAGGATGGAGTACCGGGCGCGGTCGTCGCCGTCGCGGCCGCCGTCGAGCCAGACCGCCTGCGCCGCGTCGCCGAAGAGCCCGGTGAAGAGCGCCGCCGTGCCTATGCGCAAGGGCAGGGTGCGACGGAGCACGGGTCGGGGCGCAGGACGCACCTGCTCCGTGGCGATCGGGCGCTCGCGCTCCGTCCCGTGCAGTCGTTCCTGCTCCCTCTCGTGCGGGCGGGCCGCCACATCGGCGAGAGCGGTCGCACCGGTGTCGCCCCGCACCGCATCCGCCCCGGGCGCGGGCAGCCGTTCCGCGAGAGTCGCCCGTGCGAACGCGACGAAGTTCGCCACCATGCGGGTGCCGTCGTGCGTGCCGATCGACTCGGGGTGGAACTGGACGCCCCACAGCGGCAGCTCGCGATGCCGCACGCCCATGACCACGCCGTCGTCGTCCGCGCGAGCGGTGACCACGAGCTCGTCGGGCACCTCGTCGATCATGAGCGAGTGGTAGCGCACCACTTCGACCGGCGACGGGAGCCCGTGGAAGGGTCCCGTGCCGTCGTGCGCGACCGGCGAGGGCCGCCCGTGCCGCGGTTCCGGCGCGCGTCGCACCCTGGCGCCGAAGGCGTGTCCGATGCCCTGATGCCCGAGGCAGACGCCGAGCAGCGGGATGCGCCGCTCGGCCGCGATCCGGATCGCGTCGGCGCAGATCCCGAAGTCCTCCGGCACCCGAGGATCCCCCGGCCCGGGCGAGAGCACGATGGCGTCGTACTGATCGAGGACGGACGGTTCCCAGTCGGCCCAGTCGTTGTGCACGACGACCGGGGCCTGCCCCGCGACCGCCGCGATCTGGTGCACGAGGTTGTACGTGAAGGAGTCGTAGTTGTCGATCAGCAGGATGCGCAAGGGCCCAGGCGCGCCGCGCTCCCCGCTCGGAGCAGCGCCGTCCTCCGTGCTCTCCGACTCCGCGCCCACCGGAGGCACCGGATCAGGGCGCGTCGCGCGGATCCGGCGCGGACGGGCGGCGCGACAGTCGCGTCAGCCGGGGTACGTCGGCCGTCGCACCGGCATCGGCGGGGACGATGATCTCCTGCGCGGCAGCGATGTCACCGTCCGGCGTGCGGACCACGAGATCGCCCACCGGTGCGCGGCGCGAGAGGATCGCCAGGGCGATCGGCCCGAGTTCGTGGTGCCGCGCAGCAGAGGTGATGTGCCCGACCTCATCCTCGCCGGAGCCGTCGGCACCGCGTGCCAGGACGGGAGCACCCGCGGCGGGCAGAAGGCTCTCGCTGCCGTCCAGGTGCAGGGCCGCGATCCTCCGCGGCGGGTGACCGAGGTTGTGCACCTTCGCCACGGTCTCCTGACCCCGGTAGCAGCCCTTGTTCAGATGCACGGCGCTGCGGATCCAGTCGGTCTCGTGCGGGAGGGAGCGCTCGTCGACCTCGGCGGCCCAGCGGGGACGCCAGGCGGCGATGCGCAGGGCCTCCGCGGCGAGCGCACCGGCCCAGACGACCTCCGCGTCCGCGGCGAGCGCGCCGGCACCGGACTCATCGATCACCGCAGTGCGCCAGAGATAGCCGGAGCCGGGGTGCTCGCCGACGTGGTACTGGTGTCCGCCGGGCTGCACAGTCGGCCACGGATCGGTCCAGACCACGGCGGCACCGTGCGGGGCGATCGCAACGCGCTCGGCGCGCTGCTGGGCCCCGGAGCCGGCGAAGAACCCGACGACGAGCAGATCCGGACGCACGGCGACCTTCACGTCGGCGCGGAACACCATGCGCTGCAGCCAGGTGGCGAGAGCGTCGGCGTCGGCGGCATCGGCGATGAGCCACGTCGCGGAGCCGTCATCGAAGACCGCGGCCACATGCTCGACCCGTCCCTGCGGATCCAGCACGAGCAGCTCGGTGCTCTCCCCCGCCCGAAGACGCGCGACCGACTGCGAAGTGATCGAGTCGAGCCAGGTGAGCCGTTCGGATCCGGTCAGCTCGATGACAGTCCGATCGCCGAGCGGTGCGAGCGCGTCACCGCGCTCCAGCGCGCGCTGCTCGCGGATCGGATCTCCGAAGTGCTGCGCGATATCGCCGTCCGCGATCACGCCGGGCAGAGAGGGGAAGCCTGCCACGATCAGACCTTCGCAAGACGGGCGGATGCGTGCGAGCGCAGCCCGGCGCCGAGCGCGGCGATGTCCCACGCCCACAGCAGGTGACCGTCGACCAGGCCGTACATGCGCGAGGCGGCGCCGTACTCCTTCGCGCCTTCGGCGCGCACGATCGCGTCGGTGGCGATGTCGATGCGGGGACCGTCGATGCGGCCGAGGTACAGCTCGAGCATGCCGTCCGAGTGCACGATGGACGCCTCGATCGCGAAGCCGCCCTCCGGCAGGCGCAGCGCCTCGACGTCATCCACCGTGCGCTGCGCGGTGCGCACCTCGCGGGGCGGCAGCAGCGCAGGACCCGGGTCGTGCGCGTCGGCCGGCCGCGTCAGGCGCCAGTATCCCGACTCGGCCACGAGCGCCACCGGTTCGCCGTCCTCCGGCGTGAAGGTCGCGGTAGCCGCGTAGTTCAGGAATGGTCCGCCGTCGTGGCTGAAGCTCATGCGATGTGCGAACTCGCCGCGGTAGCGGTGTGCGTCGTCGTCGCCGTCAGGTCCGGGGACTTCGTAGTCGATGACGCCGGTGCCTTCCCATACTCCGAGCAGCCACGAGAGCGGCACGATGTCGGCGGGCAGGTCGGAGGGGAGATCGAGCACGAGCAGCCTTCTCTCAGGAGATGTCGCGGGGCGGGCGCTGATCAGCGCTGGCCGCGGAACAGGTTGACCAGGACGGCCCCTGCGCAGAAGGCGATCGCGAGACCCGCGAGGACCAGGAGGCCGACGAAGAAGAGTTCGAGCGCGACGATGTCCATGCCTCTACTCTATGCCGTCCGCGGCCCCCGCAGCGCCGGGCGGCGCCGACACGGCACGCTGTCAGCTGCCGAACAGAGCGGCGATGCCGAAGCCCGCCGACACGATCCCCATCACGAGCAGCGCACCGAGACTCCCGGCCGAGACGCGAAGGATGAATCCCCGCGTCTCMCCGCGGAASAGCTGCACGGCGAASGACAGCAGCACGCAGACGCCGAACCCGATCACGTACCAGGTCATCAGCAGAGCGTCGGGCGCGAGCAGCCCGATCAGGATCGCGCCCGCGGCGGCCGCGGCCCAGGTGACGACGAGCCCGACGAAGGGGCTGCGCGGAGCGAGGACGGGATCGGCCATGGGCCCATTGTCACCTATCCCGGCGATGCTCGCAGTCCTGAGTAAGGTGTCACCAGGAAAGGATCTGCGTGGCGCAACTGCTGGTGCTGACATCGTCTCCCGCTGCGGGGCCGGTTCTGCCCGCCCTCGAGCTGCTCGGCCATCGTGTCCGGGTGATCCCGGCGCAGCCCGCCGAGCTGGTGACCGCGCCCGATGCCGACGCCGTGATCGTGGACGCGCGCACCGACCTGGTCGCCGCGAAATCCCTGTGCACGCTGATCCGCACCACGGGTCTGCGCGGGCCGTTGCTGCTGGTGGTGACGGAGGGCGGGATGACCGCCGTGAACGGCGAATGGCGCATCGACGACGTGCTGCTCACCGGTGCGGGCCCGGCCGAGATCGACGCCCGCATCCGTCTCGCCCTGTCCCGGGAGGCACCGGCGACGGAGCCCGTCAAGGTGCAGACCTCGGGCCTGACGATCGACGAGCAGTCCTATTCCGCCAAGCTCCGCGGCACCCCGCTGGATCTCACATACAAGGAGTTCCAGCTGCTGCACTTCCTCGCCACGCACCCCTCGCGGGTGTTCACGCGCGAGCAGCTGCTCAGCGAGGTATGGGGCTACGACTACTTCGGCGGCACCCGCACGGTCGACGTGCACGTGCGGCGGCTGCGCGCCAAGCTCGGCGACCAGGAGCACATCATCGGCACCGTGCGCAACGTCGGCTATCGCTTCAACGTCGATGAGGACGAGACCCGCCCCGTCTCCCCCGGCACCCGCTGAGCAGGTCCCCGCCCAGGCCGGATCCGCCCGCGGGAGCGGATGACGAATTCGGATCCCGATCCTGTTCACCTGCAGGCAACGTCCTCCTGCAATGATGGGGCGCATGATCGATCCCGCACTGGCAGACTCCGGACTCGGCGACGCCGAGGATGACGACTTCGACGAACTCGTCGCGCCGGACGACTCACTCCTCCCGGAGGACCGGTACCTCGACCGCGAGCTGAGCTGGCTCGCATTCAACCAGCGCGTGCTCGAGCTCGCCGAGGACGAGACCCTGCCTGTGCTCGAGCGAGCCAACTTCCTCGCGATCTTCGCGAGCAACCTGGACGAGTTCTTCATGGTGCGCGTCGCCGGCCTCAAGCGCCGCATCGTCACCGGCCTCGCCGTGCCCACCAACGTCGGCCGCGCCCCCGCCGACGTGCTGGCCGACATCTCGGCCGAAGCGCACAAGCTGCAGCTGCGCCATGCCGTCGCGTGGACCGGGCTGGTCCGCCCCGCACTAGCCGCCGAAGGCATCACCATCG
Organism: Microbacterium sp. 01T413_2; assembly: GCF_056398985.1. Classification (NCBI taxonomy): domain Bacteria; kingdom Bacillati; phylum Actinomycetota; class Actinomycetes; order Micrococcales; family Microbacteriaceae; genus Microbacterium; species Microbacterium sp. 01T413_2. The sequence continues at coordinate 34,038 of NZ_JBFTQL010000022.1, forward strand.
TGGACTGGGACGACCTCGACGGCGAGGCCAAGGCCGAGCTGACGGACTACTTCCAGGCCAACGTCTTCCCCGTGCTGATGCCGCTCGCGGTGGACCCCGCACACCCGTTCCCGTACATCTCGGGCCTCTCACTCAATCTCGCGATCCGGATCCGCAACGCTCGCACCGGCCGGCAGGAGTTCGCGCGTCTGAAGGTGCCGCCCATGCTGCCGCRCTTCGTCGAGGTTCCCTCCGAGAACGGCCCGATGCGCTTCATCCGGCTCGAGGAGCTCATCGCCAACCACCTCGACGATCTCTTCCCCGGGATGGAGGTGCTCGACCACCACGCGTTCCGGCTCACCCGCAATGAGGACGTGGAGATCGAGGAGGACGAGTCGGAGAACCTCATCCAGGCCCTCGAGGCCGAGCTGCTGCGCCGGCGCTTCGGTCCGCCGATCCGCCTCGAGATCACCGACGACATGGACGATGTGACGCTCGACCTGCTGCTGAGCGAGCTCGACATCACCGACCAGGGGGTCTATCGCCTCCCCGGGCCGCTCGACCTGCGCGGTCTGTTCGGGCTCGGCCGGATCGACCGCCCCGACCTGCGATACACGCCGCACGTTCCCACGACCGCGCTGGCGTTCAAGCCGGGCGCGAACGAGCGCATCGACATCTTCAAGGCGATCCGCAAGGCCGATGTGCTCGTGCACCACCCCTACGAGTCCTTCACGACGAGCGTCGTGGCGTTCCTCGAGCAGGCCGCCCGCGATCCGCACGTGCTCGCCATCAAGCAGACGCTGTACCGCACCTCGGGCGACAGCCCGATCGTGCAGGCCCTGATCGATGCCGCCGAGTCCGGCAAGCAGGTGCTCGCCCTCGTCGAGGTCAAGGCCCGCTTCGACGAGGCGAACAACATCGTCTGGGCGCGCAAGCTCGAGAAGGCCGGAGTGCACGTCGTGTACGGCCTGGTGGGCCTGAAGACGCACTGCAAGCTCGTCAACGTCATCCGCGAGGAGGACGGCGTGCTGCGCAGCTACAGCCACATCGGCACGGGCAACTACAACCCGAAGACCAGCCGGATCTACGAGGACTTCGGCCTGTTCACCGCCGATCCGCAGGTCGGCAAGGACCTCACCCGGCTGTTCAACGAGCTCAGYGGSTATGCSATCGAGAAGAAGTTCAAGCGCCTGCTCGTCGCGCCCCTGCACCTGCGCAAGGGCCTGCTGCGGCAGATCGAGAAGGAGCGCCAGAACGCCCTCGACGGCAGGCCGGCGCACATCCGCATCAAGGTGAACTCGATGGTGGACGAGCAGATCATCGACGCCCTCTACCGTGCGAGCGCCGACGGCGTGCCCGTGGACGTGTGGGTGCGCGGGATCTGCAGCCTGCGCACGGATCTGCCCGGCATCACCGACAACATCACCGTGCGCTCCATCCTCGGGCGCTACCTCGAGCACTCGCGCATCTTCGCGTTCCACAACGACGGCGATCCGCAGGTCTTCATCGGCAGYGCCGACATGATGCACCGCAACCTCGACCGYCGGGTGGAGGCGCTGGTRCGGGTCACCGACCCCGCGCACATCGAGGAACTGGTCGGGTTCTTCGACCTCGCGCTCTCGCCCGAGACGTCGTCGTGGCACCTGGGCGCCGAAGGCGAATGGACCCGGCGCGCCTTCTCCGAGGTTGGCGCACCGCTCATCGACCTGCAGGATAGGACCATGTCGCAGATCCAGAAGCGTCGTAGAGCACGGGCGGTGCGATGACCCCCAGCCCCACCGGCCCCTCGACCGCGACCGCGGACACCACCGGCATCACGATCGTCGCCGAGCGCCCCGATCGTGCCGTGTACGCGGCCGGCGGCCTGGTGTGGCGCGTCGTGGAGGACAAGCTGCGGATCCTGCTGATCCACCGCACCAAGTACCGCGATGTGACGCTGCCCAAGGGCAAGGTGGATCCGGGCGAGATGCTCGCGGAGACAGCTGTGCGCGAGATCTTCGAGGAGACCGGGATCCGGGTCGCCCTGGGGGCTCCGGTGGGCGTGTCCCGGTACACGATGGCCAACCGCAAGCAGAAGGTCGTGCACTACTGGGCCGCGGAGGCGACGGAAGAGGCCGTCCGGGCATCGGTGTTCGTGCCGAACCGCGAGATCGCCGCCCTCGAGTGGGTGAGCGTCAAGAAAGCGCGCGCCCGGCTCAGCTACCCCGTCGACGTCGAGATCCTCGACGCGTTCGCCAAGCTCGTCGACGACGGCGCTCTCCGCACCTTCCCGCTCATCGTGCTCCGGCACGCGAAAGCGGCGAGCCGCAGCGTGTGGCTGGGATCCGACGCCTCCCGGCCGCTGACTCCGCGAGGCCATGCGCAATCGAAGGCGATCGTGGGCCCGCTGCGCGCGTTCGGCGTGCAGAAGATCGTGTCCAGCGACGCGCGGCGCTGCGTCGAGACCGTCAAGCCTCTGGCGAAGTCGCTCGAGCTCAAGGTCACCAAGACGCCGCTGCTCAGCCAGGACGCCTGGGACGAGGGCGAATCGGACCCGCGCACGGTGGTGGGCAAGCGCGTCCGCGCCGGCAAGCCCACCGTGCTCTGCAGCCACGGCCCCGTGCTGCCCGACATCCTCCGGGAGATCGCGCTGGCCACGGGCACCATGCACGGCTCCTATCTCGGCAGCGCCTCGGCACTCGAAGTCGGCGCGTTCAGCGTCGTGCATCTGAGCGCCACCAACCCCGGATCCGGCATCATCTCGATCGAGACGCACCTGCCGAAGATCTGAACGGGCGCCGACCGCCGTTCACCCCCCGTTTACCTTCGATCTTTGATCGCGTAACAGACGCCGCCTATCGTCTGGCGTGGCCCTGCACCGGGCACACTCGACACAGCGAAGGACTTACACCGTGAAGCTCAACCGCATCACCACGATCGGCGCGGCCGGCGCGCTCGCCGCGATCGCACTGGCGGGTTGTTCCGCAACGCCCAGCAGCACGAGCAGCGACTCCCCCTCTGCAGCGCCGACCTCGAGCGCGATCACCTCGAAGATCGACGCCTCGCTGACCGGTACCCTCACCGCGGGTGGCTCCAGCGCTCAGGCGAACGCGCAGGCCGCATGGACCGCCGCCTACAACGCCCAGGTCAAGGGCGTCACCATCAACTACGACAAGTCGCAGGGCTCGGGCGGTGGCGTCACCAACTTCCTCAGCGGCGCCTACGACTTCGCCGGATCCGACTCCCCGCTGAACGCGGACCAGACCACGCAGTCGCAGGCGCTGTGCACCGAGGGCGGCATCAACATCCCCGTCTACCTCGACGGCGTCGCCATCGCGTTCAACATCCCGGGTGTGACCGACCTCAAGCTCAGCGGCGAGACGATCGCGAAGATCTTCGCCCTGCAGATCACCGACTGGTCCGACGCGGCCATCACCAAGGACAACGGCAAGGCGCTCCCCGCCGGCAAGATCACCACGGTGGCGCGCTCGGACGGCTCCGGCACGACGGCGAACTTCACCAACTACCTCGCCGCCACGCAGAAGAGCGTCTGGACCTTCCCCGCGGGCAAGGACTGGCCGGTCGAGGGCGACGTCTCCAAGCAGAAGGGCGGATCGGGCGTCGTGCAGGCCGTCGAGGCCGGCACCGGCACGATCGGCTACGCGGACCACTCCGCGATCGGCAAGCTCCCCAGCGTCTCGATCCTGCAGGACGGCAAGGCTGTTCCGTTCAGCGCCGAGGCCGTCTCGAAGACCTTCGAGGTCGCCGCGGTCGACGCCTCCAACGGCGTCAAGGGCGACCTGTCGAAGAAGTTCGACTACTCGAAGCTGACCGCGGAGACCTACCCGATCCCGCTGGTCTCCTACGCCATCGCGTGCACGACCTTCAAGACGCCGGCGCAGGCCGCGCTCGTGAAGAGCTACATCGGCTTCGTCAGCAGCACGCTCGGCCAGCAGGTCGCCGCGAAGAACGCGGGTGCGGCACCGCTCCCGGACTCCGTCCTCAAGGCGGCTCAGGAGTCGCTCGCGACCATCAAGTAACCTTCAGGCCGGTCCGGGTCGGCTCTTCGGAGCCGACCCGGGCTGGGCTGGGCAGCCGACTCGCTCGGAGGCCCTGCCGAGTTCCCGTGCTGGCCCGATCCCCTCTCCTGCCACTGGCCGGAGCACAAAGAAAGACGCGACACATGCGAGATCAAGAGTGGCATCGTGACTGACGTCGCGCAGCGTGAGGACGCGACCTCCGTCGCCGCCGTCGGACTGGTCGGCAAGCGTCGGGCGGGCGACCGATTCTTCCTGGGGCTGTCGACGACCGCCGCCGCCTCGATCATGGTGATCCTCGCCGGGGTCGCGATCTTCCTGATCCTCAAGGGCCTCCCCGCCATCACGGCGAACTGGGAGACCAATGGCGACCTCGCCGGCTATCAGAACAAGCACTGGGGCAGCTTCTGGAACTACGTCGCCCCGATGCTCTGGGGCAGCATCTGGTCGGGACTGATCGCACTCATCCTCGGCGCTCCCGTCGCGATCGGCATCGCCCTGTTCATCTCGCACTACGCGCCGCGACGGCTCGCCAGCGCCCTCGCCTACGTGGTCGACCTGCTCGCTGCCGTTCCGTCCATCGTGTTCGGTCTGTGGGGTGTCATCGTGATGCGCCCGTTCCTGCTGCCGCTCGCGGACTTCCTCAACCACTACTTCGGCTGGATCCCGCTCTTCGAGGGTCCTGTGTCGAGCACCGGCTCGACCATCCTCACCGGTGGCGTCGTCCTCGCCGTGATGATCCTGCCGATCATCACGGCGCTGACGCGCGAGATCTTCCTGCAGACGCCGCGGCTGAACGAGGAGGCCGCCCTCGCGCTCGGCGCGACGCGCTGGGAGATGATCAAGCTGGCCGTCTTCCCCTATGCGCGCAGCGGCATGGTCTCCGCGATCCTGCTCGGACTCGGACGGGCGCTCGGTGAGACGATGGCGATCGCGCTGATCATCTCGCCGTCGCTGCTGTTCTCGGTCAAGCTGCTCACCGACGGATACAACTCGCAGACGATCGCGGGAAACATCGCCCTGAACTTCCCGATCGCGACCGACGTGCAGCGCTCCGCCCTCATCGGCACGGGCCTGATGCTCTTCGTGGTGTCGCTCGCCGTCAACATGGTCGCGCGTGGCATCCTCGGCCGTTCCGAGCGCAAGGCGCGCACCTCGCCGAAGATTGGAAAGCGCGTATGACCGCCGTCAGTTCCGCCCCCGCGACGGCGCAGCCGCTGAGTCTCACCAGCGGTCAGCTGCCCCGCTGGATCGAACCCGTGCTCGCGATCGGCACGGCCGTCGTCGTGGCGGCCGTGCTCCTGGTGACCCAGCTGTTCAACCCTGCCGTGTGGCTCGTCCTCACCGCCGTGTTGTACCTCATCGCGATCAGCGTCGGATCCAGCATCGTCGAGGGTCGTCGCAAGGCCGTCGACCGCGTCGTGCGCGGGCTCGTGGTGTGCGCCTTCGTCCTCGCCGTGGCGCCGCTGATCTCTACGCTCTGGACCGTGGTGGCGCAGGGACTCAAGGTGGTGAACTGGGACTTCGTCACCAAAGTCGGCGGCACCATCTTCGACCCGAACACCCTCGCCGTGACGAACACCCCCGGCGCCCTGCAGGCCGTGGTCGGCACCCTCATCATCACCGGGATCGCCGCGCTGATCTCGGTGCCGATCGGGATCCTTGCCGCGGTGTACCTCACCGAGTATGCGCAGCCCAACAATCCGATGCGTCGCACGGTCACGTTCCTGGTCGACGTGATGACGGGCATCCCCTCGATCGTCGCCGGTCTGTTCGCGTTCTCGCTGATGGCCCTCATCGTCGGGCCGAAGGCGTTCAGCGGCTTCTCCGCCTCGATCGCGCTGTGCGTGCTGATGATCCCGATCGTGATCCGCTCCACCGAGGAGATGATCCGGCTCGTCCCGAACGAGTTGCGAGAGGCCTCCCTGGCCCTGGGCGTGCCGCGCGCGACGACCATCATCAAGGTGGTGCTGCGCACGGCCGCGAGCGGCATCGTGACCGGCGTCGTGCTGGCCGTGGCCCGCGTGATCGGCGAGACCGCGCCGATCTTCATCGCCGCGAGCTTCACCGACAACTTCAACGCGAACCCGTTCAACGGGCCGATGCAGACCCTCCCGGTCATGGCCTACACGGCCTACAGCTTCCCGGGCAAGGACATCGAGGCCTCGCAGGCGCAGGCGTGGGGCGCCGCCCTGCTGCTGGTCATCGTCGTCGTCATCTTCAATCTCATCGCTCGGATCGTCGCGAAGGCATTCGCGCCGAAGAGCCGCTAACTCAGGAAGGCACGCACCGTGTCCAAGAGCATCGAAGTCAACGATCTGAACGTCTTCTATAGCGACTTCCTCGCCGTCGAGGATGTGTCCATGAACATCGAGCCCCGCACCGTGACCGCCTTCATCGGCCCGTCGGGCTGCGGGAAGTCGACGTTCTTGCGGACCCTCAACCGGATGCACGAGGTGATCCCCGGCGCGACCGTGCAGGGCAGCGTATACATCGACGGCGAGAACCTGTACGCTCCGGGCGTCGACCCGGTGCTGGTGCGCCGCCAGGTGGGCATGGTGTTCCAACGGCCCAACCCGTTCCCCACGATGTCGATCAAGGAGAACGTGCTCGCCGGCGTCCGCCTGAACAACAAGCGGATCTCGGCATCGGATGCGAACGACCTCGTGGAGAAGTCCCTGCGCGGTGCCAACCTGTGGAACGAGGTGAAGGATCGGCTCGACAAGCCGGGCGCAGGGCTGTCCGGCGGCCAGCAGCAGCGCCTGTGCATCGCGCGCACCATCGCCGTCTCCCCGCAGGTGGTGCTGATGGACGAGCCCTGCTCGGCGCTCGACCCCATCTCCACCTTCGCGATCGAAGAGCTCATCACCGAGCTCAAGAACGAGTTCACGATCGTGATCGTCACCCACAACATGCAGCAGGCCTCGCGCGTGAGCGACAAGACGGCCTTCTTCAACATCGCGGGCACCGGCAAGCCGGGCAAGCTCATCGAGTTCTCCGACACGGCGACCATCTTCACCTCGCCGAAGGAGCAGGCCACCGAGGACTACGTCTCCGGCCGCTTCGGATGATCCCGGGCTGATCCGTCCGGCATCCTCGATATCGGCGCGTTGGCTCGGCTCCCGCCCGCCGGGTTATCCTGGCCGACGACCGAGGGGGATCCACCGTGACGATGCGCCGCTTCGCGAGCCTCGCAGCGCTGACTGCCGCCTCGGCCCTCGCGCTCGCCGGCTGCGCGGGGCCGGGCGCCGGCGCTCCGGGCGTCACCGCGCCGGCGAGCTCACCGTCGGCGCCCGTCACGGGCGCCCTTCTGGGCGCGGGGTCTTCGGCACAGCAGGGTGCCATCGGGGCCTGGTCCGCACGCCTCACCGCTGCCCACCCCGATGCTCACGCGACCTTCGACGCCCGAGACTCCGGATCCGGTCGTCAGGCGTTCCGTGAGGGCCGGGCGTCCTTCGCGGGCTCGGACGTGCCGTTCACGACCGAGGAGGTCACGGCCGGTGGCTTCGCGGCATGCGCCAAGGGCTCCGAGACGGTCGAGATCCCCGCGTACGTCTCCCCGATCGCGATCGTCTTCACCCTCCGCGGGGTCGACTCCCTGAAGCTCGATCCGACGACCATCGCGGGCATCTTCACGGGCGCCATCACGAGATGGGACGACCCCGCGATCGTCGCGACCAACCCGAAGGCGAAGCTGCCCGCGACACCGATCACGCCCGTGCACCGCTCCGATGCGTCAGGCACCACCGCCAACTTCACCGACTACCTGGATCAGACCGCACCCGACGTCTGGACCGCCGGCAGCGTCGACAGCTGGCCGGCGGGCCTCCGCGGCGAGCCCGCCGAGAAGTCATCCGGCATCGCCCTCGCGGTGCGAGGAGGTGAAGGCAGGATCGGCTACGTCGACGCGTCAGCGGCCGAAGGACTGTCCTCCGTCATGATCAGAGTCGGCGATGACTGGGTGAAGCCTTCTGCCCAGGGCGCGAGCGCCGCACTGGATGCGGCAAGGATCGAACAGGGCCGCGCCCCCGGCGATCTGGCGACCAGGATCGATCGCGGAACCACCGCAGAAGGTGCTTATCCGGTGCTGCTGATCGGTTATCTCATCGGCTGCACCCGATATGAGAAGCCCGCAACCGCCGCGCTCGTGAAGGCCTTCTTCTCGATCGCCGTCTCGAATGAAGGGCAGAAGGCGGCTGCCGCTGCCACGGGCAGTGCGCCGATCTCCGACGAGCTGCGCACCAAGGCCCAGTTCGCGATCGACCTGATCGGCTAGCGCTGCCCGGCGAACCGCGGGTCGCCATGGACCCCGCGCTGCTCGCTCGGGGTCAGCGATACTCGGGGTTGGCGTCGTAGCCCCAGCGCTCCCCGTTGTTCCACGCCTGCCGCAGATTCCCGTATGCGGGGATGCCGCCGGCATCCTTGAGGCGGCGGGCCGTGTGCAGGAGATTCCAGGTCATGAACGTCGTATTCCGGTTGGTGAAGTCGCTCTCCGGTCCACCGGATCCGGGATCCAGATAGCTCGGTCCCGGCCCGATGGCACCGATCCAGCCCGCATCCGCGGCAGGCGGGATGGTGAATCCGATGTGCTGCAGGCTGTACAGGATCGACATCGCGGCGTGCTTGACGCCGTCCTCGTTGCCGGTGATGATCGCGCCGCCCGTCTTGCCGTAGTAGACGTACTGGCCCTTGTCGTTGAAAAGGCCGCTCATCGCGTAGAGGCGTTCGATGAGCTTGCGGGTGATCGAGGCGTTGTCACCGAGCCACAGCGGCCCGCCCACCACCAGGATGTCGGCGGCATCGATCAGCGGCCAGATCTCATCCGGCCACGCGTCGCTCGCCCACCCGTGCTCGCGCATGTCAGGGTAGACCCCGGTCGCGACGTCGTGGTCGATGAAGCGGATGTCGTCGACGGTCACGCCCTGCGACCGCATCAGTGCGATGCTGCGATCCATCAGCCCCTGGGTGTGGCTGAGTTCCGGGCTGCGCTTCAACGTGCAGTTCACGAACACCGCACGAAGGTCGTCGTAGGCCGCGGGGGCGGCCGGCTGCTCTGCCATGTGGGCAGACTACGACCATCGCTCGCCGCGGAACAGTGCTGCGGGGAACGTCAGTCCCGCGCGGAAAGCAGATACGCGTTCAAGCCGTCGGTGAACGCGCGGTCGATCGCGAGCGGGCTGTCGTCGATCGCGGTGATCGGGGCGGCGAGGCGCACGCTGGAGACGAGCCAGGCCTGCTCCGCGGTGGCGAGGTCGGCCGTCGGCACCGTGGCGTACTCCGTGGCGAAGCCCTGCTGCTCGAGATGCGCGAACAGGCTGATCTGCGTGGTGCCCTGCAGGATGCCGCCGTGCGGCGCAGGCGTCACGAAGCGGTCGCCGAAGCGCAGGATGAGCGACGCCGTGGGCGCCTCCAGCACGACGCCGTCGGTGGTGATGAAGATCGCGTCGTCGGCGCCGCGATGGTGCGCCTCGCGCAGGGCTGCCATGTTCACCGCGTACGAGAGCGTCTTCGCGCCCAACAGCAGCCACGGAGAGCGTTCGGCGGCGGCGCTGTCATAACCGCGGTCGAGGGTGACCACGCGGATCCCCTCCGTGCGTGCCGCTACGAAGTCGCCTGCGGGGGCGGCGGTGACCCATGCCGTGGGCGCGGGCCCGTGGTCGACGCCCCGGCTCAGGATGAGCTTGATCACCCACTCCCCTGGGCCGCACTCGGCGGCTGCGATCGCGACCGCCTGACGCCACTGCTCGCGGTGAGGTTCGGGCAGGTCGCACAGCGCGGCCGAATGCGCCAGCCTCTGCACATGCGCCTCGACCTCCTGCGCGTGCCCGTCGACGACGCCGATCGACTCGAAGATGCCGTCGCCGCGCTGCGTGCTCAGCTCGCCCACGCTGAGCGCGGGCGCGCCCGGGTCGATCCGCCGGAAGCTGTCGCTGAAATCGGCCCGCTCCTCCTCGGTGGACTCGGCGGGGGTGATCAGCAGAGCGAAACGGGCAGCGGCCATGGGACGAGCTTAGGCCGTGCGTCGTGTCCTGAGCCGTGACGCCCCGGGCCCCGGATGACGCGATTCGACGGACGCAGTATGCGACGCGCCCGGGGTCTCGGCCGCCGGGAATACCTCCGGGTGCGACGCGTTACACTTGATCGGCCGGGCCGCATAACCCCGGGCTCCATTTTTCGCCGCTGCGAGCGGCCTTCCGCCGAGAGGCGTTCTTGCGGCCCGGCTTCTTCGTCTCCGGATCCGGTCCCTTTCGGGAGGGCTTCGAGGATCCGGTCAGTTCAGCGATCCGTCGCGCCAGGCGGCCGCGGAGGCGGTCAGATCCTGCGCGAAAGCGCTGAGACGTGCGGCGCGAGCGGTGAGGTCGCTCGCCCTGTCGGGCTCGGTCGGGTCGTAGTCGTCGGCGATGTGCGTCGAACCGGAAGCCTGCACGCGGCAGAAAGCCGCGGCGCGCTCGAGTGCGATCGCGAAGTCGCCGGAGAAGGCGCCGTGCAGGATGGTGTCGATGAGCGCGACGAGTTCTTCGGGACCGGCCGGCACCGGCGCGCCCGCGACCAGGGCGTCGACGGAGGGCAGCTCGATGCGTCCGCGTTCGTGCAGGAGCGCCGCAAGCGCCGGATCGGCGTAGATCGACGCCTGCACCAGATACAGCCGCCACAGGGTTCCCGGCAGAGACACCGCAGGGCTCTTCGCCCAGAGCTCGGCGATCTCGTCGATGCCGTGCTCGGTCGCGTACGCCACGAGTCGCTCGGCGCTCACGCCACTGTCATCCGCGCGCACGCGCGCCAGCAGAGCCGACGCCGTGGCATGCGCCATACGCGTCTGCTCGGCCGGGTCGTGGGGTCCGAGCAGGTTGTCGAGCGTCTCCGGCGAGACGCGGACGGGGCGGTGGAAGGGTGCGGGCACCGACCCAGGCTACGCGCGGTCTCCGACTCGGGCACCCAGTTGCGACCGATAGACTCGGAGACACGGGCCTCTAGCTCAGTTGGCAGAGCATCGGACTTTTAATCCGCGGGTCGTGGGTTCGAGCCCCACGGGGCCCACCGTGAACAAGGGCCCGGTCATCGCGACCAGTCATTCCGCGAGCGGCGCACCCGCCTGGCGGGCGAACAGGGCGATCGCCCTCTCGGCATCCGCGACGGAGATGCTGCCGCCGGCGACGATGTGCAGGCCGTAGGCGTCCTCGAGGGCGACGAAGTTCATCGCGATGTCCTCGACGGGCCCGGCCAGGTCGAAGTCGCCCGCTGTCACCCCCGCTTCCAGGATGCGGCGGTACAGGGCGAGCTGCTCGCCGTAGAGCCGCTGCACCAGCTCGTCGTGCAACGGCGACTTGCCCGCGAGCACGTCGAACTCGTAGAGCAGCCGCATGAGCGCATCATCCGGGCCGCTCGGCAGACCGGCGCGGACGGCGATCGCGAGCTGCTCGGCCGGACGCTCCGCATGTGCCACGAGCGCCTCGCGCTCCTCGCCGACCCGGCGCATGCCCGCGGCGTGCGCCTCGACGAGGATCGCGTCCAGGTCCTCGTAGTAGTACAGCAACGCGCCCCGGGTGACCCCGGCTTGGTTCGCGACATCCGTCAGCGAGAGATTGCGCAGCCCGTGCTCGGCGGCGGCGTCGAGCGCCGCATCGACCACCTCGCGGCGGCGCTGCGCCTGGGTGCTGGGGCGTGCCATGCAGCCAGTATCGCAGTCCCGCGGGCGGATCCGGATCCGATTCGAAGAGTTTCTTGACATTTGAGTGAATTAATTTACTCTTGAGTCAAAGAACTCTTTCTTCGCGCCTCAGCGCGCGCCCACCCCGAGACGCTGGAGCAACGACATGGCAGTCGACACCCTCTACACCGGCGGACGCGTCCGCACCTTCGATCCCGCGCAGCCCTGGGCCGAGGCCGTCGGCGTCACGGGCGACCGCATCACCTATGTGGGATCCGCCGCCGAAGCCCCCTCGGCGCGGCAGACCGTCCAGCTCGAGGGCCGCCTGGTCACCCCCGGCGTCGCCGACACTCACAACCACCTGCTGCTCGGCTACGACGACCTCGCCGTCAGCCTCGACCAGGTGCAGAGCCTCGATGTGGTTCGCTCGCGTATCGCGGCGTTCGCCGAGGCGCACCCCGAGCTGGAGTGGATCTGCGCGGAGAACGCGCTCTACTCGGTGGTCGAGAACCGTCGCCCGAACGCCGACGACCTCGCAGGGGTCACCGACCGCCCCGTGTTCATCACGACCTACGATCAGCACTCGGTCTGGCTGAACCGTCCCGCGCTCGCCAAGCTCGGCATCCTGAACGGTGGCGACATCGCCTGGGGGAACCCCGAGATGGACCGGACCACCGGCGAGCCGACCGGCTGGGTCTTCGACTTCTACACCAGCGCGATGACCGTGGACGGGCTCGCAGAGCTGCAGCGCGACATCCCGATGTACTCCCCCGATCGCCGCTATCGCAAGATCGTGAACAGCCTGGAGATGGCCCGGCGCTTCGGTATCACGACCGTGGTCGAGCCGCAGGTCCCGCTTGCGGAGCTGCCGCTGTTCGATCGCGCCGAGCGCGAGGGCAAACTGACGTCGCGCACCATCGCCGCGATCTACCACCCCGTCGGCGCCGACGGCGACTTCCGCACCCGCATCACCGAGGCGATCCGGGAGACGCCGCAGCACGAGCGATTCCGGCTGGGCGCCGTCAAGCTCTACGCCGACGACGTGATCGAGCCGCACACCGCCGCGATGCTCGAGGATTACGCGAATCGCCCCGGTCACCGCGGGCACACCAGCCTCGAGCCGACCGAGTTCACGAAGCTGTTCATCGAGCTCGACCGCCTCGGCTATCAGGTGCACACCCACGCCACCGGCGATTGGGGGATCCGGCTGACGCTGGACTCGATCGAGGCCGCCCAGCGGGCGAACGGCGCGCGCGACGCCCGCCACGGCATCGTGCATGTGGAGTGCCTGTCCCCGGACGACCTCCCGCGCTTCCGCGAGCTCGGGGTGGTCGCGGCGATGCAGCCGCGGCACGCCTCTCCCGACCTCGTCGCCGGCACATGGATGGAGAACGTCGGAGAGGCACGCTGGGACCGCGCCTGGCGCTTCCGCTCCATGATCGAGTCAGGCGCCAGGGTCACGTTCTCCAGCGACTGGCAGGTGGGCGAGATGGATCCGCTCGTCGGCGTCTACAGCGCGATGACCCGCGCCCGCCTCGACGGCGGCGACCCCTGGACCCAGGGCGAGCGCCTCGACCTGGACCGCACCCTGGAGGCCTACACCAAGGGCGGGGCGGGAGCGTTCCACCACGAGGACACCCTCGGAATGCTCCGCACCGGATACCTCGCCGACCTCGTGGTGTGGTCGGGCGACCTCTACGCCATGGAGCCCGCGGAGATCCTCGCCCAGCACGCCGACCTCACCGTCGTGGGCGGCACCGCAGTGCACGACCATCGCGGCGAGCTCGGCGGAGCCGCAGCCCCGGCGACGGTCCAGGACCCGGGCGGGGCCGGACAGAGCTGCACCGAACCCGCCGCCGACCACCACTGCCACTCCCACAACGACTGAGGACGACCCGACACGATGTCAACGCTGCCATCCCACTCCGCCATCGCCGCCGGCGACGATCAGCTCGCCCACGCCGTCACGCATGAGCCGGGCGCGCTCCGGCGCACCCTGAAGCTGCGCCACCTGGTCTTCATCGGCCTCGCCTACATGGCGCCGCTCGCGGTGTTCGACATGTTCGGGATCGTCGCCGACCAGACCAGCGGCCACGTGCCGCTCGCCTATCTGGTGGTGCTGGTCGCGGTGCTCTTCACGGCGTTCAGCTACTCGCGCATGGTGCGCTTCTTCCCGATCGCCGGATCCGCCTACACCTACGCGAAGGAGACGATCCACCCGTCCGTGGGCTTCCTCGTGGGCTGGGCGGCGACCCTGGACTATCTGCTGCTGCCGATGATCAACGCGATCCTGTCCGGCATCTACATGGGCGCGATCTATCCCGGCGTGCCGTTCTGGGTGTGGGTGCTGCTCACCGTGGTCATCTGCACTGCGCTCAATCTGGTCGGCGTGCGGCTCGCGGCGAGCATGAACGTGATCCTGGTCGGCATCCAGCTCGTCGTCGCCGTGCTGTTCGTCGTGCTGGCGGTCGTGAACATCTCGAACGGCGCCAATGACGCTTCGTTCACGATCCGCCCGTTCTTCTCGGACGACGTCCAGGCGGCCGCCCTCGCCGGCGGCGCCGCGATCCTCGCGCTCTCCTTCCTCGGCTTCGACGCAGTCTCCACCTTGGCCGAGGAGGCGGAGCGTCCGACCAGGGACATCCCCCGCGCGATCTTCCTCATCGTGGCCGCGGCAGGGGCGTTCTTCCTCACCGTCACCTACGTCATGCAGACACTTTTCCCCGACGTGACGAAGCTGGAGAACATCGTCGGCGCCTCCCCCGAGATCGCGAAGTACATCGGCGGCGCCGCGTTCCAGGCGATCTTCGTCGGCGGCTACATGATGGCGGTGCTGGGCTGCGGCATCACGCAGCAGATGAGCGCAGCGCGCCTGCTCTACGCCATGGGCCGCGACGGCGCCCTGCCGAAGCGACTGTTCGGCCGGGTGAACCCGCGCACCGGGGTGCCCGTCGCGAATGTGCTCATCGTCGCCGCGATCGCCCTGACCGCGCTGTTCGTGAACCTCGCGCAGGCGTCGTCGATGATCAACTTCGGCGCGTTCATCGCCTTCACGTTCGTGAACCTCTCGGTCATCTTCGTGTTCTTCCGATTCATCACGAAGCGCACGATCGGATCCTGGATCGGCTTCGTCGTCGTCCCCGCGATCGGGGTCGTGATCAACGTGGCGCTCTGGCTCAGCCTGGACGGGATCTCGATGATCATCGGCGGCGCATGGACGGCGATCGGGGCCGTCTACCTGCTCGTGAAGACGCGCGGCTTCCGTGCTGCCCCGCCCGACCTGACGGGTCCGATCAACGTCGGCATGTACGACTGATCATCGAGCTGGCACCGGGCTCGGAGCGCTAAGCCCGTCGAGCCCGGTGCCGGCGCACGGCGTCGCGGTTGGCACAGCGCACCGAGCAGTAGCGCTGGCGGCCGTTGCGGGTCACATCCACCACGACGTGCGTGCACGGGGCCGCCGCGCAGCGCCCCAGTCGCACCATCCCCCGCGTCACGAGGTGCAGGGACGTTCCGACCGCGATCACGGCGCGCAGCACGTGCGGCAGAGAGTCCTCCTCACCCCGGTAGTGCAGGTGCCAGCCCTCGCCATCGTGGTCCGTGAGACGCGGGTACGCGGCAGCGGCGGCCATCTGCTCGTTGAGCAGCGATGCGCGCGCCTGCGCGGTCTCCGCGTCGACGACGCGCAGCCACTGGTCGATCACGACCCTGGTCGCGGGATGGTCCTGCGGATCGTCCGGGAAGGTCATCGTCATGCCGAACTCGCGGGTGCGCTGCTCGATGCCGGCGCGATCGGACGGCCAGTCGTTCGCGAGCGATGCCGCCATCAGAACCGCGTACTCGCCGTAAGGGTTGAGATGCATAGGAGCATTACATCATCGTGGAATCATGACCGCCGCATCCACCCCCGACACCGCATCGATCCCCCTCACGACTCCGGATCCGCTCCGACCCGCTCCCGCGCACGAGCATGCCTGGAGGACGCGGTCCCGGCACAGGACGTCCGACGGCACGCTGCTGTACGTCCGCTGCGTGACCTGCGGCGCGCAACGCGTGGATCTGCATGCCGCAGACTCTGCGGCTCCGACCGCGCTCAGCCGCGCCCTCGGGGCCGGCGAGACCGACGGGCCGGCCGAGGGCGTCACCCGGCCGTGAGCTCGACGAGCTTCCGCACCGTGCGGAGGTTGCGCGCGGTACCGGCGACACCCAGCGCGCGATCGAGCACCGGGCGCGTGAGCTTGCTGGAGTGCACTCCCCCGGCGCCGAAATCGATCCACAGGTCGTTTCCGCGCAGGGCGATCCGTTCGCCGGGCTGCAGTCGCTCATTCAGCGTCTCGACCGCATCGGCCCGCGGCACTCCCTCGAGGAACATCGCGTGCAGCATCTTGTCGGCCGCAGCATCGGGGAACGGGTTCTCCTCGATCGCACGGACCAACTCGTGGTGCGTGCGCAGGATCACGGGCGTGTTCACGCCGAACGCGTCGTGGATCAGGGTCCGCACCTCCGCGCACACCGCCGGCGGATCCGCCGGGGCGTCGCAGATGACGTTGCCGCTGGCGATGTAGGTGATCACCGCGCCGAACCCCCCGCGGTCGTTCATGAGCGCACGCAACTCCGCCATCGGCACCTTGTTCGCGCCGCTCACGTTCACGGCGCGCAGCAGCAGCGCGCAGCGTTCGACGGTCATTCGGCGGAGCCGTCGGTCGGCTGGTCGGAGACATCCGCGGAACCGGCGGGCGCCGTGCCCTCGGCCGGAGCATCCCGTCGGTCGGCGCTCGGCACGAGCTCGGCCCCGGCATGCGCGAGCTCGGCGAGCGCTGCGGCGCTCGATTCGGCGCCGACGCCCGCGACGAGGTCGGTCAGGATCCGCACGTGCACGCCGTGTGCGATCGCGTCGGACGCGGAGGCGCGCACGCAGTGGTCGGTCGCGATGCCGACGACGTCGGCGGTGAGCACGCTGTGCGCGGACAGGATCGCGGCGACCGTCTCGTCCGTCTCCGTCACACCCTCGAACATGGAGTAAGCGGGCTTGCCCTGCCCCTTACGCACGTGGTGGGTGACGGAGGCGGTGTCCAGCAGCGGGTCGTAGTCGGCGCCCGTGGTGCCGGCGACGCAGTGCACGGGCCAGCTGTCGACGTAGTCGGGCGCCTCGGAGAAGTGTCCGCCGTTGTCCCCCGTCGCGTCATGCCAGTCCCGCGAGGCGATGATGACGTCGTAGTCGGCCGCGTGCTCGTGCAGCAGCGCGGTGACGCCGCGGGCGACCGCGTCACCGCCGACCACGGCGAGGGCCCCCTCCTCGGTGAAGTCGTTCTGGACGTCGACGATCAGCAGTGCACGGGACATGCTCCGAGCGTACGCCGGAACGACGAAACCCCCTCCGAGGAGGGGGTTTTACCGTCGAGTCGAACGCCCGATGTGCGGCGCACCCTGCTTCCTCGCCATGGAGCTGACTCGCCTGTCTTGTGCACGACGGAAGCATTCCTTACGCTCGAGACAGCTCCAAGATTCACGCCGCGGCCCGCATCCGTGCCGTGGTCCGCCGTGTCTTTCGGTTCTGTCCGCGCCTGGGAAGGGCGACGATGATCCCTCGTCTCAACCATCCGTCCGATCTCGAGGATCTTCGCCGCCGGCTTCGCGCGACCCGCTGGCCCGAGCCGTGGCCGGAGGTCGGATGGGAGGCGGGGACTCGACTCGACGACCTGCAGCGTCTCGTCGCCCACTGGGCCGATGGTTTCGATGCGGACGCACAGCAGCACCGGATCGAGGCGCTCCCCTGGCGTTCGGCCGACCTCGATGGCACGCCTGTCGGCTACCTGCGCTTCGACCCTGTCACGCCGGGCTCCGCTCTGCCGATCGTCCTGACCAATGGCTGGCCGAGCAGCGCGCTCGAGCTCGTGGATCTGGCCGAGCGCCTCTCGAACCCCTCCCATTTCGCGGCTGACCCGTCCGATGCCCGCACCGTCATCGTGCCGGCACTGCCCGGCTTCCCGTTCTCGCCTCAGCGACCGACCCTCACCGGGCAGACGCACGAGCTGTGGCACCGGCTGATGACCGCCGAGCTCGGATTCCCGCGGTACATCGCACACGGCGGTGATCTCGGCGCCGGGATCACCTCCCGTCTGGCGCAGGCGCACCCCGAACACCTCGCCGGCATCCACCTTCTCGCCGTGGCGGCACCGCGTGAGGTCGACTCCGAGAGCCTCACCGATGACGAGCGCGACCATCTCGAGCGCGTGCAGAGATGGATCTCGACGGAGGGCGCCTACCAGCACCAGCACCAGACCCGCCCGCTCACGCTCGCCCCGGCGCTCTCCGACTCGCCGGCCGGGCTGCTCTCCTGGATCCTGGAGAAGCACCGGGCATGGAGCGACTGCGGAGGAGTCCTCTCGACCCGATTCTCAGATGACTATCTCCTCACCCTCGCGTCGCTGTACTGGTCCACGAACTCGATCGCGACCTCGCTCCGGCCGTACTACGAGTTCGCCGCAGGACTCACGACTCGGGTCGACCGCGTTTCGGTGCCCACCGCGGTCGCGCTCTTCCCGTTCGACCTCGCCCGCCCTCCGCGCAGCTGGGCGGAGCGCACCTATGACGTCGTGCGGTACACCGTCATGCCCCGTGGCGGGCATTTCGCGCCGCATGAAGAGCCGGCGCTCCTCGCCGCGGACATCACAGAGTTCGCTCGGTCCCTGCCCCGGGTCGGCGGACCGCACACCGCAGCAGGAGAGGACGATGTCAGCACCGGTGCGACCAGGCCGAACGACGAAACCCCCTCCGAGGAGGGGGTTTCCGGTCGAGCCGCCCAAGGGAATCGAACCCTTGACCTTTTCATTACGAGTGAAATGCTCTGCCGACTGAGCTAGGGCGGCGCACACCCTGGTGGATGCGCATGCGGGCGAACCGCACGATCAACGATCTTACCCTGTCCGCGGGCGTGCTGCGAACCACGCGCACCCCGGGCGCGGCCCGGTCACGGCGACCACCGTCTCCGTGCGGATCCGGCCGTTCCGTCCGGATCTCACTTCTCGCAGCGGATCCCCGCCTTGTCCGGCACGGTGCCGTCCACGAAGTAGGCGTCCACGGCATCGTCCACGCACGAGTTGCCCTTGTTGTAGCCGGTGTGCCCCTCGCCGACGCGGGTGATGAGGATGCCGCCCTCGAGCTGCTTCGCGAGCGACTCGGCCCAGGTGTACGGGGTGGCGGGGTCATTGGTCGTGCCGATGACGAGGATGGGACCGGACCCCGCGGCGGCGATCTCGCCGCGCTTGCCCGTGGGAGGGTACGGCCACTGCTCGCACGGGTCGGGACCATCCCAGTACGGGGCGATGGTCGGAGCCTCGGCCTTGATCTTGGCATCGGATGCCGCCTTGGCCGCCGCGTCGTCCTCCAGGGGGTAGTCCATGCAGTTGTACGCCCGGAACGCCTCGGTCGAGTTGTCGGAGTACTTGCCGTTCTCGCGGTTGTTGTAGAAGTCCGCGAGCTGGAAGGCCACGGAGGGGTCGCCCTTCAGCACTGCCGTGAGCGACTGCGTGAGATACGACCAGCTGTCCTGCGAGTACAGCGCCGCGACGATCGAGGTCATCAGGGAGTCCGCTCCCAGCATGCGGCCGTCGGTGTTCTTCTGCGGTGAGCGGTCGACGCTCGCGAGGAGAGCGCCGAGATCTTTCATGGCGTCGTCGACCGTGCCCTGGAAAGGGCATTTCTTGCCCTTGAGGCAATCAGCCATGTACGCGCGCAGGGCGGACTCGAATCCGATCGCCTGCGTCGTGCTGACATCGAGGTTGGAGACCGCCGGATCCAGGGCGCCGTCCAGCACCAGGTGGCCCACGCGCTCCGGGTACAGCTCGGCGTAGGTCGCGCCGAGGAACGTGCCGTAGGAGTAGCCGAGGTAGTTCAGCTTCTTGTCCCCCAGCACGGCCCGGAGCAGATCCATGTCACGCGCGGAGTTCACCGTGGTGATGTAGGGCAGGATCCCATCGCTGTTCTGCTCACAGGCGTCGGCGAAGTCCTTGTTGGCGTTCTTCTGCGCCGTGGTCCACTCGTCGCTGCCGCGCGCGCCGGGGCGGATCGAGTACAGGTAGTCGTCCATCTGCGACGCGTCGAAGCACTTCACYGCGGTGGAGGATCCGACGCCGCGAGGATCGAAGCCGATGACGTCGTAATTCTTGATGAGGGTCGGGCTGACCGCGTAGTCCAGGCTCGACTTGATCAGGTCGAGACCGCTCGCCCCGGGTCCGCCCGGGTTGGTCAGAAGAGATCCCTTCGAGGCGCCGGTCGCTCGATGACGCACCACGGCGAGGTCGAGAGTCCCCTTGCCGGGGTCCTCCCAGTCGAGCGGGGTCTTCACCGTGGTGCAGTCCATCCCAGCGCCGCACCCTGACCAGCTCAGCTTCTGCCCGTAGAACGGCTTGAGATCTTCGGCGATGCCCGAGGTGTCGGGGGTCGCGGTCGGTCCGGCTGACGTGGGGTGGGCCGGGATCATCGCATACAGGCAACCGGACAGCGCGATCGCAGCGACGACGAGACCCGCCACCACCACCGAGGCGCGACGCAGGCGCGAGCGGGAACGGGTGTTCATGGTCTCCTCCCGCTCGTGACGGTCACGAGCAAGCTCTCAAGGGCGAGCACGGGAGCGACGTTGCGCTCCAGCGCTTCCCTGGTCTCGGCCAGATGATCCAGCACGATCAGGGTGCGCTCCGGCGCCCAAGCGGCAGCGAGGGCGGCGAGTTCGGGCGCGAGTTCTTCGTTGATGAGCGCGTCACCGCGGCCGAACTGCAGCATCACCACATCCCGGAACAGCGACTGCAGGTCGGTGAGGACCCGATCGAGGCCGTCGCGCACGCTGCGCTTGGCGCGCTGCTTCTGCTCGTCCTCCAGGGCGTTGATCTGCGAGCGCACGGCGGGCGGCACGGCCTGACCCTCGGCGATGCCCACCGTGTGCAGCAGCGCGCGGCGCTCGGCGTCGTCCCGCTCGGCGGTGAGGGCCTTCGCGTCGTCCGTCGCGGCCTGCACGATCTGCCCGGCGACCTCGACAGCGTCGTTGACCCCGCGCGCGCTCAGCACGGCGCGCAGAGTCTGCTCGCGGCGAGCGCGAGCGGCCTCGTCGGTCGCGAGCCGCTGCGCCATGCCGATGTGCCGCTGAGCGTGCCGGGCGGATTGCTCCGCCACGACCGGATCCGCCCCGGTGCGACGCACGATGAGCTCGGCGACCGCGGCCACATCGGGCTCGCGCAGCCGCAGCGAACGCACGCGGGAGCGGATCGTGGGCAGCAGATCCGCCTCGCTCGGCGCGCACAGGATCCAGACCGTCTGCTCGGGCGGCTCCTCGAGCGCCTTCAGCAGCACGTTCGAGGTGCGTTCGGTCATGCGATCGGCATCCTCGACGACGATCACGCGATACCGCCCGTTGGACGGGCCGAAGTACGACCGTTCGACGAGCGCACGGGCCTCGGCGATCGAGATGATCACCTTCTCCGTGCGGAGCACCGTCACGTCGGGGTGGGTGCCGGCGAGCACCTGACGCATGGTCTGCTCATCGTCCGGCCGCGAAGCGATCAGCGAGGCGGCGAAGGCCGCCGCGAGCGTGGACCGGCCGGATCCGGGCGGACCGGTGATGAGCCATGCGTGCGACATCGCCGCCGGGTCGGTGACCGCGGCCTGCAGTGTCTCGACCGCGGCATCCTGCCCCCACACGTCCGTCCACGGAAAAGGAGCGAAGACGGTGGCCGGCATGCGGTCAAGCCTAACCGCGGGGAGCGACATCGCGCGCCCTGTGCACAGGGCGCGCGGCTCAGTTCAGCAGCCTCGCCACACGCGCACGCACCGCTTCCGCGATCGCGTCCGGGTCCTGTGCGGCGTCGACGACGACGAAGCGCTCCGGTTCGGCCTCGGCAAGGGCGAGGAAGGACGCACGCACGCGCTGGTGGAACTCCTCCCGCTCGGCTTCGAGCCGATCGAACGGCTTCTCCGCTGAATCCAGCCGGCGCCGTGCGGTAGCGGGATCGAGGTCGAGCAGCACGGTGAGGTCGGGCAGCGCGCCCTCGGCGCCCCACAAGGAGAGCCCGCGCACCTGGTCCGCGTCCAGCACGCGGCCGGCCCCCTGATACGCCACCGAGGAGTCCAGGTAGCGGTCCTGGATCACGACCTCCCCGCGCTCGAGCGCGGGGCGCACGACGGTGGCGACGTGGTGGGCGCGGTCGGCGGCGTACAGCAGCGCCTCGGCACGAGGGGCGATGTCACCACGGTGGTGCAGCACGATGTCGCGGATCAGCACGCCGACCTCGGAACCGCCGGGCTCGCGCGTGCGCAGCGTCTTCCAGCCCTGCTCGTGCAGCCAGCCCTCCAGGAGCCCCGCTTGCGTGGTCTTGCCGGAGCCGTCGCCGCCCTCGAGGGTGATCCAGAGGCCGCGGCCCCCGCTCACGCGCCGGCCTGCTTCTTCGCCGCGTTGGCGGCCCGGGTGGCGGCGGCCTTCTTCGCGGCGGCGGAGCGGGCGGCGGCCTTCTCGTCGTCGGTCTTGGCCGCCACCTTCCGTGCCGGAGCCTTCTTCGCTGCCGCCTTGCCGGGGGCCTTTTTCGCCGTGGTCGTCTTCTTCGCAGCGGCCGCCCGGGTTCCGCGCTTGGGCGCCGGCCCCTTCGCGCGCTTGTCSGCSAGCATCTGCACGGCGATCTCGAAGGTGATGTCCTGCACCTGCTGTCCGCGCGGGATCGTCACATTGGTCTCGCCGTCGGTGACGTATGCGCCGAAGCGGCCGTCGCGGATCCGAATCGGCTTGCCGCTCACGGGATCCGCCTCGAACTCGGCAAGCGCACTGGATGCGCGCCGGGCGCCGTACTTGGGCTGCGCGTAGATCGCCAGCGCCTGGTCCAGGCTGATGTCGAAGATCTGCTGCTCGCTCTCCAGCGAGCGCGAGTCGGCGCCCTTCTTCAGGTACGGCCCGAATCGGCCGTTCTGCGCGGTGATCTCCTCCTCCGTCGCCGGATCCACGCCCACCACGCGCGGCAGCTCGAGGAGCTTCAGCGCCGTGTCCAGGTCGATCGTGTCGACCGACATCGAGCGGAACAGCGAGGCGGTGCGCGGCTTGGGCGCCGCCTCCTTCTTCGCGCCCCGCTTGGGCTTCGGCGCTTCGACGACCTCGCCGGTCGCCTCATCGACCTGGTCATCGTCGGAGACCGGATCGTTCTCCTGGATGTACGGGCCGAATCGGCCGTCCTTGACGACGATCACCTTGCCGTTGTCGGGGTTCTCCCCCAGCACGCGGTCGCCCGCGACGGGAGCGTCGATGAGCTCCTGCGCCTTGGCCGCGGTCAGCTCGTCGGGAGCCAGATCCTCCGGCACGTTGACGATGCGCGGCTTCGCGTCGGGGTGCGCCGGGTCGGCGACCTCGAGGTACGGGCCGTACTTGCCGAACCGGAGCGTGGCCGTGTCGGTGATCCGCGTCGCGTTCAGCGCCCGCGCATCGATCTCACCCAGGTTGTCGACCACCTGGCGCAGGCCCACCTGGGTGTCGTTGCCGTAGTAGAAGGAGTGCAGCCACTCGATGCGCTTCTGCTCGCCGCGGGCGATCGCGTCGAGGTCGTCCTCGAGCGCGGCCGTGAAGTCGTAGTCGATGAGATCGGCGAAGTGCTGCTCGAGCAGCCGCACCACGCTGAACGCCATCCACGTCGGAACGAGCGCCTGACCGCGCTTGGTCGCGTAGCCGCGGTCGATCACGGTGCCGATGATGCTGGCGAACGTCGACGGGCGCCCGATGCCGTGCTCCTCGAGCGCCTTGACCAGCGACGCCTCCGTGTAGCGCGGCTTCGGAGTGGTGCGGTGCGGCTTCGCCTCGGCCTCCGCGACGCCGAGCACGTCCCCGACGGCGACCGCCGGGAGCGACTGGTTCTCCGCGGCATCGGCGGCGTGGCGCTTCTCGTCGCGTCCCTCCTCGTACGCCTCCAGGAATCCCTTGAAGGTGTACACCGTGCCGGACGCGGTGAACTCGGCCGTGCGCCCATCGGCATCGACGGCGATCGTCACCGTGGTGGTCTCGTACTTCGCGTCCGACATCTGGCTGGCGACCGTGCGCTTCCAGATCAGGTCGTAGAGACGCGACTCCTCGCGATCGAGCTGCGACGCCACCGAAGCGGGCGTGCGGAACTTCTCGCCCGACGGCCGGATCGCCTCATGCGCCTCCTGCGCGTTCTTGCTCTTGCCCTTGTACACGCGGGGCTTCAGCGGCACGGCCGCATCGCCGTAGAGCGCGACCGCCTGCGACCGGGCCGCCTGCACCGCCTGGGTGCTGAGAGCGACCGAGTCGGTGCGCATATAGGTGATGTAGCCCTTCTCGTAGAGACGCTGGGCGACGCTCATCGCCTGCTTCGCGCTCATCGAGAGCTTGCGCCCCGCCTCCTGCTGCAGCGTGGAGGTCGTGAAGGGGGCGTACGGGCTACGGGTTCCGGGCTTCGCCTCGACCTTGGTGACGCTGCCGGATCCGACGGCGTCGACGGCGGCGGCGAGCGCGGCGGCCGCCTCCTCGTCGAGGATGACGACCGCCCTCTTCAGGGCGCCATTGTCGTCGAAGTCCGTGCCGCGGGCGATCGCGCCGCCGTCCAGGCGGACCAGACGCACCGTGAAGGCGGAGCCCGACGCGGATGCCGTGGCGTCCACATCCCAGTACTCGGCAGAGACGAACGCCATGCGTTCACGCTCGCGGTCCACGATCATGCGGGTGGCAGCCGACTGCACGCGGCCCGCGGAGAGGCCCGACTTGACCTTGTACCAGAGCACCGGCGACACGTCCCACCCGTACAGGCGGTCCAGGATCCGGCGGGTCTCCTGCGCGTCGACGAGCGCGAGGTCGAGCTCGCGGGTGTTGCCGACCGCGGCCTGGATCGCATCCTTGGTGATCTCGTGGAAGACCATCCGCTTGACCGGCACCTTGGGCTTCAGCGTCTCCAGGAGATGCCACGCGATGGCCTCGCCCTCGCGGTCCTCATCGGTGGCGAGCAGGAGCTCGTCGGCGGTCTTCAGCGCACGCTTCAGCTCGGCGACGGTCTTGGTCTTGCGATCCGAGACCACGTAATAGGGGTCGAAGTCGTGGTCGACGTCGATCGAGTACTTGCCGTACGCCTGCTTGTCAGCGGCCGGGATGTCCTTCTTGTCGGCCAGGTCACGGATGTGACCCACCGAGCTGAGCACCTCGAAGCCCTCGCCGAGATAGCCCTGAATGGACCTCATCTTCGTCGGGGACTCGACGATGACAAGCTTCTTGCCTTGCGCCACGGGTGCGTCCTTTCGTCGAAGCACACCATACACACCGCACCGGAGTCGGGGACTCAGCACGATCATCCGTCGCCCGCAGGAAGTTCGGGTGGTCCTGCACGGGATYCGGCGACGGCCGGGAATCCAGCGTACGCCGCCGCGACGTGCACGATGACCACAGCGCCCTCGATGCGACAGTCCTGCAGAGCCGCCTGGTGCGCCTGCGCGACCCGGGCGGCGAGGGCGCAGGGGTCATCCGCCGCGGGGATCGCTCCCGAGAGCGTGTCGGCCGCGGCCAGTGCTGCGGCGTCGGCGGCCGCGGCCATCCGCTGCGATGTCGCACCGGCCCCGCCGATCATGGCAGCGCCGAGCCCGAGCACTGCCGTCACGGCGATCCCGCCGACCGCGAGTGCGGAGCCCGCCATCACCGGCCCCCATCCAGGGCACACCCGGTCGCGTGGATCGGCACGGCGATTCCGCCGAGGATGCGCGTCTCGGCCGACGCAGTGACGCACACCAGGTCGTCGGATCTGCTCACAGCGATTCCCGCCGCCGGATCCGCTCGCGCCACGGCAGTCCCGGCTGCCCCCGCTTCGTCCCCTCGCCCGAGGATGCGCGCAGCGTCGGCCACCGCATCCTGCAGCGCCACCATGCGCATGCCCGCACCCAGCGCGCCGACGCCGAGCAGCATCGTCAGCACGACGATCGGCAGGGCGACGGCGAGCTCCGCCGTCGCGGACCCGCGCTCCCGATCGCGGTGCGCAGCCCCGGCCGGGGCATGCCCGCGACCAGGACGGCGACCGAACGGGCTCCGCGGCGTCATGCCACCGTCAGCGCACGGCGCACGAGATCCGTCAGGATCCCGCGCACCTCATCGCTGCGCATGATCACGACGAGCAAGCCGGCGAAGGCGACCGCCGCCATCGTCGCGATGGCGTACTCCGCCGTGGCGGCGCCGGTCTCGTCGCCGAAAAGCAGGGCCGCCCGCCGCCGGGTGAGCGGCGGCAGGGCGACGATGGGCGACGCCGACGAGGCCGCGTCGGAATGCCGGATCGACGACGACGTCACGTCGACCCTGGGATGGATCTGGTTCATGGTGTTCCTTCTCTCTTCTCTTGCGGATGACGGCACCAGGTCGGGAGCCGTCGGGCTCAGTTGAACGGCAGCGGGGTCGTCGACAGCACGCTCAGGATCAGGGGCGCGACGCCCAGCAGCATGAACGCCGGCAGCGTGCAGGCCCCGAGTGGGAGCAGCAGGCGCGAGCTCAGCCGCGCGGCGCCCGTGCGACCGGCGGTGCGGGCATCCCGCCTCGCGCGATCSGCCTCGGCCCGCAGSAGYTCCMCSGCCGGCACTCCGGCRGCSSCGGASAGRCGCAGCACGCGCTCGATCGCCTCCTCSGCRGTCGCAGGGTCATCGTCCGCCGTGCTCTCCTGCTCCACGAGCGAACGGGCGCGCGGGATCGCGGTTCCGCCCGTGAGCGCGACCACGAGCAGCTCCGCGCGGATCCCCGGGACCCCCGGTTGCGGGGCGGCCCGCCGCACCAGGGCTCTGGTCCATGCGCGCGCGGCCCACAGCAGCCCCAACCCGGATGCCAGGCATGCCCATCCGGCCGGCTGCGTGAGCAGCACCGTCACGGTGTCGAAGCCGAGGGCGGTGCCGAGTAGCAGGCCGACCACCGGCAGCCACAGCATGAGCCGGGCCGTGCCGGCAGGTTCCGCGAGCGCAACCGAGATCTCGGCCCTGATGTCACCGGCACCCTCGAGTGCCGCGGCGATCGCGCGCAGCACCTCGCCCAGCGGTGCGCCCACGGTCGCGGCGATCCCCCACGCCGCCGCGACCGTGCGCCACACCCCGCCTCGGATGCGGATCGCATCGACCAGCGCACGTCCGTGCTCCACATCGGCGAGCACGTCGACGGCGTCGGCCGAGCCGCTCTCCGCCAGGTGCCGCCAGGCTGTCAGCGGCGCCGCGCCCGCCTGCAGCAGCACGGCCAGTGTGCGCACGACCTCCGCGACCTCGGCCTCGCTGCGTTCGCCTCCACCTCGCAGACGCCGATGCCCCGACCGAACACGCCCGCCAGCTCCGGGCCACCGCTTCACGCGCCTCACCACGGCTGCACCTCCTCGATGCCCAGGTGCTCGCCCTCCAGCCGCAGCACGCCCACCTGCGCGAGCCGGCGCACCCCGCCCGTGGCGCGCACCAGATGCAGCACAAAGGCGAACGCGCTCACGGCCTGACGTGCGAGCGCGGGCGGATCCATCCCCGCCAGTGCGCCGAGCGCTTCCAGCCGAGCGGGAACGTCGGCGAGTCCACTCGCGTGCAGGGTGCCCGCGCCGCCGTCGTGGCCCGTGTTGAGCGCGGTCAGCAGATCTCGGATCTCCTCCCCGCGGCACTCCCCCACGATCAGCCGGTCCGGCCGCATCCGCAGGGACTCGCGCACGAGGCGGGCCACGCCGATCGCGCCGACGCCCTCCAGGTTCGGCTGCCGGGCCTCGAGCGACACATGGTGCGCATGCCGGGGCCGCAGTTCGGCGACGTCCTCGATCGTGACGATCCGCTCCTGCGGCGGCACGTGCGCGAGCAGGGCCGCAAGCATCGTGGTCTTCCCCGTGCCGGTGCCTCCCGTGATCAGCACGTTCTTCCGCTCGCGCACCGTCCGCTCGAGCCAGGCCCGCTGCGCCGCGTCGACAGCGCCGAGCCGGCCCAGGTCGTCGAGATCCGCCGCGCGCACCCGCGGGATCCGCACCGAGACCGCGGTTCCGCTGGTCGACACCGGCGCGAGCACGGCATGCACGCGGACGCCCGAGGCGAGCCGCACGTCCACGCAGGGCGCCTGATCGTCGAGGTGCCGGCCGCCGAGCGCCACCAGCCGCACGGCGAGCTCGCGCACCTCGCGCTCCGACGCGGTCCATCCGAGCACCGGCTCGGCGCCGGCGCCGCGATCAAGGAAGAGGCCGCCGGCACCGTTCAGGAACAGATCCGTCACCTGCGGATCTGCGGCGTGCACGGCCAGCTCGCCGAATGCCGGATCCAGGTCCAGCCGCTCGGCGGCGGCAGCGGATCCGCGCGGGACGATCACGAAGGGCGAGGCCATGTCCCGACGCTAGGGATCCACGTCCCAGCGCAGGACGGGGTTCGCGCAACCCGTGCACAACCTGCGGTCCGGCCGGTCTGTGCGGAGCGAGCGGCGGCCTGCGACGCCGGCGGTCGCGCCCCGTGGGTCGACAGGAGAAATGCCATTCCGCAGGACGGATCCGGCCGGATCCTCCTCCGGAGACGCGATCGTCCTGCAGAAGTGCGACGCGGAGGCCGTGGCGCACGCCGCGGGGAGAAGAGAGGTGGGCGGCATCCCACGGGGGGAATGGGATGCCGCCCGACTGCGGCCGACGGTGGGGGGAACCGTCGGAGCCGCAGGAAAGCCGGATTCGATTGATCGGCCGTCGGACAGTGTACGTCTGAAAAGGAACTGTACAAAACGGATCCGAATACCGACTTCCGTCGGTAGTGAGAGACTCTGGGCACGGCTAGATTCGCCGATGTCCCGGCTCACGCCGCGATGCCCCCCGCCGCAAAGGAGCGCCCTCTCATCATGAGCAGCCAGATCGATCACGTCTTCGACGAGACCCGCGTCTTCCCGCCCYCCCCCGAGTTCGCCGCGGCGGCCGTCGCGCAGCCGGAGATCTACACCGAGGCGGCCACCGATCGCGAGGCGTTCTGGGCGAAGCAGGCCCGCGAGCTGCACTGGCACACGCCGTTCACCGAGGTGCTGGACTGGTCCGCGCCTCCTTTCGCGAAGTGGTTCGCGGACGGCGAGCTCAACGTCGCATACAACTGCCTCGACCGGCACGTCGAGGCCGGGAACGGCGACCGCGTCGCCCTGCTCTGGGAGGGCGAGCCCGGCGATGAGCGCCGGATCACCTATGCCGAGCTGACCGACGAGGTCAAGCGCCTGGCGAACGTGCTCGAAGGGCTCGGCGTCGGCCACGGCGACCGCGTCGCCATCTACCTGCCGATGATCCCCGAGGCCGTGGCCTCGATGCTCGCCGTCGCGCGCATCGGCGCGATCCACTCCGTCGTCTTCGGCGGCTTCAGCGCCGACAGCCTGCGCTCGCGCATCGACGACGCGGGCGCGAAGCTCGTGATCACCGCCGACGGCGGCTACCGCAAGGGCAAGGCGTCCGCGCTCAAGCCGACAGTCGACCAGGCGCTCGCCGACCGAGGCGACGGCGAGCAGAACACCGTCGAGCACGTGCTCGTGGTGAAGCGCTGCGGGAACGAGATCGACTGGGCCGACGAGCGCGACCTCTGGTACCACGACGTGGTGGGCGCAGCCTCGAACGTGCACGACGCGCAGGCGTTCCCCGCCGAGAACCCGCTGTTCATCCTCTACACCTCCGGTACCACCGGGAAGCCCAAGGGCATCCTGCACACCTCCGGCGGCTACCTCACGCAGGCGTCGTACACGCACCGCGTCGTCTTCGACCTGAAGCCCGAGACCGACGTCTACTGGTGCACCGCCGACATCGGCTGGGTCACCGGACACTCGTACGTGGCGTACGGACCGCTCGCCAACGGCGCCACGCAGGTAATGTACGAGGGCACGCCGGAGACCCCGCAGCAGGGACGCTGGTGGGACATCATCCAGAAGTACGGCGTCACCACCCTCTACACGGCTCCCACCGCGATCCGCTCGTTCATGAAGCTGGGCCGCGAGATCCCCAACCATTACGATCTGACCTCCCTGCGCCTGCTCGGATCCGTCGGTGAACCGATCAACCCCGAAGCCTGGATCTGGTACCGCGACGTCATCGGCGGCAGCCGCACGCCGATCGTGGACACCTGGTGGCAGACCGAGACCGGCGCGATCATGGTCTCCCCGCTCCCCGGCATCACGGCGACCAAGCCGGGCTCGGCGCAGGTGGCGGTGCCCGGCATCTCGATCGACGTGGTCGACGACGACGGCGCCACGGTGGGCATCGGCGGCGGCGGGCTGCTGGCGATCACCGAGCCGTGGCCGAGCATGCTGCGCGGCATCTGGGGCGACCCGGAGCGGTTCAAGGAGACGTACTGGGAGAAGTTCGAGAAGCAGGGCTACTACTTCGCGGGTGACGGCGCACGCTTCGACGACGACGGCGACCTGTGGCTGCTCGGCCGCGTCGACGACGTGATGAACGTGTCCGGCCACCGCCTCTCCACCGCCGAGATCGAGTCCGCCCTCGTGGCACATGAGGCGACCGCCGAGGCCGCCGTGGTCGGCGCCTCCGATGAGACCACGGGTCAGGCGGTCGTCGCGTTCGTCATCATCAAGGAGAGCTACCTCAAGGCGCACTCCCCCGAGGGCCTCGCGCAGCTGCTGCGCGGCTGGGTCGGCGAGCAGATCGGCCCGATCGCCCGTCCGCGTGACGTCTACATCGTCGGAGAGCTGCCCAAGACCCGCTCCGGCAAGATCATGCGCCGCCTGCTGCGCGATGTGGCGGAGGGCCGTGAGGTCGGCGACACGACCACCCTCGCCGACACGATGGTGATGTCGACCATCTCGGCACARGTGAAGTAGCGGATCCGGTCCCCACGACAGCAGAAGGGGCCGCTCTCCGAACGGAGGCGTCGCCGAAGACCTCACCCAGCACCTCGCTCGCGCCGTTGATCACGCCGGGCTGGCCCGAGAACGACGGGTCCGAGGCGACGAAACCGCCCACGCGCAGCACTCCGCCGAGGCGGTCCACGCCGCCGGCCGCATCGGCGGCCGCGGCGATCGCGTTGAGCGCGCACACGCGGGCGAGCTCCTTGGCGTCATCCGCCGGGACCTCCGCGCCGACCTTGCCCGTCGTGGGGAGGGATCCGGCCACGAACGGCAGCTGACCGGAGGTGTACACGAGTCCGGCATGCACCCGGGCGGGCACGTAGGCGGCCACAGGGGCGGCGACGGACGGCAGCTCGATGCCGAGCTCGGCGAGGCGGGCGCTGATGGTCATGCAGATTCTCCTTCGAACTGGCGCGCGGCCTCCGCGGCCGCGGAAAGGCCGGTGTTGGCGGCGCTGTCGCCGCCGACCGGGCGCTTGAGGTACGCGACGAGCCCGCCCTCGGGCCCGGTGACGACCTGCACCAGCTCCCAGCCCTGCTTGCCCCAGTTGTTCAGGATGGCGGCGGTGTTGTGGATCAGCAGCGGTGTGGTGAGGTATTCCCACGTGGTCATGGCTCTCCCGGAGGGACGGACGCGCTCGGGCGCGTCAAAGTTTGCGTTCAGGGAACTCCCCTACGATCAAGCGTATGCCTCAGACCAAACGCACGCTCACCGGTGTGCTCAGCGGCCTGGCCGGCCTTGTCGGTCTCAGCGTCGTCGCCGGTGTGCTCGTCACGGCCACTGTCACTCCGGTGTTCGCCGTCACCGGAGCTGCCGCCGCCCAGTCGATCGACATGTTCGAAGGCCTGCCCTCCAATCTGAAGGTCGACCGTCCGATGCAGCCGACGACGATCTACTCCAAGGACGCCGCCGGCAACGATCAGGTCATGGCGCGGTTCTACGACCAGAACCGCGTTCCGGTGACCTACAACCAGGTCGCTCCAGTGCTGTACGACGCGCTGCTGGCGAGCGAGGACAAGAACTTCTACTCGCACGGCGGGATCGACATCGCCGGAACCATCAAGGCCGTCGTCGGCAACGTGAGCGGATCCGCCACCAACGGCGGGTCGTCCATCAGCCAGCAGTACGTGAAGAACGTTCTGCTGCAGGAGTGCGAGAAGGGCGTTCCCCTCTCCGACGAGAAGCGTGACGACAAGCTCCAGCAGTGCTGGGTCGACGCGGCCTCCGCCGTCGGCTCCAAGGGCATCGCCCGCAAACTGCAGGAGATCCGCTACGCCACGGCGATCGAGAAGCAGTATTCCAAGAACGACATCCTCATCGGCTACCTGAACCTGGTGAACTTCGGCGGCACCACGTACGGCATCGAGGCCGCGGCGCAGCGCTACTTCAGCGTCTCCRCCTCGCAGCTCAACGCAGTGCAGGCCGCGACGCTCGTCGGCATGGTGCAGAACCCGAACGCCTTCCGTATCGACATGCCCGGTGGCACGTACGACTGCGACAAGGACGGCAAGAACTGCAAGAACTCGCAGGCGGACGGTTACCACGACACTCTCGTGCGCCGGAACTATGTGCTCAGCCGCATGGAAGTTCTCGGAAAGATCACCGAGGCGGAGTACGAGGCCGACAAGGCGCAGCCGATCACACCGGCGATCAAGACGCCCTCTTCAGGTTGTGCTGACGCAGGCGACAACGCCTACTTCTGCAAGTATGTGCAGGCGACGCTCGAGGGTGACTCATCGCTCGACTCCGCACTCGGACCGCAGAAGGATCGCTCGGACAAGCTGCTCCGTGGTGGCCTGAACGTCTACACGACCCTGTCCGCGCCGATGCAGGGCGCCGCCGTGCAAGCCATGCACGACCGCACCACTCCGACGATCGACGGCATGGACTTCGGAGCGGCGGCCGTGAACCTCGACCCCAAGACCGGCAGGATCCTCGCGCTCGCGCAGAACACTGTTTTCAACGAGGCGCAAGACGCGCCTCCTGGGCAGACGGGCATCGTCTACGCGGCCGATCAGGCTCACGGCGGAGGCATCGGCTTCTCGGTCGGATCCACCTACAAGGTCTTCACCCTCATCGACTGGCTGGAAAAGGGACATTCTCTCCGCGAGTCGGTGAACGGCAACCTGCAGCGGCTTACGTTCAAGTGCGGCACCGATACGATGCCCGCCGACACCGGTGAGATCGGCAACTTCCAGAATCAGCGCGGCTATGTCGGCACGCCGATGCAGTTCACCGCGGCGTCACTGAACAGCGGCTTCCTGGCGATGGCCGCAAAGCTCGACCTCTGCGACATCAACGACGTCGCAGCTCGGATGGGTCTGCACTTGGGCACCGAGTACAAGGGCGCGATGATCCCGGTGAACAATCGGGCCGAGATTCTCGATGACCAGGGGAATACTCTCGCATCCGCACCTGCACCGTTCGACGTGCTCGGATCGAAGAACATCGCGCCGCTCGACATGGCCTCCGTGTACGCAGCTATCGCGAACAACGGCACCCGTTGCGCGCCGCACGCGATCGATAAGATCACCGGACCCGACGGCTCTGAGCTCTCTCTGCCGCCGACCACGTGCACCGAAGTCATCAAGCCGGAGATCGCCGCGGCGGCGGCGTATGCGCTGCAGGGCGTCATGAGCGGTGGCGGCACGGGTTCTCAGGCAAACCCAGGCGATGGCACGTCACTCATCGGCAAGACCGGTTCGCACAACAACCAGCAGACGATGCTCATGGCGTCATCGACGGCGTCCACCACGGGAATCTGGGTCGGCCAGGCAAGCGGCAACGTCGTCATCGACGACTTCGAGACGCAGGGCACCAGCGTGAACAACATCCGTTACGGCCTGGGCAGGGACATTCTGACGGCTGCGGACAGCCTGTTCCCTGGAGGCGACTTCCCAAGTCCGAACCAAAGCGCGCTCAAGCAGTCGTACACGAACCTGCCGAGCGTGGTCGGCATGACCGTCGACCAGGCGACGCAGACGCTCCAGGGCGCCGGATTCTCCGTCTCCGTCGGCGCCGCCGTGCAGAGCAACCTGCCGACGGATCAAGTCGCCCAGCAGGATCCGGGTCCCGGTCAGGTCGTCACGGGCAGCACGATCACGATCTCGCCGAGCAATGGCCAGGGCGCCACGGTGCCGAACGTGGTCGGCATGACAATGGGCGACGCGGCCAACGCGCTGAAGGCCGCGGGTTTCCAGGCGGCGAAGGGCACCTGCACCCCGGGTAACGGCGACGACTCCGGCACCGTGTCCGCGACGAACCCCGCCGCGGGGACAGCGGCTCCGAAGGGCTCCTCCGTCACGCTCAACTACGTGAAGAAGAACTGCTGAGGATGACGACCTCTCGCACCACCCGTTCGGCCCTCATCGCACTCGGTGCGGTGGGGGCCGCCGGTGTCGCGGCCGCCACCTGGGGCATCGGCATCGAGCGCTACCTCTTCACGCTGCGCCACGCGACCGCGCGATCGCTGCCTGCGGGGTCCCGTCCACTGCGGATCCTGCACGTGTCCGACGCCCACATGGCGCCGTGGCAGCACCGTAAGCAGCGCTGGCTCGCTTCGCTGGCGGAACTGCGCCCCGATCTCGTCGTGAACACCGGCGACAACCTCGGTCATGAGCGCGGACTCGAAGGCGTCCGCGCGGCGTTCGCCCCGTTCGCCGGAACGCCGGGCGTCTTCGTGCACGGTTCCAACGACAAGTTCGGGCCGTCACCGCGCAACCCGTTCCGCTATTTCATGGGTCCTTCGGCGCGCTCCATCACGGCTCCGAAGCTCGACACTGCGGCCCTGGACCGGTTCTTCACCGACGACCTCGGCTGGGTCGATCTGGACAACACCGCCGCCACGCTTCAGATCGCGGATTCCCGCGTGGACCTGTTCGGCGTCGACGATGCGCACCGCGACTGGGACGAGCTCGATGCGCTGCCCGCCGCGATCGACGCGCTGGGTCCTCGCCCTGCCGACGTGGCCGTCCTGGGCGTCACGCACGCACCGTACCAGCGCGTGCTGAACACGTTCACCGATCTCGGCGCGGACGCCATCCTCGGTGGCCACACGCATGGCGGCCAGGTCTGCATCCCCGGTTTCGGCGCGATCGTCGCGAACTGCGACATCCCTCTGAAGCAGGCGAAGGGTCTCAGCACCTGGACGCACGCCGGACGCACGGTGCCGCTGAACGTGAGCGCCGGCTGCGGGCACTCGATCTACGCGCCGATCCGCTTCGCCTGCCGCCCCGAGGCGACACTGCTGACGCTGCTACCCCGGGGCTGACTGGCCTCGGAATCCTGATCTTCGGTGAATTCTTATCTTCGGAGCGTTGGGTTCGAACCATGAAGCGCTCCTCGATGATCACGTACACGATCGTCGGTCTCGCCGTCGCCTGCCTCGCGGCTCTGGCCGCAGTGCCCGTCGTCTCGGCCGTCACGTCTGCACGTCACGTTCAGYCGACCGCGGAAAGCGCAACTGAAGCCACACCTGATCCCACGTCCATGCCGTCCCCCGACCCGGACCGCGTCATCTGGCTCGGCGACGGGATCAGCGTGAAAGCGAGCGAACTCCCGAAGGGGTGCACGAGCTACTCGAAGATCGAGATCTTCGAGGTGAACAGCCACAGTTACGGCAGGCTCATCGGTGAGGCGGAAGACCGCGGATCTTCCACGGGCGCGACCGGAACGGTGAGCCGCGACGCCGTGGGGAATATCGTCAGCTACACGGCCGCACCCGGAGACAACACGTGGAGCGTCGGCGACCGTCTCTGCACGAACCCCCTCATGGTCGGGCGGTACAACCACGTCGGTTCCGACCCGGGTGATCACCCCCTCCAGCCCGGCGAGACGGTCGTGATCCGTCCCGACATGAACGTCGAATGGGTGCCGGCCACCTGACGTTCGCGGCCGCGCGACGAAGATCCTCATAGCCGCGGCAGCTTCGGCCCGCCACGCGCGGGTTCCACCTCGATTCGCTCCTGGCGCGCTCGCCGTATAGACTTGAACGGTTGCCACGGGGTGTGGCGCAGCTTGGTAGCGCGCTTCGTTCGGGACGAAGAGGCCGCAGGTTCAAATCCTGTCACCCCGACGTAAACGCAAGTGAGGGACCAGCCCGCCAGGGTCGGTCCCTCACTTGCGTTTGATCGCGGTAGTGAAGAAAGGGCTCCTAGACAGCGTCGAGAACCCGCCCCGGCACCCTCTCACCCGGATCCTCTACGCTGGAACTGCTATGACGACGCCCCGCCTGGTCGCCTTCGACCTCGACGACACTCTCGCGCCCTCCAAGAGCGCGATCGATCCCCGCATCGCCGACCTGCTCCTCGCCCTGGCACAGCGGGTCGAGGTCGCGATCATCTCCGGCGGCAACGAGGAGCAGTTCCGCACCCAGGTCGTCTCCCGGCTCGGCGCCGACGCCCGGCTCCTGCAGCGCATCCACCTGCTGCCCACCTGCGGCACCCGCTACCTTCGTCACGACGGATCCGACTTCACCCTCGTCTACGCCCGCGACCTCAGCGACCAGCAGAAGACCGCCGCTCTCGCCGCCCTCGAAGAAGAGGCGCACCGCCTCGGACTCTGGGAGAGCGAGACCTGGGGCCCCATCCTCGAAGACCGCGGCTCGCAGATCACCTTCTCCGCCCTCGGTCAGAAGGCCCCCCACGACGCGAAGAAGGCCTGGGACCCCGACGGATCGCGGCGCGCCGCCCTCCGCGACGCCGTCGCCCCCCGCATACCCGACCTCGAAGTCCGCTCCGGCGGATCCACGTCGATCGACATCACGCGCGCCGGCATCGACAAGGCCTACGGCATGACCGAGCTCGCCGAACGAACCGGCATCCCCTTCACAGACATGCTCTTCTACGGCGACCGCCTCGACGAGGGCGGCAACGACTACCCCGTCAAGGCCCTCGGCGTGCCCTGCGTCGCCGTGGAGGGCTGGGAGGACACAGCGGACCACCTCGACGCCCTGCTGCCCGTGCTGGACGCCGATTCCGTCGCCCGACAGGCGCTCTGACGCCTCAGTCGACGTCTCGCGCGAGCGCGCGGATCCGCGCGGCATAGCGCTCGATCGAGGCTGTCGCCGCGGCCTCTTCGGGGCGGTTGAGGTAGCYGTGGGTCGTGCCGGGTTCGGTCGTGACCTCGACCGGAATCCCCGCGGCCTCGAGCGTGCGGGCGAAGAGCTCCCCCGACACGCGGAGCTCGTCGACCTCGGCGTTGATCATGATCACGGGCGGGTAGCCCGCCACCTCGGCGATGCTCGCGAGGCCGGGGGCCGCCGACGACGTCGCCTGGCTCACCGGGCCCCCGAGGTAGTTCTCGTACATCGTGCGTACGGAGTCCGGACCGAACACGTCGGCGTCGGGATCCGCGTCCAGCGCAGCACGTAACGCCTGATCCGGCGCAGGCTGCACCGCCAGGAGCGTCGGATACGCCAGCACGGCGAGCGCGGGCCTCGCGGTGCCGGCCCGTCCGGACAGCCGCAGCGTGGCGGAGGCCGCGAGGTTGCCGCCGGCGCTGGTGCCGCCGAGCGCCCAMGGTCCGCCGGCGACCCCGGACTCCACCGCCCAGGCGAAGGCCGCCACGACCTCGTCCACGGGCACCGGGTGGTGCGCGTCGCTCAACCCGGCACGCGCGACCCCGCCGAGACGCGGCGGCGCCAGCCGGTAATCCACGGAGACGACCGCGATGCCGCGCTCCGCGAAGGAGCGTGAGACCCAGTCCGCCTCCGGCATGTCCAGGTCGCCCCCGGAGAAGCCGCCACCGTGCAGCCAGACCAGCCCTGGCCCCGCGGGCGCGGACGGGTGATACACCCGCACCGGGATCGCTCCGTGCGGACCGTCGATGCGCCGGTCCTCGACGTCGACCCGGCCCGAGGCATCGGAGGTCATCGCGTCGCGACCTCGGCGGCGCTCGACGCCACCGGCACCATGCGGGTGAGCTGGGTGACGTGACGCGGTTCCAGTTCGGCCAGCGATGAGACCCCGAGCAGGCGCATCGTGCGCTCGATCTCGGTGCGCAGGATCGTGATCGTGCGGTCCACTCCGCGGCGTCCGCCGGCCATGAGGCCGTACAGGTAGGCGCGCCCGATGAGCGTGAAGTCCGCGCCCAGGGCGACCGCGGCGACGATGTCGGCGCCGTTCATGATGCCGGTGTCGACCATGACCGTGAAGTCCTCGCCCACGGCCTTGCGCACCTGTGGCAGCAGGTGGAACGGGATCGGCGCCCGGTCGAGCTGGCGGCCGCCGTGGTTGGAGAGCACCACGCCTTCCACGCCGTGGGTGTCCTTCAGCCGCACCGCGTCCTCGACCGTCTGCACGCCCTTCACGATGAGCTTGCCGGGCCAGATGCCGCGGATCACCTCGAGATCGTCATAGCCGATCGTGGGATCCATCGCCGCATCGAGCAACTCTCCGACGGTGCCCCCGGTTGTCGACAGCGACGCGAACTCGAGCTTGGGAGTGGTCAGGAAGTCGATCCACCACCACGGCCGCGGGATCGCGTTGATGATGGTTCCGAGGGTGAGCTGCGGCGGGATCGAGAACCCGTTGCGCTTGTCCCGCAGGCGCGCACCCGCGACCGGAGTGTCGACCGTGAACATCAGTGTGTCGAACCCGGCCTCGGCGGCGCGGCGGGTGAGGCCGTAGGAGATCTCACGGTCGCGCATCACGTACAGCTGGAACCAGTTGCGCCCGTGCGGGTTGGTGGCCTTGACGTCCTCGATCGAGGTCGTTCCGAGCGTGGACAGCGTGAAGGGGATCCCGGCGGCCGCCGCGGCGCCCGCACCGGCGACCTCGCCCTCGGTCTGCATGAGGCGCGTGAACCCCGTCGGCGCGATCCCGAAGGGCAACGCGCTCGGAGCGCCGAGGATCGTCGTGGACATGTCCAGCTCGGGGGCCGGGGCGAGTATCCCCGGGTGGAACTCCACATCCTCGAACGCCTGCCGGGCGCGTGCCAGCGACAGCTCGCCCTCGGCCGCACCGTCGGTGTAGTCGAAGGCGGCCTTGGGCGTGCGACGCTTCGCGATCGTGCGCAGATCCGAGATCGTCAGCGCCCCCTCAAGGCGGCGCTTCGTGCCGTCGAGTTCGGGCTTCTTGAAACTCATCAGCTCGAAGATCTCGGCGGGGTTGGGGAGCTGGCGCTGCACCATGGAGGGTCCTTCCGATCAAGGGTTCGTGTCGGCCGCGCCGGCCAAGCCGGTCGCGGCGTAGTAGCCGGTGATGTGGTCGCGCACGAGCGCCGCCGCCGCGTCGGCGCGGCGCTCATCGATCGCACGGACGATGTCGCGATGCTCGGCGCGGAGCCGCGCCGTCATGTCCGTCCAATCATCGATTCCGGCGGATCCGGTGCGGACGTACGATTCGATGCTGTCGCGCAGGCCCGTCATCATCGCCGAGACCACGGTGTTGCCGCTGGCCTCGGCCAGCGTGAGGTGCAGCTGCGCGTCAAGGGCGAGGAAGTCGGCGGC
The DNA here is from genome assembly GCF_056398985.1 of Microbacterium sp. 01T413_2. Lineage (NCBI taxonomy): Bacteria > Bacillati > Actinomycetota > Actinomycetes > Micrococcales > Microbacteriaceae > Microbacterium > Microbacterium sp. 01T413_2. The sequence continues at coordinate 72,950 of NZ_JBFTQL010000022.1, forward strand.
ATCCAGGTCGGCGTCCATCGCGTCGAGGAGCCGATGGGCCTCCGCTGTATCGCCCTCTCCCCCGGCGAGCGCCATGACGACGGCCTGTTCCAGGATGAGGCGGGTGCCGACGACGTCGGCGATCGGGAAGCCCTGGGCGGCGACCTGCAGGCGCAGCAGCGCGGAAAGCCCGCCTCCGGGAGCGGCGATGACGATCGCCCCCGCCTGCGGGCCGGATCCGGTCGACGTGCGGATGAGTCCCATCACCTCGAGCACCCGGATCGCCTCGCGCACGCTGGAGCGCCCCACTCCGAGCTCGGCCGCCAGATCGCGTTCGCTGGGCAGCCTGTCACCGGGGCCGAGCACGCCGTCGAGGAGGCGCTGTTCGACGTGCTGCAGCACCGTGCGCCAGGTGCGCGCGGGCGTGTCGCTGCGGTCGGGCATCGGTCCTCCTGTGGTCAGACCACAGCTTAGGACGTGTGGTCAGACCACGCAACCACCCTTCACAACCGAGTCGTCCCCCTCGGCACGGGCCATGGAC